>NZ_JBSPTO010000052.1:0-15581 GCF_053850215.1 Mesorhizobium sp. f-mel
GCCGATCCAGATGCTGGCCTATTTCACCGCCGTGTTCATGGGCACCGACGTCGACCAGCCGCGCAACTTGGCGAAATCGGTGACTGTGGAATAGGCGCTTTTTTGGCGCATGCGCACTGGCTGCTCAGGACGCGCGGAAAGCTGCGCGTCCGCCCTTGCCGCTCCCTGCCAGCCTCGGGGCCTAGCATCGATCATCGAGCCCTCGAGGCATACGATCCGGAACTCCGGCGGACTCTCACGCCAAAGCGCCTGCGGGGCACGCAGGCTTCACGGTTGGCAATCACACGGCAAAGCGGCGGAAGATCAGGTGTAAATGGGTCGTCTACCGTCTGTGGTGTCGACCGGGCTGGCATAGACTAGGGCGGGGAGGGTCTGATCATCCGCTTGGCGGGCATTGGTCGCAGCCCCTGGCGCGGGTATCATTTTCCGTATCGCGTCGAATACAACGGATTGAGGGCAAAGAGCGGCGAAAGCCTGGACTTCATTGTCACCATTAGATTCCGCGGAGAGGTGATCCCTGCCTTGCCGTGAATTGGCTCCGCACTGATCCAAGCCCTTTTGCGGTGTGAATCGATCGTAGCCATTGCAGCGGTTCCTCTTCGTCTGCTGGCAAGCCGCGCTCGGCGTCCTCGAATGGATTGGGTCTGACCGAAGACCGGCTTCGCTCGATCGTCTTCCCGCAACGTCCGACGCTGGTTTTTTTCCGCCGCCGGCCCAAGAGGCCGGCTTTGCATCGCGAGACAAAAAAGCCAGCGTCAGCCGTCCTCCACTTCGTTTCAGCCCTTCGGGGTGCGGATCGATCGTCCTCGGTCTCACGACCACCATCGAGGCCGCGATGGGCGCGGCCCGATCAACAGAAGGAACCACCGCAATGGCTACGATCGGCATCTTCACCAGCACCGGAAAGGGCTTCAAGGGCTCCGTCAAGACCCTCAACCTCAACGTCAAGACCGTGGATTTTGTCCCCGCCGAAGGGGACAACGAAAAAGGTCCGGACTATCGCATCTTCGCCGGCGCCACCGAATTCGGGGCGGCATGGAAGAAGACCTCGCGCGAAGGACGTGACTATCACTCGGTCAAACTCGACGATCCAAGTTTCCCCGCTCCGATCTATGCGAGCCTGGTCGAGACCGAAACCCAGGGCGAGTTCTCGCTCATCTGGTCCCGCCGCGCCGCCGAGTGAAAGCGGCCTAACAAAAAAGGCCCCGGCGCGCCGCGCCGGGGCTTCACCATGCTCAGTCCGCCACCGCTCGATTGTAACCAGTTCGATGAGGCAGGCTAGGCCTTGGCGGCAACTTTGCGCGTTTTCTTGACCGGCGATTTTGCAGGTGCTGCTGTCACAGTCGCTGCAGCGACGCGAGGCATCCGTTTCGGGTTCTCCTCCTTGGCTGCTTCTGGTGCCGCCAGCTTGCGGCCGAGCCCGGCTGCCTTCGCCAGCGCCGAGCGGGCGGCGGCGTAGTTCGGCGCCACCATTGGATAGTCGGCAGGCAGGCTCCACTTTTGCCGGTATTCCTCAGGGCTCAGATGGTAGTGCGTGCTGAGATGCCGTTTCAGCGATTTGAAATTCTTCCCGTCTTCCAGGCAGATAATGTAGTCGGGCGTCACCGACTTCCTGATCGAAACGGCCGGTTCCAGTTTCACTACAGGTTCGGCCACGGGTGTGCCGACGTTCTGCAGAGCGACATGGATATCGCCGATCAGTTTCGGCAGCTCCGCCACCGGCAATGGATTGTTCGACACATAGGCGGAGACAATATCGGCAGCAATCGACACGAGATCGGTTTTGCCCTGTTGCTCATCGGATGCGATCATGCAGTTTCCTTCTTCGGGGTTCAATTACGTCAGCATGTTATTTGTGCGGTTTGTACAATAGATCAAGCGAATAATGATTGTTCGCTCCACAAATCTCTAAGGAGGCGACACTTCCAGGCAGAACCCCATTCCGATTTATTTTGGTCGCAGCGGAACAATCTGCCAACTGCCTTAAGGGAAGCGAGGAGACTTTCCCCTCGCTTCCCCGCCATTGCCGGCTGTGCAGAGCAGGGCCGCCGGCTCGCAAAGCGGCCGACCAATCGGCAACCACCGCGATCAATTCCATCCGCTCCGCTCGACCGTGCAGCCCGGCTCCGCGCGCCGGCAATGGCCCCCATCACTCCCGCGCGCTCACGCGCCCCCGGAAGGCATGCCGGAGGACATGCCTTCGGCATCGACTGAAAAAGGAGTGACCAATGAACATGATCACGAACACCAACAGTACAAGCAACAACCAGGAGCCCCCCGTTCCCGGCAGCTTTCGCGTCGACATTTCGCGCGGCGAGCGCATTGGGCGCGTTTCTTCGGAATGGTTCTCGCGTCCCGATGATGAGCGCTATCTTTCGCTGACCGAGCTCTATGATGCTGTGCGCACGCGTGCGGATCGTGCCACCGCGCGCACCGTCGAGAGCCGCGCCGTTCGCGTCGAGGCAAGCCGCGAGAATGCCGAACGGCTTTCGCTGATCGTTCCTGGACAGGAGCAGATGATCGCGCCCACACATTGGAGCTTCGGCCAACTGTGCAGCCTTGTCGGTGCACCCGCAACTTACATGCGTCAGCTTCCCGCACCGCTGGCAGGCATCAATCTCCAGCACGGCTTGCTCAGTCATCGCGCCGAGCTTGTGAAAACCCTTGAGGCGGAGGACGGACGCATCGAGCTTCGCGCTGTCACCGGGCCAGACTATGGCCGTATCTGGGATCATGAGCTTGTCGCAGCCGTCATGAAGATCGCGGGCAATGGCACCGGCGACACCATGTGGAAGGTGCCGGGGATGCTTGATTGGGCGACCATGACGCATAATCCCTTCGTGGACATCACGAAGGACACCACCACGCTTTACGCCAGTGACCGCGACGTGTTCCTGTTTCTGGTCGACGACACCCACCCCATCGAGGCAGGGCGCCTGCCGAACGGAGAGCCGGATTTGTATTTCCGGGGATTTTATTGCTGGAACAGCGAAGTCGGCAGCAAGACGCTTGGCATCGCCTCGTTCTACCTTCGCGCGGTTTGCATGAACCGCAACCTTTGGGGCGTCGAAGGCTTTGAGGAAATCAGCATCCGGCATTCGAAATTCGCCGCGCAGCGTTTTGCCCACGAGGCAGCACCGGCCTTGACCAGTTTCGCCAACTCCTCGCCGGCGCCGTTTATCGCTGGCATCAAGGCCGCGCGTGAGAAGATCGTCGCCCGCAGCGATGACGACCGCGAAACCTTCCTGCGCAAGCGAGGCTTCTCCAAGGCCGAAACCGGCAAGATCATCGCGGCCGTCTTGCAGGACGAAGGCCGGCCACCCGAAAGCATCTTCGATTTTGTACAGGGCATGACTGCGCATGCGCGTACCAAATCCCATCAGGACAGCCGGCTTGAGCTTGAAGGCAAGGCGAAGGTGTTGCTCGAAAAGGCAGTCTGACCGCGCGATGCTGCGCGGTCGAAATCCGGCCGCGCAGCCAATCACCAATTGTCGCGGATCTGGGAGGGCGATCGGCTGTAGCGGTTGCGCCTGGCAGGCTGCGCCGCTCGCCGGGCTCTGCCCGGCTCGCGATGCGACTGCAGTCTGATTGCGATGAGTGGCTGGTTATAAACACGACAAATCGGACTTTAGCGATCCTTTGACTTGCCGCTTTGAACTGCCACGACCTTGCTCAATATCTCATGCGGATCGAAGCCTATCGTTTCAGCCAGATCGAGAAATTCGACAACGTCGATTCGCCGGCCACCGGACTCGATGGCCGCGACCACCGATTGATATCTATCCAGCGCTTTCGCCAAATCAGCCTGGCTCAGGCCGGCTTTCCTACGCTTTTCAACGATCAGTTGGACCAGACGCACATGTCTTGGCGATCGAAGCGTCTTTTGCATTTGTGCCGGTCCTTGACGAAGCCGGCAGATCAATTAAATGGAAAATCGGATAACCAGAAAATCGGATAATCTGATCGCGTTCAGTCATAACGCATCGAGGTGATGGCCGTGTCACATCCAGGCGCCCAAATCAGGACTTGGCAGCACATCGAGGAGTGTGTCGGCGTACGAGATTGCCATGCTTAAACCTCTTCTCGATCCTGATGTCGCCGACGTCGCGCCAGACGCCTCAATCCTGACCGGCTACGACGAGGAGCATCTCCTCACCTACATTCGCCTGCTGGATGCAGCAGCCGAAAACGCCGACTGGCGTGAAGTGGCCAGGATCGTTCTGCATATCGATCCCGCGAAAGAGCCGGAACGGGCATTTCGAGCATGGGAAACACATCTCGCTCGCGCCCGGTGGATGACCACCAATGGCTATCGCTACCTCCTGGCCGGCGGTGCACCACACTAGGCACTTGAACCGGCGCTGTGCTCATTCAGCAAGGCGGTTTGCCGACTCTCTGACTACCCAAACCAACTGTTGCCTCGGAAGCTGATGGCGAAGCTCGCGGCAGACCGCGGGCCGGATGAGGACCGTTGCCATGTCGCGAAGCGATTGGACCGATCCGGCGGCATACGAGCACATGCGCGGCTACGAAGCCGAACAGTTTGCCGCCGAGTATCTGATCCGGAACGCTGATTTTGCCGCCGAATGTCAGCGGCTGGCATCAAGTCCACTGAGGACAGGAGAACTCGCCGGCTCGCCGGAATTCGCCGCACGTTGGGGCGCGCGATTTCAAAATCTTTGCTGACGAGCGTCTCTCACCCGAACACATCGTCTGGACGGAACAGGCCTCGCCTCGGGTTCTTCAAGCGACGAAGTTGGCAGCTTTCGCGGGTGCCTCGCAGCCTGTCCTTAGACAACTCAGCACAGCTCAAAGCTGGACCGAAGCCGAGCGGGTTCATGTTCTCTGGCCGCCGGCTCCGGAGACACATCACATCATCTCCAATGAACCAGGAGACCTGCTCGACATCAACGCTGTTGTCCTGCCGCTTGACGAGAATTTCGAAACCAGGATGGACGCCGCGCGCCGGCTCTGGCGGGCGCTGAATGGCCGTCGGCTCGGCACCCGGTATGGCTCACTGCCTCAACAGACCAGGCTGAGACACATTCTCAATCTCCGCACCTTCGATGGAAGGCACCAGCGGGCTCGTTACCGTCGGCTCGCCGAGGAACTGCTGTCCTGCGAGCCCATCGCTGCGCGCGATTGGCGCGACCATCACCTGCGCCACAAGGTGCGGGCGATCCTGCGACGGGCCGACCGCCTGGTGGCCGGCGGCTATCGGGACCTTCTCCTCTATCCGCAAAGCCGCCACCGCAGCTCGGAGTCATGAGGTCAGGCGCAGGATGAGTATAGCCTTCGCCAAGAACGCGACGAAGCAATCGATCGCTTTTCGATTAAGAGGATTGCGTGGTGCCCAAGCCAGAAAATCCTCAACCGACATCCATTCCCCGGGCTTTGAAGAAGAGTCACAGTGGATGAACTCAATACATGCTTGTAGCTCTTCAGGATCAAAAGCCAATTGCCACCTTCCGTCATCATCTTCGGCGAGACGGTAGCTGACAACGTGGCATGGACTTTCCTCTTTTGTGAGCAACAGTCCAAAGCACGGAGCTGAGGTCGGTCATCAGATCTTGGTATTGACCACGGGTAACCCATAGCCCCATTACATCGCCAGCTCGCTCTCCTAAGACGTATGCCGCGCCGTGGGACCATTGTCGGCGCAGATCGAGGCGCCTGGGGTAGCAAAAACACGCCCGCCGATCTTTGCCCTCCCTCCCTTTTTCTCAATTCGGCCATCGTCCATTTCGCGCGTCCCGGCAGGCCAGGACGACAGCAGAACCGAATGGAGATCGAGCGATGTCGAAGGGTCCCGCGGACGCGCCCCACAAATATGTTCGGACCAAGGAGGCCGCGCCTATCGTTGGCCTCTGCGCCCGGACACTGGAAAAACACCGGACCTACGGCACCGGTCCCAAATACTGCAAGGTTGGCGGCCGCGTGCTCTACGACATCGATGACCTGCATGCCTGGATCGAGCTCGGCGCCCGCACCTCCACCAGCGACACAAACGCCACCCACGTCCCGCCGGCCAAGCCGCATGCGGCCCGCGCGCCGGCCTATGCAGGCAAGTCGCGCTGAGCCTTGCAGCTGCGGGATCTGGACATGCGGCCACCCCCGACAGATCTGGAGCCGATTGCGCTGTTTCATGCGCGCCCCGGCAAGATGGCCTTGCGCGACGCACAGGACCTGATGGCCTGGCCATTCTTCTCGCTCGCCAAATCGCGGCGCGTCACCCCGATCGACTTTCGCATGGGCGAGATCGCCATCCGTGTCGAGGCGACCGCCGAGCACGGAATGGCGACCATCTGGGATGCCGATATCCTGATCTGGGCCGCCTCTCAGATCGTCGATGCCCGAGACAATGGGCTGCGAACCTCGCGCATGATGGCCGCGACGCCGCACGAAATCCTGACCTTCATCGGTCGCGGCACGTCAGCCCGTGAGTACCTGCTGCTCAAGGCAGCGCTCGACCGCCTCCAGTCGACCACCGTCGCCACCTCGATCCGCCAACCTACCGAGCGGCGCATGCACCGCTTCTCCTGGATCAACGAATGGAAGGAGCGGGCCGACCATCGCGCTCGACCGCTTGGTATCGAGCTTGTCCTGCCCGACTGGTTCTATTCCGGCATCATGGGCGACGCCTTCGTGCTCACCATCGACCGTGCCTATTTCGACCTGACAGGCGGCATCGAGCGCTGGCTCTATCGTCTCGTGCGAAAACATGGCGGCCGGCAGGCGCATGGTTGGTCATTCGACCTGCACCATCTCCACGCAAAATCCGGCAGCCTGTCTGCCTACAAGCGCTTTGCCTTCGAGGTTCGTGGCATCGTTCGCCGGCAATCCTTGCCGGGGTATCGCCTGACGCTGGGCATGACGAAGGCCGGCGAACCTCTTCTCACTTTCAAGGCCTGCCATCCCGACCTTTTCAACCGCTTCGGCAAGGCCAGGGCCCCGGAGGACAAGCTGTGAATCAACTCGTCACTTCAGGAACCCGAAGACACGGGATTTCGGGAACCCGATCCCCGTCATTTCAGGAACCTAGATCGCAATCAACCCATGGAAGCGAAAGCCGAATTCGCGCCTCTAACTTATCTAACCCGGAATCCTTCGGATTCTTTCTAACGGAACGCTCGGTTCCGGAAGACTGTGGACGACGTTGGCGATGCGCTCTCCGGATCGTCTGCAGAGGTATCAACCCCGAGCCAGCCGCTCCTTCAACGGGGTGGCAGGCCGTTGCGGCTGCCCACCTCCTGCAGGGAAGGACGGCATGAGCGAACTAACCTATGTCGAGCTGCTCTGGGTGAAGAAGCGGATCGAGAACTACATCCGCTTCGGCAAAGCCGTCGAGAACAGGATCGTCGACAGGACCCGCCGCGTCGTCGCCTTCGCGCCCGGTAGCATCTTCGCCTTCGTCCGCTGGGCGGCGAATGACTTTGGCACCGTCGCCTCGCGCATCGACATTCTGCGCGCCGTCGGCACAGGCAAGCGCTGCTCGACCGTCGCCCATGTGCGGCCGGGCGCCGACATCCTGCTCACCGCCATCGGATGGCCGAAGGTTGAGAGGGTGCTGGAGATCATCGATGCCGTCGAGGCACTCGGCATCGACGCGATAGACGTCTCGCCGGAGTATTGGCGTCACGTCCACAGTCGCCTTGTCGCACGCGAAAGCCCCAGGCCTTACACACGGCAGCGGCATGAAGCGTGGCTGCTGCGCCGGCGGATTGAGCCATGAGCGCCCGCGGCAAAATCATCGGGGGAATGCTCGGCGGTGCGGCATTGATCGTCGCGCCGGCGTTAAGCGGACCTACTCCGTGGCTGATCTGGAACGCGTCGGCAAGCGTTCCGATCGGACTATATCGCATCAAGCAAGGTGGCACGCCTAAGGTCGGCGACCTCGCAGTCGTTATGCCATCCGAAGCGCTGGCCGGCTTGCTGGCCGAGCGGCGACATCTGCCGCGCGGCGTACCGCTGTTGAAGCACATCCTGGCGCGCGGCGGACAAATGGTTTGCCGCCGTGGGGCGGCCATCATCGCGCACGGCAAGATCTACGGCAGCGCGCTCGAGCGCGACAGTCGCGGCCGGCCGCTGCCTGCTTGGCGCGGCTGCCATGTGCTTGCCGAAGGCGAAGTGTTCCTCATGAACTGGGATGCGGCCGACAGTTTTGACAGCCGCTATTTCGGCCCACTCCCAATCACCAGCATCGTCGGCCGCGCGGTCCCCATCTGGATCATCGACCGCACATCTCCGGCGCCGGATGCTTCCGGCGAACCGGCTCCCGGCGAGCCGTGACGGCTCGTTTCTATCACCACGAAAGGACAATCCGCATGAGTCAGATCGGCACCTTCACTCGGAACAATGACGGCTTCTTCGGCAACATCTGCACGCTGACGATTGACGCCAAGCTCGCCATCTTGCCTGTCGAGAAGTCGGACGCGGAAAATGCCCCCGAACACCGCATCTATTGCGACGGCGTCGAGATCGGGGCGGCGTGGGACCGCACCGGCGAGAAGGCAGGCGCCTATCTCTCGGTGCTCATCGACGATCCGTCGTTCACGCAGCCGATCCGCGCCAACCTCTTCCAGGTCGCCACCGAAAAGGACGTCTGGAATCTACACTGGAGCCGGCCGTCGAAGCGCGAAGAGCGAGCCTGACTTCGATGTTTCGATCGGGAATTATCGATCTTGCCCAGGCAAACCCTTTGATCGATCGAATGCCGGTCAAACCCTTCGACCCGACCGCCTGTCAGGCGGCCGTCGCGCGCAGCGAAGGTCAAGGGCGGCCGAACGCTTCTCCATCGACTGAAGTGCTATTTGCGCTGTCATGCATGAGAAGCATGATCGGCCGGCGAAGCCTTGCCCTTGCCCGAAGCGAGCACGATGGCAGGCTTTTGGCACGTCGGGATGGTGGTGCGCGCGTCACCACTCGCCAATGCGTGGCGATGTTCTCAGCATGCGCGTTGCTCATGCTTGGTTCTGCGGCCGGCGCAGCGGAAGCGCCGTCGGAACCGGTGCCAAAATCGTGCGCCGGGACAACAATCGCAAAGAATGAAAACTGGTCCAACTACGTCTGCGAGGCCGCCAAACGCTTTGACCTTCCCGAGCACCTGATAGGGGCGGTCATGCATGTCGAGAGCGGCGGGGATGTCCGGGCCATCTCACCCAAATCTGCGGTTGGCCTGATGCAGATCATGCCCGCCACGTGGGCCGAACTGCGCATCAAACATGGTCTCGGAACCGATCCGTTCAATCCGCGAGAGAACATCCTGGCTGGTGCGGCGTATCTCCGCGAGATGTTCGATCGCTTCGGTCCGAAGGGATTTCTTGCCGCCTACAACGCCGGACCACAACGCTATCAGGAGCATCTTTCGACTGGTCGTCAGCTGCCTCGAGAGACGATCGACTACGTCGCGAAACTTAGGCCGCTGATCAAGGGAGCTGTTGATATCCCGCCCCGCTCGGAACGATTGGGAAATCGGTCGAGCGCAGATGGTTCGCAGCTTTTTGATCGCGACTTTGCTCGGATAAATGACGTCGGATGGCGCGGTAGAAGAGGTTTCGATTCCGTCGACCGAACGGTCTTCACGGAGATCCGTTCCGCCAACATGCCGCCGCGGATCGACACAGCGGTGGACGATCTCACGGCGCTTGAGCCGACGCCGAATGTTGGTTCTGAAGTTGCTCGTCCTGCACCGAACTTAGCCGGGAACAGCCTCTTCATCCCACGATCGCGCGGTGCATCGCAATGAACGCTGGACCTCGCGTAAATTGCACTCTGACCTGCTCTGTCGCACGATTGACGGCGAAAGTGCTGGCACTCACGGAAGTCGGGGAGGGATGGCAAGATAAAAGGCCGCGATGTGCGGCTCGGTCGGTCGGTTGTTTTGGTTGCCTTTTCTCGAGCTTTCCGCACATCGCCAGAAGTTCCCGCACATCGCCCGACTTGATTTTCTGCAACGGTTTCAACGTGATCCGCACATCGCGGGTGAAACGTCGTGAGAGGTGATGACGATTTCCGCGTGCGGCCAGGCCGTATCCGCTCGCGCCAGAGCCAAAGGGCACGGCCCTTCATCGCTCAGGCGCTCGCCGCCGCGCAAAAAGCTGGCGGGAGGATCTCTCGCGACGGCAGTATCACTGCCGGGCGCGGCTCATATTTCGGACGAGGCCGGGTGGCGAGCCTTCGTGCCAATCGCTTCATTACCAGCCGCTCTCGATCCTGCACAGTCAAGGCGCTCGTGGTCCGTCATCACAAGAGACAGAATGGCCCGCTTGCGCGACACCTCAATTATCTGCGTCGCGAAGGGGTCACCCGCGACGGCGAGAAGGCGCGCATGTTTGGTCTGGAAACCGACGATGCCGACGTCAAGGATTTCGCCGAGCGCTGCGAGGATGATCGGCACCATTTTCGCTTCATCGTCTCGCCCGAGGACGCGGTGGAGATGGCCGATCTCAAGATCTTCGCCCGCGACCTCATGGGGCAGATGGAAAAGGACTTGGGCACCAACCTAGATTGGCTGGCCGTCGACCATTGGAACACCGACAATCCCCACGTTCACATTATCCTGCGCGGCAAAGCTGGGGGCGGTCAGGATCTCGTCATCTCTCGCGACTACATAAAAAATGGGATTCGCAGTCGTGCGCAGGATCTGATCACTCAGGAGCTTGGCCCAAGGACCGATCGTGAAATTCGTCGTGCATTCCATCAACAAATTGAGGCCGAACGCTGGACACATCTCGACCGCCAGCTTGTTCGTGAAATCGACAGGCATGGCATTATCGACGTCGCGCCCGTCGCGGACCGAAAGCCTGATGAGTATCTCGCGGTGAAGGTCGGCCGATTGCGTAAATTGGAAAGCCTCGGCCTCGCGCACCCGATCGGTGCAGGCCAATGGACAATGGTAGCCGAGGCCGAAGCTACCCTGCGAGCGCTCGGCGAGCGAGGCGACATCATCAAGCGCATGCATCGCAGCCTTACCGAGCATGGGCTCGACAGAGGCGCTGCCGACCAAGTTTTCGCGGGCGAGGCGAGCGAGGTCCCGATCATCGGCAGGCTCATGGAACGAGGCCTCGATGACGAGTTGCGCGCTTCTGCTTACGCAATTGTCGACGGCATCGATGGACGAACTCATTACATCCGCTTTCAAGATCTCGATGCCACCGGAGACTCTGCACCAGGTTCCATCGTCGAGCTTCGGCGTTACGAAGATGGAAAAGGCCGCAGCCGCGTCGCCCTAGCTGTCCGTTCTGATCTCTCGATCGAAGAACAGGTCCGTGCTGACGGCGCGACTTGGCTCGACCGGCAACTGGTCGCGCATGGACCAACCAACTTAGGCGAGGGCGGATTTGCACAGCAGGTCAAACAGGCGCTGGAGAATCGCACCCAGCACCTTGTCGAGCAAGGCTTAGCGCGGCGCGAGGCTGACCGTGTCGTACTTGCGCGCAACCTGATTGCAGCGCTTCGCGCTCGCGAGGTTGATGCACTCGGTGAGCAACTGGCCGCCGGGACAGGTCTGTCCTTCATGAAGGCTGCTGAGGGCGAGCAAATTGCTGGTACCTACCGGCGGCGCTTCTCTCTTGCCTCAGGCCGGTTCGCGATGATCGATGACGGGCTCGGCTTCAAGCTCGTGCCCTGGTCACCTGCACTCGACAAACACCTCGGCAGTCACCTCAATGGCGTCATGCGGGCCGGGGGTGGTGTGGATTGGGCTCTCGGCAGGAAACGAGGGCTAGGGCTGTGAGGAGGGCAGCTAAGCCGCTCGCGAACGCGCCCTGCTGGACGAGCGGTATAGCGGCAGCCATCGACGCGTTCTCCGAAGGAGCGATCGCCGCTCTGTCACAGGGAACCGAACACCGATGATTTGATGAACCGGCGTGCGCTCGTTGAGAAAAGCGCGCGCTCAGGAACATCGCGCCAAGTTGCCGCACACTCTCGCATCATGGCGCATCGTCAGCCCGCACATCCCGGAGAGCAAGGCTATCATGACGACAGCTTCACCAGACGAGGGGAACGAACTCAGGCTGTCCTTGGCTCTTCGACGATGCGTGCGTTCGAGCTTGCTCGGAGAAGATTTCTGTCCATCCATTCGTGAAGAAGGTCTCGCAATCGACACTTAATGTCGGGTTGGTCGCGTTCGCAACACGGTGGTGTTCGGTCGAGCGCTTTTCATTTCGAAAAAACGGTTCCTGTGCAGTTGGCATCACGATTGCATCTAACGCCTCGACCCGCGCGCGGCCGTATTTGTTTTGTTTTTTCCATCGCGATGAATGTCAGGAAGCAAGGTGACCAACATGTCGAAATCTGCCTCAGAGAGATCATGCGCGCCCGAAGCCAGCGTTGGCTTTGGCGTCAACCGCCTGCGATCTCGATATTGCGCGGAGACGCCGACCTGGTTCAAACAGCTCCCGAAGCCAGCTTCGACATCCGCACTTGATACTCTCCGCGCCTTGCTCTTCACAGCCGCCCTGACGCTGGTCGGCCCCGCGCTCGCCGCCGACGGCGGCAAGGTGACGGATTTCTTGCTCGATAATGGCATGGAAGTGATCGTCATTCCCGACCATCGCGTGCCGATCGTCACCCATATGGTCTGGTACAAGAACGGCAGCGCCGACGAGCCGTCAGGCAAATCCGGCATCGCCCATTTCTTCGAGCATCTGATGTTCAAGGCCACGACCAATCACGCGACCGGCGAGTTAGCCAGCGCCGTCTCTGACATAGGCGGCTCCAACAACGCCTTCACCTCCTCCGATTACACCGCCTACTTCGAGATGACGGCGCCGTCTGCGCTGGAGCTGATGATGAGCTTCGAGGCCGACCGCATGCGCAACCTCATCCTCACCGACGACGTCATCAAGACCGAGCGCGATGTGATCCTCGAGGAGCGCCGCTCGCGCATCGACAACAACCCGCAGGCCGTGCTCGACGAAGAGGTCGAGGCCACGCTGTGGCAGAACCAGCCCTACCGCATTCCGGTCATCGGCTGGATGCAGGAGATGGAGCAGCTCAACCGCACCGACGCCGTCGCCTTCTACAACAAGTACTACCGGCCCAACAACGCGGTGCTGATCGTGGCCGGCGATGTCGAACCGGAAACGGTGAAGGCGCTGGCCGAGAAGACCTATGGCAAGGTGGCCCGCGGGCCGGACCTGCCACCACGCGTCCGCCCGGTCGAGCCGGAGCAAAACACCAAGCGCACCGTGACGCTCTCCGACGCCCGCGTCAGCGTGCCGAGTTTCTCGACCCAATGGGTCGTGCCCTCCTACCGGACGGCCAAGCCGGGCGAGGCTGAAGCGCTCGACCTGCTGGCCGAAGTTCTCGGCGGCGGCAACCGCAGCCGGCTTTACCAGGCGCTTGTCGTCAAGCAGGGCATCGCTTCCAGCGCCGGCGCGGACTTCGAGGGCACCATGCTCGACGATACCAATTTCACCGTCTACGGCGCGCCGCGCGGCGACGCCACGCTCGCCGACGTCGAATCCGCGATCGATGCGGAGGTGGCGCGCATCGCCAGCGACGGCGTCACCCCGGAAGAACTCGAAAGAGCCAAGGACCGCCATGTCAGGTCGATGATCCTTGCCCGCGACAACCAGGGCTCCATGGCCAGCATCTATGGTTCGACGCTCGCCACGGGCGGCAATGTCCAGGACGTGCAGGAATGGCCGGATCGCATCCGCAAGATCACCACCGACGAGGTCAAGGCCGTTGCCGCGCGCTACCTGGTATTGGCGCACTCGACTACCGGCTATCTCTTGCCGCAACCAAAGACGGAGAATTGATGTGTTGACCAGTGAGCATTTCCGAGTTTTCTCTTCTCGCGCAAAGGCAGAGGGGAACGGCTGGCACGCTTTCGCCACACTCTTCCTCTCTATCGTCTTCCTGGTCCTGCCGGCGCTTGCCGCCCGCGCCACGGAAATCCAGTCCGTCACCTCATCCAAGGGTATCACCGCCTGGCTGGTGGAGGACTATTCCGTCCCGGTCGTCGCCGTCCGCTTCGATTTCCGCGGCGGCACGACGCAAGATCCGCCGGGCAAGGAAGGCCTGGCCAATCTGATGACCGGCCTGTTCAATGAGGGCGCCGGCCCTCTCGATTCGGAAGCCTTCAACATCAAGCTCGACGATGCCGGCGCCGAGATGAGCCTCAACGCGACCCGCGATGGCATCTACGGCTCCATGCGCATGCTGGCCGAACAGCGCGACGAAGCTTTCGACCTGTTGCGGCTGGCGGTCAACGAGCCGCGCTTCGACCAGGCGCCGATCGACCGCATCCGCTCGCAGATCCTGTCCGGCATTATCGCCAACGAAAATGACCCCGACACGGTGGCGGAGAACCAATGGGCGCGCGCCGTCTATGGCGATCACCCCTATTCGCGCTCCGACCAGGGTACGAGGCAGAGCATCGACGCCATCACGCGGGCCGACCTACAGGCTATGCACAAGGCGGTGTTCGCGCGCGGCGGCCTGCATGTCGCCGTGGTCGGGGCCATCGACGCCGAGACGCTGAAGAAGAAGCTGGACATGGTGTTCGGCGACCTGCCGCAGAACCAGGCGCTCGCTCCGGTCGCCGACGTCACGCCTGCTCTGGCGCAGCATGTCGAGGTCAGCTACGACCTGCCGCAGACCTCGCTGCAACTCGCCTGGCCCGGCGTGAAGCGCAACGCGGCGGATTTCTTCCCCGCGGTTTTGATGAACCAGATCCTCGGCGGCCCCTTCACCTCGCGCCTGTGGCAGGAAGTGCGCGAAACGCGCGGGCTGGCGTACAGCGTCAGCTCCTCGCTGACCAACCAGGACCATGCCGACGCCCTGATCGTAACCACCGCCACACGCTCGGACCGCGCCACAGAGACGCTTGGTATCGTGCGGGACGTCGTCAAGCGGCTGGCCGAGGACGGCCCGACCGAGGGCGAACTGGCGGCGACCAAGAAATATCTGATCGGCGCCTATGCGATCAACAATCTGAATTCGTCGAGTTCCATCGCCGCGACGCTGGTCGAACTGCAGCTCGACGATCTCGGCATCGACCACATGCAGCGTCGCACCGGTTACATCAACGCGGTGACGCTCGATCAGGTCAAGGCGGTGGCAAAGAAGCTCCTGAGCGCCGAGCCGACCATCATGGTGGTCGGACCTCCGCTGGCCGCTGCCGGAAAGGGATGAGCCCGACTTTTGGGATCGCGTCGGCGGCTGTGGCGCGGGGCTTGGTGCAAATCCCCGAGGCCGGGAGGAACTTGGCACCCGGCCAGTGGCGATCGCCGGCTCGTCCATCGGGGCCATCATGGGCGTCGGCATGGGCTCCGCGTTGGCGGGCCAACATCCGCGCCTGTGCCTGCTCGATCCTTCAGCCGCCGCGGAAGCTGCCGGTCACCTTCCGCCCTTCCATCGCTTAGAGAGTGAAGTGCCACCATGTCCGAACAAACCCTTGGCGACGCTGCCGATGTGGCGCGTCGATCACATCGAGCCCTCGCCGGAGATGTTGGCGCTATGCGCCAACGGTCCGATCCACCGCGTGCGCTTCCCGTCCGGGCATGAAGGCTGGTGGGTGACAGGCTACGATGAGGCCAAGGCGGTGCTGTCCGACGCGGCGTTCCGGCCCG
>NZ_JBSPTO010000053.1:0-14869 GCF_053850215.1 Mesorhizobium sp. f-mel
TAATCCTTTTTTTCTTAGCGCCCCGCGGTGGCCTGCCTACTCGACGGCGTATATTAGCGCCAAATCAAATACCCGCACCCCTCTGATAGAATTTTTGAGATTTTTGGTATTGCATCGAGTGTCGCAGGCCGGACTTCACCGCACAAAGTGCGCGCTCCTGCCAAGGTCGAATTCGTGAAAAACAATCCGTAGCCAATCTTAATGAACTACCAGAATATTCCTTTTTTGTTCCTAGGCGTGCCGATCCGTTCGACGCGCTTGGTAACGCAAATATCAACATTGTTGTTTCTGACTGCTGCCTTCACTGTCTCCTGCCGCCGCATTTGCCCGATTTTTGCGCTCTGGCGCGGCAGTGACAACGGTGGCGACGCGCTGGCCGCCTCATAGCCAGTTTGGACTATTTGTTTGAACAATCTTGCCGCGGGCGATCGCGGTTTGCGATATCTCGCCGGCGACGGTGCCCATTGCCGCGTTTGAGTTCGACGCAACTCATCTTGTCGTATTTCGCGCATCAACGGGTGTGCACAAGGCAGATGAGCAACTCGGAAGAGGCTGTCACGTTTCGCCTGATGCAATGATGATTTCCACGGCCAGCGACAACCGATACAGCCCGCGCCGACTCTGATCGTTGCCAAGTCGGGAGAGGTACGTTGTCTCCCCTGCCCGCGGCAAGCCGCTCAACCAAACTCGGCGCCGCCTCGTTATGGAGCCGGTTGGGGCCAGCGGTGTAACGCAGCGCGGCCAACGTCCGTCAGCGCATAGACGCCGCGCTCGGCCCTGGCGAACCAGCCATAGACATTGTGAAGCAGGATCTTGGCGGCGCGTGGTGAAATGGCTTGCAAGTCGCGCGGGCGCTTCGGCCCGTCGATCATCGCAGCGGCGCAGGCCAGCGCATCTTGCCGGTAAGCGGTCATTATCGGCGTACGCGAGCCGCCGCCGACTACAGGGTCGCCGCGCCGGCGACGATGCTCGTCCACCAGGCGCGATCTTCGTCTCGGGTCTCGCCGGGGCGGCAAAGCGGCCGGGCTGAGCAGCAATTCGACGTTGCCGGCGGAACCAACCCCCAGAAGCCCGAACCCGAGCCGCCGGCAGAGTGCGCGGAACCGACGGTCATGCTCGCGGCCTTTGCCGCGGGCCGACATCCGCGCCGCGAGCCAGACCTCATCGCATGACGCAGCACGATCGACACCTTGAAGTATGAGTTCGAGGTTGAACTGCAATTTCAATTCGCAGATGACGACCACGGGCGGCTCGCCGTCACGCAGTCCCACGACGTCGCAACCACCAACTTCGCCTTTAACGGTGAATTCCAGGCTCTCGAGAAACCGCTTCACCGGGATGTAAAGAGACGTTTCCTGCATGCCGGAGCCATAGCCGATTCGTGACTGGCTGGCACAGCATCACGGAAGGCATGCCGCTCTGGGGCAGATTTGCCGCTCGTCGAACGCATGGAAGTGCGGGATGCATTAAGCAGTTCGCTGGGACTGCCCGGCTCGGCCGCTAAGCCCTCAGCCCCCTTGCCTCGCCTCCGCGCTTGCGCGGAACCAGCATGTCCCTGGCCAGGAGGCGGCTTACCCGGCAGAACGCCATGAACGCCCGGCAAGCATCCTCGGTCTCGACCAGGTCGACCGTGGCGCCAAAGCAGGCATTGAACGCGGCCTGATAGACCGGGCCCTGCCGGCGAACCGGCCAGCCTTGCAGGAAATCAAGCGCCTGTTCGACGCTGTAGATTTCCTCGACCGGCAGGCCAGGCGCTGTCGTGATGCGCACCGGCACCTCGAATTGCAATCTGTCCATTCGTGTCTCTCCAGAACGCGTTCCCCACTTGTTACTCAGAAATATGTCGTCAGTGCGGACGAACAACCCTGGCACGGGCTGGACAGGCACAGGATGAAGCCGCAAGACATGAATATCGCCGGCTTGAGCCCATCGCCGGCAGTTCGTCCTTGAACCTGGCGCCGTCCGGTGCCAAATCTGAGAGACTTTTCGCGCGGGCTCATCAGAAGCCCTTTCTTCCGGCAAGACGGACACAATGGTCACCTATCTCGACGCCGCCACGGCACCACTCAGAAACACCGGCCAGATCCGCCTCTACGGCGAAGAGGGCTTTGACGGCATGCGCAAAGCCTGCGACCTCACCGCACGCTGCCTCGACGAACTGGTGTCGATCGTCGCGCCGGGCGTTACCACTGAAACCATCGACCGCTTCGTCTTCGAATTCGGCATGGATCACGGCGCATTGCCGGCGACGCTCAACTATCGCGGCTACACGAAGTCATCCTGCACCTCGATCAACCACGTCGTCTGCCATGGCATTCCCGACAACAAGCCGTTGAAGGACGGCGACATCGTCAACATCGACGTCACCTACATCCTCGATGGCTGGCATGGCGATTCCTCGCGCATGTATCCGGTGGGCACGATCAAGCGCGCCGCCGAGCGCCTGCTCGAGGTCACGCATGAATGCCTGATGCGCGGCATCGCGGCGATCAGGCCGGGCGCCCGCACCGGCGCCATCGGCGCCGCCATCCAGACCTATGCCGAAGGCGAGCGCTGCTCGGTGGTGCGCGATTTCTGCGGCCACGGGGTCGGCCAGCTCTTTCACGACGCGCCGAACATCCTGCACTATGGCAGCGCCAGCGAGGGCGTCGAGATGCGGCCGGGCATGATCTTCACCGTCGAACCGATGATCAATCTCGGCCGGCCGCACGTAAAAGTGCTGTCGGATGGCTGGACGGCGGTGACACGCGACCGCTCGCTGTCGGCGCAGTACGAGCACACGATCGGCGTCACCGAAACCGGGTGCGAGATTTTCACGCTGTCGCCAAAAAACCTCGACCGCCCGGGCCTGCCGGCATAGTGTCCTGCCGGTATAGTGTTTCGACAAGTCGCGGGCATCTGCCCGGCAAATGCTGGATATGGGCGGCCTATGGGGAAAACCAGCGACGAAGACGCACGCATCTTCTTTCCCGAAAGACCGATAAAATCGCTCGCGAAAGCCAAGTCGGTCGAAAAGCCGCATTATCTCGGTCATCGCGACCGTTTGCGCCAACGGTTCGCGGCCGCGGGTTCCGACGCCCTCCCCGACTACGAATTGCTGGAGCTCTTGCTCTTCCGCCTGATCCCCCGCGCCGACACCAAGCCCGTCGCCAAGGCGCTGCTGGCGCGTTTCGGCACGCTTGCCGAGGTGCTTGGCGCGCCTGTCGCGCGACTTGAGGAGGTCAGGGGTATCGGCCCGGCAGTGGCGCTCGATCTGAAGATCGTTGCCGCGGCCGCCCAACGCGCGGCACGTAGCGAGATCAAAGGCCGCGAGGTCTTGTCGTCCTGGACGCAGGTTCTCGGATACTGCCGGTCGGTAATGGCCTTCGAGGAGCGCGAGCAGTTCCGTATCCTGTTTCTCGACAAGAAGAACGCGCTGATCGCCGACGAGGTGCAGCAGGTCGGCACCGTCGACCACACGCCGGTCTATCCGCGCGAAGTGGTCAAACGCGCGCTCGAACTCTCCGCCACGGCGATCATCTTGGCGCATAATCACCCATCAGGGGATCCGACGCCGTCGCGCGCCGACATCGAGATGACCAAGCTGGTCATCGAGACGGCCAAACCGCTCGGCATCGCCGTCCACGATCACATCATCATCGGCAAGAAGGGTCATGCCAGCATGAAGGGCCTGCTGCTGATTTGACGCCCGATCTGAGCATGCATCGGCTTCTTGCCGAAGCGTACGGTCTCGTGTCAAGAAATACCTCCAGGCAGCGAGGGGCGCGCCGCGAGAGCACGGCTACCAACCGCAATTGCGAGCGCGACGACAATCAGAACCGCCGCGACTGCGAACGTGATCCGCATGCCGGCGGCAACGGCCTCGGGGCGCGCCGTTGCGATGTCGATCGCCACCGAGGCGAATGCGAACACGGCGCCCATGGCGGATGCACCGGTGATGAGCCCGAGATTGCGCGACAAATTGAGCAAGCCGGAAATGACGCCCCGCTGGTCCGGGCGGATATCCGACATGACGGCGGTGTTGTTGGCCGTTTGGAACAGCGCATAGCCTGATGTGACGATTGCGATCGGAGCGATGTAGCCAGGGATGCCTGATATTGTCGGCATCATGGATAGAATGAGGCAACCGGCCGCTATCGCGATGAGCCCAATGATGGTCATGCGCCCAGCGCCAAAACGGTCCGCTATGCAACCAGCTGGCACGCCGGTCAGCGCGGCGACAAGCGGACCGACCGACGTGACGACGCCAACAAGAGCCGCGTCGAGCCCGAGCGCACGAGACAGATAGAACGGCCCGACCACCAGTGTCGCCATCATCACCGTCGCGACGAGTGCGTTCGTGGCGAGGCTCGTACTCAGCGTCGCATTGCGGAATGCGGCCAATCGGATCAAAGGTGATGCCACCCTCGCCTCCACAAGCACAAAGAAGCCGGCTCCGAAAACGGCTGCCACCAACAGAGCCATGTTGAGCGGACCAAAACTGCCACGCCCGAACGTCATCGCGAGCGCATAGGCGCCAAGCGCCAAGGCAAGCAGCAGCGTGCCCACAACGTCCAAGCCGGCCCGATCCGTCTTCGAACCCCGGCGATCAGCCGGCAGGTAGCGATAGGCGAGAACAAGGGCCAGCAAACCCAATGGCACGTTGACAAGGAAGATCGCCCGCCAGCCGGATCCGGCAATCAGAAGGCCCCCGAGCGACGGACCGAGAGCGGTGCCGATCGCCGACATCGTTCCGAGCAGCCCCATAGCGCTGCCGGTCCTTGCCTTCGGAACCGTATCACCGACGAAGGCCATGGTGAGGGCCATCATGATGGCCGCCCCCAAGCCCTGCGTCGCCCGCGCGGCAATCAGCAGCCAGACCGTCGGCGCGACACCACACAGGACCGAGGCCGTCGTGAACAGGAACAGTCCGGCCAGCAACAGCCGCCGGCGACCGATGAGGTCACCGAGCCGTCCAACGCTGACGATCAGGGTGGTCACGGCGAGGAGATAAGCCAGCACGATCCACTGGACTTCCTGGAACGAGGCGTCGAACGCCTGAGCCAAGGTCGGCAAGGCAACATTGGCGATGCTGATGCCGAGTGAGGACAGCAACATTGACAGCGAAAGGCCGGCAAGCGCCCACCGAACCGAAGGTGCTCGTTCCACATTTCCGGCGACTGCCCGTCCTGCATCGATTGCCTTCAATATGAACTCCGTTTTCTGGCGGCTCCGGAAACGGAGCTGGCAGACACGTAGTCCTTTGCCTGATATGGCGGAAGACGCATCGTTTGCACTTAATCATTGCGTTTGACGCTATGTCAGATCGTGCCAACCATGCTACGATCCATCTATGCCGCATCCCGACCTCAATCTGCTTGTCACCCTTGATGTGCTGCTGACCGAAGGCAGTGTGGCACGCGCCGCCAAGAGGCTGCGGCTTAGCCCGTCGGCGATGAGCCGGGCGCTGGCGCGATTGCGTGAGACGATCGGCGATCCGCTGTTGGTCAGGGCCGGACGCAGCCTCGTTCCCACACCCCGGGCCCTCGAGCTCCGCGAGCGCGTCGGTCAGCTTGTGGAGGACGCCGAAGCCGTTCTGCGTCCTGTTGAGACGCTCGACCTGAAACGGCTTGTGCGGACCTTCACGCTCAGAAACCAGGACGGCTTCGTTGAGAATTTCGGACCTGATCTCATTGCGCGCGTTGGCAAACAAGCACCGGGCGTGCGGCTGCGTTTTGTACTGAAGCCGGACAAGGACAGCACGCCCCTGCGCGACGGCAGCGCAGACCTGGAAACCGGCGTCGTCGGAAAGGTCACGGGGCCAGAGGTGCGCGCGCAAGCGCTGTTCCGTGATCGTTTCGTCGGCGTCGTGCGGATGGGGCATCCCTTATGCGAGTTGACGATCACCCCTGCCCGTTATGCGGCCGGCCGGCACATCCTCCTCTCCCGTCGCGGGCTCGACAGGGGACCGATCGACCACGCGCTTGAGCCGCTAGGATTGAAACGAGAGATCGTGACGGTCGTCGGCGGTTTTTCGGAAGCTCTGGCTCTGGCGCGCGCCTCGGACCTGATCGCCAGCGTTCCCGAACGATATACGGGGAACCTGCGCGACGGAATGTACTGTTTCCCTCTGCCGGTTCCCCTGCCGGAAATCACGGTTTCACTTTTGTGGCACCCGCGGCTCGATGCCGATCCGGCGCACCGCTGGCTGCGCGGGTGCGTTCGAGACGTTTGCGCCGGAATAACTCACTGGATTTCTTAGTGGGTTGAGGCGAGCGTTGCTGATCCGATCACGGCAACTCGGTGTTGCAGGTGCCGGCGATCTGCCCAACCGCCTCGCTGAACCCGGCAAGGTCGAAATCGGCCTCGCCTCGCCCCGACAGCAGCCCGAACCGCCAGGACAGTTGGAGCCGGTCTGCGGAAACCAATCGCCTGATCCCGTCGGCACCATCCCGAACCAGCCTCCTCCCCCGCGCGCCGACCGACCAGCTTTCGTTGACCTTGCTGGCCTTGTCGACGGTCACCGACACGGTGATGGTCCGGCTGGCGGAGACGGCATCGTTCAACTGCAGCCATTCGCTCCAGCGCGGTTCGCCATTCGCCCGACAGGCAATGGTCAGGATCGGGCTGTAGCTTAAGGTGCCGCCGCCCGTGATGAGCTTGTTGGTAGCATGGAGCGAGGCAGTGACCAGGCCATCGCTGCCGGTGTCGAACCGCCAATTGTCAAGGACGCTGTCGGCCTGGGCGATACCGCAGACCGAGGCGAAGAGGAACGCTGTGGCGACCGCGCCTCCGATGCCGACGAATAATTTCAACGATCCCTCCAACGACCCTGCACTTTGCAACTCGGCGCAGATAATGATCAAAACATCTTATCGCCAGCCGCCAACCGCTGCTTGGGCGCGAATCTGTCGCTTATAGCATCGGCCCGAGAATCGGGATCGATTCTCGGACGCACGATTCGTGGATAGTGAAAATTCGTTCAGAGTTTCTGCGTCCAAGTGGACGCACGTCGCTTTAAGGCGACTATGAAAAAGGATGCATTGGGGGCGGTCTTTCATAATTCGGCGCAATGCCGTGTTGTTCGGCGCCCTTGGCAGCTTTTTCTTCGCTGCAGCCTTCTTCTTCTTGGGTTCTTCCGCATCATCGCCATTGCGTTTTCGGCTGACCGGAAGACCGCACTAGAATTTCGACGGGAAATCGAGCTATGATGCATTTGGCATTTCCCGGGGCGGCTTCGCGCCCTTGGAATGCCGGGAGGAAACGGGATATGGCCATCGCGCTTGTACTCGTTTTGGTAGTTGTGGGCTCAGTGTTGTTTCACTTCCTGAGCCCATGGTGGTGGACGCCGATTGCCTCTAACTGGGACTATATCGACAACACCATCATCATCACCTTCTGGATCACCGGCGTCGTCTTCGCCGCCGTCGTCCTATTCATGGCCTATTGCGTCTTCCGCTTCCGTCATCGGGAAGGGAACCAGGCGGCATACGAACCCGAGAACAAGCGGCTCGAATGGTGGCTGACGATCGTCACCGCAATCGGGGTCACGGCCATGCTGGTTCCCGGCCTGTTCGTCTGGAACCAGTTCGTCAGCGTCCCAAGCGACGCAACAGTGGTCGAAGTCGTCGGCCAGCAATGGCAATGGAGTTTCCGCCTGCCCGGCAAGGACGGCAAGCTCGGCACATCCGACACCCGCAACGTCAGCCCTGAAAATCCCCTTGGCGTGAACGCCAGTGATGCCAACGGTCAGGACGATGTCGTCGTCGAGGCCGCCGATCTGCATCTGCCGGTCGGCAAGCCGGTCAAGATGCTGCTCCGCTCGATCGACGTGCTGCATGATTTCTATGTCCCTGAATTTCGCGCCAAGATGGACATGATCCCGGGCTCGGTCACCTATTTCTGGTTCACCCCGACCAAGACCGGAACCTTCCAGGTCCTGTGCGCCGAACTTTGCGGCCAGGGGCACCCGTTGATGAATGGCGTGGTCATGGTCGACACGCAGGAAGATTATCTGGCGTGGCTCGGCGAACAGCAGACTTTCGCGCAATTGTCGGCCCCCCAGCAGGTGGGCTCGGCAGAGTAGACGCCGGGAAAGACGGCGACGTGGGTTGAAAATTGCGGCAGGGCTCGAAACTGTCGAGTCTGCCGAAAAGGGCACGGAGTGTTCTTATGGTCGATATCACACCTGCAGATGCGGTACCGCCGGCCGAAGTCGCGGAGATGGAACTCTACCATCCGCACAGCTGGTGGACCAAATACGTCTTCTCGCAGGACGCCAAGGTCATCGCCATTCAGTATTCGGCGACGGCCACGGCAATCGGCATGGTGGCGCTGGTGCTGTCCTGGATGATGCGGCTGCAGCTCGGCTTCCCCGGCACGTTCGACTTCATCACCCCGGAAGCCTACTACCAGTTCATCACCATGCACGGCATGATCATGGTGATCTACCTGCTCACGGCACTCTTCCTGGGTGGCTTCGGCAACTACCTGATCCCACTGATGGTCGGCGCACGCGACATGGT
Organism: Mesorhizobium sp. f-mel; assembly: GCF_053850215.1. Classification (NCBI taxonomy): domain Bacteria; kingdom Pseudomonadati; phylum Pseudomonadota; class Alphaproteobacteria; order Hyphomicrobiales; family Phyllobacteriaceae; genus Mesorhizobium; species Mesorhizobium sp. f-mel. The sequence goes on from NZ_JBSPTO010000053.1 coordinate 8,505, forward strand.
CTTTCCCTATGTCAACATGCTGAGCTACTGGATTTACCTGCTTGCCGTACTCGTTTTGGTGTCGAGCTTCTTTGCGCCCGGCGGACCGACGGGTGCCGGCTGGACGCTCTACCCGCCGCAGGCGATCATGACCGGCACACCAGGCGGCCAGGACTGGGGCATCATCCTGATGCTCGTCTCGCTGATCCTGTTCATCATCGGCTTCACGATGGGCGGCTTGAACTATGTCGTGACGGTGCTGCAGGCCCGCACACGCGGCATGACGCTGATGCGCCTGCCGCTGACCGTCTGGGGTATCTTCACCGCGACCGTCATGGCGCTGCTCGCCTTCCCGGCGCTGTTTGTCGCCTGCGTGATGATGCTGTTCGACCGTGCGCTCGGCACCAGCTTCTTCATGCCGGCGATCGTCGAGATGGGTGAACAATTGCAGCACGGCGGCGGCAGCCCGATCCTGTTCCAGCATCTGTTCTGGTTCTTCGGCCACCCCGAGGTCTACATCGTGGCGCTGCCGGCCTTCGGCATCGTATCCGACCTGATCAGCACCCATGCGCGCAAGAACATCTTCGGCTACCGGATGATGGTCTGGGCCATCGTCGGCATCGGCGCGCTGAGCTTCGTGGTCTGGGCGCACCACATGTATGTCAGCGGCATGCATCCCTATTTCGGCTTCTTCTTCGCCACCACGACATTGATCATTGCCGTCCCGACCGCGATCAAGGTCTACAATTGGGTGCTGACGCTGTGGCGCGGCGACATCCACCTCACCGTGCCGATGCTTTTTGCCCTGGCCTTCATCGTCACCTTCGTCAATGGCGGGCTGACCGGACTGTTTCTCGGCAACGTCGTCGTCGACGTTCCGCTATCGGACACGATGTTCGTCGTTGCCCATTTTCACATGGTCATGGGCGTTGCCCCGATCCTGGTGATCTTCGGGGCGATCTATCACTGGTACCCGAAGGTCACTGGCCGGATGCTGAACGAGGCCATGGGCCAGTTCCATTTCTGGATCACCTTCCTCGGCGCCTATCTGATTTTCTTTCCCATGCACTACATCGGCCTGATGGGCGTGCCGCGCCGCTACCACGAACTGACCAACACGGCGGTGATGACCGAGTCGGCCCACGATCTGAACGCGTTCATCAGCATCATGGCGTTCCTCGTCGGCTTCGCCCAGGTCGTATTCCTGTTCAATCTGATCTGGAGCATCCGCCACGGCCGGGAGGCCGGCGGCAATCCATGGCGCGCCACGACACTCGAATGGCAGACGCCCGAAACACCGCCCGCCCATGGCAACTTCGGCAAGGAACTGCCGATCGTCTATCGCTGGGCCTATGACTACAGCGTGCCGGGCGCCAAGGAGGATTTTATCCCGCAAAACATGCCGGGCTCCTTCGGATCGTCCAGGGAGCCGGCATGAGCGTCATTCTGGTCTTCCTCCTCGTGATCGTCGGCTTTGCCGGATGGTGGCTTTCCCACCAGCGGCTGATGGCCAAGCCATGGCTCGAGCAAGGTGTGATCGGTGATATTATCGGCCAGGAAGGATCGGCGTTGCCGACCGCCAAGATCGGCCTCGGCGTCTTCCTCGCCGTCGTCGGCTGCCTGTTTGCACTCTTCACCAGCGCTTATTTCATGCGCATGGCGCTGTCGGACTGGCAGGCGCTGCCGCTGCCGCGCGTGCTCTGGTTCAACACCGGCGTGCTGGTCCTGAGCAGCATCGCGCTGCAATGCGCCTCGGTCGCTGCGCGCCGGGGCCAGATCGACACGGTCAGGCTCGGCCTCGTCACGGCCGGGCTCACCGCGCTTGCATTCCTGATCGGACAGCTTGTGGCCTGGCGGGAACTGACCGCCGACGGCTACTTGCTGACCGCCAATCCGGCCAATAGTTTTTTCTACCTGATAACCGGGATGCATGGCCTGCACATCCTGGGAGGGCTGGTGGGTCTGAGCCGAACAACTGCCGGCGCCTGGAACGGAGCACGGCCGGAGCGGCTTCGCCTCAGCGTCGAATTGTGCGCCATGTACTGGCATTTCCTGCTTTTCGTCTGGCTCGCCATTTTCGCTCTTCTGGCCGGCTGGGCCGCGACTTTCATCGAGATTTGCCGACAGTTGCTGACCTAGGAGGGCCGGACGGATGGCAGACACGACACTGACGCATACTGGCCAAGCACAGCCGCGGCCGGCGGGCTTGCAAGGCGTCGCCGCCGACTGGTCCTCGGATCAGCGCGCGTTCAAGAACGTGTCCTGGGGCAAGGCCATGATGTGGATCTTCCTGCTCAGCGACACCTTCATCTTCGGCTGCTTCCTGCTCTCCTACATGACCGCGCGCATGTCTACCCGAGTGCCGTGGCCCAATCCGAGCGAGGTCTTTGCCCTTCACATTGGCGGCTCGAATATTCCACTGATTCTTATCGCCATCATGACCTTCGTGCTGATCTCGAGCAGCGGAACGATGGCCATGGCGGTGAATTTCGGCTATCGCCACGACCGCCGCAAGACTGCGATCCTCATGCTTTTGACCGCAGCACTCGGCGCGACCTTCGTCGGCATGCAGGCCTTCGAATGGACCAAGCTGATCACCGAAGGGGTACGGCCCTGGGGCAATCCGTGGGGTGCGGCGCAGTTCGGATCATCCTTCTTCATGATCACCGGCTTTCACGGCACCCATGTGACGTTCGGGGTGATCTTCCTGATCATCGTGGCGCGAAAGGTCTGGCGCGGCGATTACGACACGGGACGGCCTGGTTTCTTCACCAGCCGCAAGGGCCGCTACGAGCACGTCGAGATCATGGGGCTCTACTGGCATTTCGTCGACCTGGTCTGGGTATTCATTTTCGCATTCTTCTATCTTTGGTGAGAAGCAGCATCTTTGAGAGGCAGATATGGCTGAGGTAACCGCAAACGGCATGGCGCAACACACGCTGCACGGAGCTCAAGCGCATGATCCGGCGGCAATCGGCACCGCCCCCGCGGAAGTTCATCAGGAGCACCCGATCAAGCTCTATCTGGTGGTCTGGGCATGGCTGTTCATCCTCAGCGCCTGCTCCTATCTGGTCGATTATGTCGGCCTCCAGGGCTATCTCAGATGGTCGCTGATCCTGATCTTCATGATGCTCAAGGCCGGGCTGATCGTCGCAGTCTTCATGCACATGGCCTGGGAACGGCTGGCGCTGACATATGCGATCATATTGCCGCCGATATTGGTGCTGGTGTTCGTGGCAATGATGGTCTTCGAATCGGATTACACGCTTCTCACCCGGACGGTGTTTTTTGGGGCCGAGCCCTGACGCGCATCCGGGTACAGGACTTCGGCAGCATGTCCACCAAGAGCCGGAGATGCCATTTGCGGCCCGCTCTGCGTTGCCTTGAAACAATCGACAGCTGGCCCATTTTTGTTGGTAGGGAAACGACGGAAGCAAAATGATTGCCCTCGTCTCCACATGCGTCGCGAACTCCAGCGAGGGAGGCTCAAGATGACGATCGCAAACAGACTGAAGGACTTTATCGACGAGAAAGGAATTTCTTACGACACCGTCGAGCACCACCGCACTTCGACAAGCAGGCAGTCCGCCATAGCGGCGCATGTGCCCGGCAGCATAATGGCCAAATCGGTGGTCGTTCACCACGACGGTGGCTATGCGCTGGCCGTGGTGCCCAGCACGCACAGGATCGAGCTCGGCACGTTGCAGGACGTCATGGACCAGCGCATCGGACTCGCCTCCGAAGACGAGGTGGTTTCGCTCTTCGAGGATTGCGACACCGGCGCCATCCCGCCGATCGGCGCGGCCTACGATGTGCCGGTGATCCTCGATGAAAGCCTAGGCAATGCCGCCGACATCTATTTCGAGGGCGGTGACCACAGGACGCTCGTGCATGTCAGCGGCAAGGATTTCCGCAACCTGACCAGCGACGCACAACAAGCCCGCTTTAGCTACCCGGCTTACTGAAGGCTCAGCCCTTGCCGTTCCGGCGCGCTCGCCGGTGCGGCAAGGCAGGATTTTTTCAGCTCCCCGGTTTGGTGGAAGCCGGCGATTCCACAACTTTGCGATAGACGTGCCAGGTGGCGTGACCGAGGATCGGCAGCACGACCGCCAACCCGGCAAACACCGGCAGCGAGCCTATGATCAGGGCGACGGCGACGATCAGGCCCCACACTGCCATCACGATCGGGTTCGCCAGGACCACGCGCACCGAGGTGTGGATGGCTTCATAGGCGCCGACGTCGCGGTCGAGCAACAACGGGAACGCGACGACCGTGGTGCACAATACGACCGCGGCGAAGACGAAGCCGATGGCGTGGCCCAGGATAATCAGCGTCCAGCCGCGTCCGGTGGCGAATATTTCACTGATGAAGCTGGAGAGCGATTCCGGCGGGGCCGGGCCGAACACCTGCTGGTAAAATATCTGCGCGGTTAAAAGCCAGGCGATGAAGATCGCAAGCAGCATGATCCCGACCGCCGCGATGGCCGGCAGCGCCGGAGAATTCCTGACCTCGAAAGCGTGGCCCCAGGAGGCGTCGAGTCCGGCTTCCCGCCTGCGGCTGATCTCATACAGCCCGATCGCCGCGAATGGACCGATCAGCGCAAAACCTGACACCAGCGGAAACAACAGCGGCAACGCATTGTTGCCCGACGTCCAGACAGCGAGCACGACGCCGACAAGCGGATAGATCAGGCAGAGGAAAACGATATGCGACGGTTTGACCATAAAATCGTCGACCCCTCGCTTGAGCGCGTCGAAAAGGTCGGAAACGCCGATCTTTCGAATTCTGGTGTGCTCCAGCGTCTCGCTGGCGCCTGCAATCACGTGAAAACTTGCCATGACCATTCCTCCAGACCAGGTCCGGTAAGGTCGCGATTCCACGGTGCTGCCGTTCAGCGTAACTGGCCACGCAAAACCGCGACCTGCACCATGGTCAACATACGCTCTTGCATGGGATTTGTCGCCGCCCTTTGTCTGAGGGGACGGCTCCGGTGATCCGGCTAGCTCTAATGGCCTTTCTCCGATATTCTCCAAGCCGGGTTGAAGGGTGAAGGTCATGGATGGAAAGACCGTTCTCATGCTCGGCCTTGGCGTAGTTATTCTGCTGTTGCTGGGGTTCTGCGCAGTGCCAACGTGAGGTTTGAGCAGGTTCGGGGGCGGACCTCGTTCAGCAATCGCCGATTGGCCGTCTCAACCCGGCAAGCAATCCAAGAATCAGGATTCGATGCAACCACGAGGCAGGTCAATTTCAGGCTGACATGACGATACGCATTGCAATGGTATCGGCAAGCAGCACGGCAAAGATCGCGAAAAGATAGAAAATCGAATAGGCAAACAGCGCCTTTGCGCGTTTCATCTCCCACCCTTCAACCCACCTTTTGTCGATCAGAAGCTTCCAGGCATGCCAGATGAAACCCGCGCCCAATGCGGCCGAAGCGAGCCCGTACAATCCGCTCGCGAATCCAAAAGCCCAAGGGAGCACGCCGATTGGTGCCAGGATCAGTGAATAGACGAAGATTTGTTTTCTGGTCGAAGCCTGACCGGCCACGTTCGGCATCATGGGAACGCCGGCGGCAGCATAGTCGCCGATCTTGAACAGCGCTAGCGCCCAGAAATGCGGCGGCGTCCAGAGGAAAATGATCAGAAACAGGACGAGACTTTCAGCCCCGACGGCGCCGGTGGCCGCCGCCCATCCGATCACCGGAGGAAGGGCGCCCGCGGCGCCGCCTATGACTATATTCTGCGGCGTCGAGCGTTTCAGCCACATCGTGTAGATGACGACGTAAAAGAAGATGGTGAAGGCCAGCAGCGATGCGGCAAGCCACCCCACCAGCACGCCGAGCGTCATGACAGAAAGCACGGAAAGCACCAGGCCAAAGCCGAGAGCTTCGCCTGGCATGACCCGGCCTGACGGGACCGGCCGCTTTGATGTGCGCGACATCAGCGCATCAATATCGGCATCGTACCACATGTTGAGTGCCCCGGCCGCTCCCGCTCCAACCGCAATTGCGCCAATTGCAATCACAGCGATGACCGGATTCATCGCGCCAGGCGCCACAATCAGCCCGACGAAGGCGGTAAAAACAGCAAGCGCCATGACGCGTGGTTTCAGAAGCGCGAAGAAATCACTGACTGTCGCTTCAGAGATCTGGATACTGGTATCCGTGAGGCCGCTTTCCCGCGCCGACATTTCAGGCGACCACCGATGGTGACAGGCAATCTGGCCGCGCCATCGGCCGACTGAAGAACCGGGTCATTTGGAGAATTGCTTCAGGTAGGCGATGACGTTGGCAAGGTCCTCGTCCTTCTTGAGGCCGGCAAACGCCATCTTCGTACCTTTGATCTTGGCCTTGGGATCGCGAAGGTAGTCTGTCAGCGTGGCTTCG
>NZ_JBSPTO010000054.1:0-14236 GCF_053850215.1 Mesorhizobium sp. f-mel
GCCCCGTCCTTGGTGAAATAGGGCGGCAGCAGAAAGATGCGACGGCGCCGCCATATTCGGCAAATGCGTATAGCCCGATCCGAAATTAAGCTGAGTTTGGCCGGCGGCCGGCTGCACGCTCGGCCATGACGGAACGCCTTCGATCGCAGATCGACCGTATCGGCAAGGCGCTCCCGGAGTTGGATCCGGCAGACAGACGCCGCGCAGCGATCGGAAGCTGGGCAGCGATGGTGGGGGCAGTGATCCTCGCCCGGGCGATAGACGATCCCGCGCTTTCTGATGAAGTTCTGGGACAGACGCGTGCCTGGATCGATGCCGGGATCGGCCAAGTGTCTGCCGGCTAGCGGTCTGCGGCAGGAGTGCTCTTGTCGAGAGCAATGCGGCTATCGGCGGTGGTTGGGTGACTATCTTGGAGAATACCGCGCCGTAGCGTGCAGTCAGCGGGGTTCGCGGACGGCTAAGGGCGCAGTGAGCGAGATTTTTGAGCGCCGGCCCGGCAAAAGCCATGATCACCGCTATGTCAGTCGGGCATGACCGTTGCCAAAATCGAAAATTCCGATGCCCGATCAAACTTTAACAGGCGAATGCTATTTAGAGCTGCCGGCCTTGCTGCACTGGCCGGGCTCGCTGCCTGCGCCACTGTGCTGCCCACCGGCGAAGGCGCCGGGGTCTCCGCCTCCGCCATCGGCACACTGGCGGGCATCCGTGCCTCAGCCGGCCTCGGGCCGCTTCTCCCCGACCCTCAGCTCGAACAGGCAGCCCTGCAGCAGTCCGGGTATATGGCGCGCGGCGGCCGCATGACCCATACCACAGGCTGGGGCAAGGGGTTCGCCTCGCGCGTCAAGGGCAACGGCATTAGCGGTGCTGCCGCCGAAAACATCGCCGAGGGCCGTTTCGATCAGCAGAAGCTGTTCGACATCTGGATGCATTCGGCCGGCCACCGCCGCAACATGCTCGACCCGCGCTTCACCCGCTTCGGTCTGGCCTATGTGCGGGACGGCCGCGACAGCTCGCTGCGCTACTGGAGCCTTGTTCTGGGCAGATAGGGGGTGTGTCCGGCAAGTCGATAAGCCGTCAGCCCATATGCGCAGCGGGACCGGCGGTCGGACCAGCCTTTGGCTTGCGCAGCAGGAAAACAAACGGGATGGCAAGCGTCATCATCATCAGCAGCTTGAAGTCATTGACGTAGTCTCAGGCTTCATCATCCGATGGACCGAGGTGGTCTATTGCGCCTCACCCGCCGTGGCGTGGCCGAAGATGCTCGGAAGCCCGCGGGAAACGCCGGTGTCCACCGTGACGGTCGCACTCATGCCGGTGCGCAGCGCCATCTTGGCGTCGGCATCGGCCAGTTGCAGGCGTACCGGAATGCGCTGGGTGACCTTGACCCCAGTTGCCGGTGGCGTTTTGGGCGGGCAACAGGGAGAACTCGGCCCCGTGTCGGCGCCGATCGCCTTGACCGTGGCTTCGAACGTCTTGCCCGGACAGGTGTCGACCACGATTTCAGCCTTCTGGCCGCGCTTCATATTGGTGAGCTGGGTTTCTTTGACATTGGCATCGATCCAGGTGTCGCCGGTCTCGACCAGCGAAAACAGCGGCGTACCCGAGCCGACATACTGGCCGACCTTGAACGAGGCAGCCTGGCTGATGATGCCGGCGGCCGGCGCCCTGGCCGTGGTCTGCCCCAAATCGTAGGCAGCCTTGTCGCGTGCGGCGAGCGCCGCCATCACGGTCGATGCTTGTCGGTCTCGATATCGGGATTGCCGCCAAGCGCCGCCCTGGCGCTGAGGATGCCCTGCTCGGCCGCGGCCAGTTGCTGCTTGGCCTTATCGACATCGTTCCTGGCCTCATCCAGCGACGATTTGGCGTTAATGCCCTTGCGGGCAAGGTCGGCGGCCCGGTCATATTGCGACTGCGCGTAGTCGACCTGACCGGCGTCGAAGTTCTCCTGCGCTACCAGTGTTCTGGTTTTTCCCTGGGCGCCCCATTCGAGGACCTTTCAAAGGGCCAGCATGGAAAAGGTCGGTCGCCAAAACATCGGAAAATTTTCAGAATCCGATCGGGATTTCAGCGCCTGAAAAGCCGAATGAAAGCGTGCTGGTGAACGTGCGAATTGACCTGTTTTCGCGCCAAGGCGGCCGACCCCGTCTCCAGCCAAGGATCATAGCCGGCTGTCGCACCCGTTCCGGCGCCGGCCGCAACATGGATAGGAGACAACATGACTGCCGCATTCCACAGCAGGTTGAAACGTGGCTTCGTCGGCGTATCGATCGCGGCACTTGCCTGCGCCGCCGCCGTCACGTGGTACGCTGCCAAGGGCGAGGCCGCGAGCGCAAAGCCGGATGTGCCGGAAGCGAAGCTGGTCAAGGCAGTGCCGGTCAAGCCGGCACCGCAGGCGGACAGCCGGCTCGCGATCGGCGAAATCCGCCCACAGCGCGAAAGTGACCTTGGGTTCCTGCTCTCCGGCAAGCTCGTGCAGCGCACGGCAGCAGTAGGCCAGATGGTAAGGAAAGGCGAAGTGCTCGCCCGCATCGAGGACCAGGATTATCGCAATCGCTTGCGCAGCGCCGAGGCCGATGTCGCGGCGGCGCAGGCCGTGCTGGTCGAGGCTAGCGCCGCCGAGGCCCGCCTCAGAGCGCTGCTTGCCAAAGGCTTCACGACGCGCGCTAGCTACGATGCGACGTTGAAGAACCTCCGCTCGGCGCAAGCCAAGCTGGACTCGGCAAAGATTGGCTTGGAGATGGCCAGGGATCAGCTCGCTTATACCGAACTGCACGCGGATTTCGACGGCGTGGTGACGGCGACTGGCGCCGAGGAAGGCCAGCTCGTCAATGTCGGGCAGATGGTCGTGCGCATCGCCGATCCGCAAGCCCGCGACGCTGTCTTCTCGATCGCTGAGGCTGTCTTCTCAAATCGCCGCAGCGCTGGGCATCCGCCGGAGATCATGGTCTCGCTGCTGAGCAACCCGGCGATCTCGACATCCGGCGTCATCCGCGAGGTGTCGCCTGTGGCCGATGCCGCCACCCGCACCTTCCAAGTGAAAGTTTCACTGCGCAACGCCCCGAATGAAATGCGCTTTGGCAGCAGCGTCGCGGGCCGTATCAACGAATCCGGCGCGCCTGTCGTGGTGCTGCCGGGAAGTGCACTGTTCGACAAGGGCGGTAAGCCGGCCGTGTGGATTGTGGGCGCTTCGTCGGCCGTCGAGCTGAAGCCCGTTGTCATTGCCCGTTACGAGACCGAGCGGGTCGTCGTCAGCGGCGGCCTAGCCGAAGGCGATGTGGTCGTAACCGCCGGCGTCAACCGGCTGCGCGAACACGAAAAGGTTCGCATCGCGGCAGGAGAATCCCGATGAGCCCGTCACAAACGAAAGTCCTGATCGCCGGCGCCGGACCGACCGGGCTGACGCTTGGCCTCTGGCTCACCCGTCTCGGCGTGCCGGTCCGCATCTTCGACAAGTCCGCAGGTCCAGGCGAGACATCGCGCGCGCTCGCCGTCCAGGCCCGCACGCTCGAGTTCCACCGCCAGATCGGCATCGTCGAGGAGGTGCTTGCCGCCGGCGTGCGGCTGGAGCAACTCACCGTACGCACGCCGGCCGGCATTGCCGCAAAGCTGCCGCTCTCCGACTTCGGCCGCGGCATCAGCCCATTCCCCTTCGCATTTGCGCTGCCGCAGGACATTCACGAGCATATCCTGGTCACGCATCTCGAGCGCGCCGGGGTTCGGGTCGAGCGCAACACGGAGTTGGTCGCGTTCGAGGACAGGACCAGTTCGGTTGTCGCCACATTGCGCAATAGCGGTGTGACCGAGACAGTCTCCGCTGCCTATCTCGTCGGTTGCGACGGCGCCCGCAGCACCGTGCGGCATGGGCTAAATATCGGCTTCCCGGGTGGCACCTACGAACAGGCCTTCTACGTCGCCGACGTGACGGGCAGCGGCGCGGTCACCCGCAACGGCATGGACACTACGGTCAGCGCTTACGGTTTCGCGATCGTCATGCCGGTCAGGCAATCCGGTTCACTGCGTCTGATCGGCATCGTCCCGAAGGCGCATGAAGCCGACGAAACGATCACCTTCGAGGCGATCCGCGCCGATGTCGAGCGCGACACCGGCATCAAAGTCAACGAAGTCAACTGGTTCTCGACCTACCGCGTCCACCACCGCGTTGCCGAACGCTTCCGCGTCGGCCGCGTGTTCCTCTGCGGCGATGCCGGCCACATCCACAGCCCGGCCGGCGGCCAGGGCATGAACACCGGCATGGGCGATGCGGTCAACCTGGGCTGGAAGCTCGCTGCCGTGGTTCAAGGCCGTGCCGATCAGCGCCTGCTCGACAGCTACGAGCCGGAACGCATCGCCTTTGCTCGAAAGTTGATCGAGAGCACCGACACGGCGTTCCGCTTCATCACCAGCCGCTCGCGCCTGGTCGGCCTGTTCCGGCGCTATCTGATGCCGAAGATCATGAACGTGCTGCTGCACACGTCGTACGGCTCGCGTGCCTTCTTCGGCCTGATCTCGCAGGCCGCGATCCAGTACCGTTCCGGGCCGATCAGTTCCGGCACGGCCGGGAAAATCAGCGGCGGCGACCGCCTGCCCTATGTCCTCACCGCCAGCGGCAACAATTTCGAGCCGCTGCGCTCGCTGGACTGGCAGGTGCATGTCTATGGCGAGGCGAATGCCGAGTTCCGGGCGATGCTGGCTCCGACCGGCATCCCGATCCACAGCTTCGCCTGGTCCGACATGGCTAAAGCCACGGGCCTGCATCGCGACGGTGCCTATCTGGTGCGGCCCGACGGCCATGTCGCGCTGGCCTCGCCGGTGCAGGAGGCAGCCACCTTCCAGCGCTACCTTGCCGGGCTTGCCATCAAACCCCGGCTGGCCGAGCGAGCGCCGTACCGCATCCCGGGCACCATGCACAGCCTGGCCTGAAGTAACGCCCGCCCCGACGGGCGGGTGCCACCCAGCCCAATCACTGAAGTCTTCAGCCGGCGCAGGCCGGCCGCGCGCCGGGATGGCGCGCGCCATGAAAAAGGAGTCGCATCATGACCAGCTTCAATCTTTCCGAATGGGCACTGCGCCACAAGAGCTTCGTCATCTACCTGATGATCGCGGCCGCACTCGCTGGCATGTTCGCCTACACCGGGCTCGGCCGCGAAGAGGACCCGCCCTTCACCATCAAGACCATGGTGGTCAAGACTTTATGGCCGGGGGCCACGACCAGCGACACGGTCGAACAGATTACCGACCGGATCGAGAAGAAGCTCGAGGAGCTTCCCAACCTCGACTACGTCAAGAGCTACACCAAGCCCGGCGAATCCGTGGTCTTCGTCAACCTGAAGGACACGGTCGCGGCCGACCAGGTGCAGCCGCTCTGGTACCAGGTGCGCAAGAAGCTCGACGATATCAAGTCGACGATGCCTTCCGGTGTCCAGGGCCCCTTCTACAATGATGAGTTCGGCGACACCTATTCGCTGATCTATGCGCTTACCTCCGACGGCGTCAGCCATCGCGATCTGAAGGATTTAGCGAGCGGCCTGCGCGCCGGGCTGCTGACCGTGCCCGACGTCGCCAAAGTCGAGCTGATCGGCCAGCAGGACGAAAAGATCTATTTGGAATTCTCGACGCAGAAGGTGGCAGCACTCGGGCTCGACGTCGGCACGCTGTCGCAGGTGCTGCAGGCGCAGAACGCGCTGACCCCGAGCGGAACGGTCGACGCCGGCCCCGAGCGCATTGCCATTCGGGTTTCCGGCGAATTCACCTCCGAAGAGAGCCTGAAGGCGATCAACTTCTACGCCAATGGCCATTATTTCAAGCTGGGCGATGTTGCCGAGGTTAAGCGCGCCTATTCCGACCCGCCGCAGCCGATGTTCCGCTTCAACGGCAACCCGGCTGTCGGCATCGCCATCTCGATGACATCAGGCGGCGACGCGCTGGCGCTCGGCGAGAACGTCAAGGAAAAAATGCACGAGATGGCGGCCGAGCTGCCGCTCGGCGTCGAGCTCGGCCTGGTCGCCGACCAGTCGCATGTGGTGGAAGAATCCGTCGGCGAGTTCACCAAGAGCCTCGGCGAGGCCATCTCCATCGTGCTTGCGGTCAGCTTCCTGGCGCTCGGCTGGCGCCCAGGCATTGTCGTGGCCGTCGCCATCCCGCTGGTGCTCGCCATCACCTTCGTCACCATGGAGTATTTCGGCATCTCGCTGCAGCGCATCTCGCTCGGCGCGCTGATTATCGCGCTCGGCCTTCTGGTCGACGACGCCATGATCGCGGTGGAGATGATGATCTCGCGCATGGAGGAAGGCTACGACAAGATCTCGGCGGCCACCTATGCCTATACCTCGACCGCCTTCCCGATGCTCACCGGCACGCTGGTGACGATCGCCGGCTTCGTGCCAGTCGGCTTCGCCAAGAGCGGCGCCGGCGAATATTGCTTCTCGCTGTTCGCGGTCGTCGGCATAGCGCTGGTTGTTTCCTGGGTCGTCGCGGTACTGTTCACGCCGTTGACCGGCGTCGCCCTTTTGCCCGAGCGCATCAAGGGCCATGGCAGCCACCAGCCTTCGCGCCTGGTGCGCGGCTTCCAGACGCTGCTCGAAACGGCGATGCGGGCGAAGTGGCTGGTGCTGTCGGCGACCGCCGGGCTGTTCGCGCTCTCGGTCGTGGCCATGGGCTTTGTCGGTCAGGAGTTCTTCCCGAAGTCCGACCGGCCCGAAATCATGGTCGACCTCACCCTGCCGCAGACCGCATCGATCAAGGCGACGGACGAGGTGGTGGGCCGGGTCGAGAAGCTGCTCGCGGCCGATCCTGATATCGACCACTGGAGCTTCTATGTCGGCCAGGGCGCGGTCCGTTTCTACCTGCCGCTCGATGCCCAGCTCGCCAACGACTTCTTCGCCCAGGCGGTGGTCGTGACCAAGGGCCACGCCGTGCGCCAGGCCGTGATCGATCGGCTGGAAAAGTCACTTGCGAACGGCTTCGACGACGTCATGACCCGCGTCACGCCGCTCGAACTCGGACCGCCGGTCGGCTGGCCGCTGAGGTTCCGGGTCAGCGGACCGGACCCGGACAAGACGCGCAGCCTGGCGCAGCAGTTCGCACAGGTGCTGGGCAGCGATGCAGCCGTGCGCAACATCAACTACGACTGGAACGAGCCGGCCAAGGTCATCAAGATCGAGGTCGACCAGGACAGGGCGCGCGCGCTCGGCATCTCCTCGCAGCAGCTCGCCGATACGATCAACTCGATCCTGTCGGGGTCGAAGATCACGCAGATGCGCGACGACACCTACCTCGTCGATATCGTGGCGCGTGCGGTCCAGTCGGAACGTGCCGACATCGACACGCTGCGCACGCTGACGGTCAGCGCGTCGGGCGGACGCCGTGTGCCACTCGACCAGGTGGCCACGCTCACCTACCAGACCGAGCCGCCGCTGATCTGGCGCCAGGGCCGCGTGCCGACGGTGACCGTACAGGCCGACGTCGTGCCCGGCACCGAGCCGGCCGTCGTGGTCCGCAAGCTCGACGGCGCGATCGCCGCCTTCAAGGCGGAACTGCCGGCCGGCTACAGCGTCGAACAGGGCGGCGTGATCGAAGACAGCGCCAAGGCGCAGGCGAGCATCTTCGTCGTCTTCCCGCTGATGCTGTTCATCATGATCACCGTGCTGATGATCCAGCTGATGAGCTTCCAGCGCCTGGTGCTGGTGCTGCTCACCGCTCCGCTGGCGCTGATCGGCGTTGCCGGCGCGCTGCTGATGTCGGGAGCACCGATGGGCTTCGTCGCCATTCTCGGCGTCATGTCCCTGATCGGCATGGTGATCCGCAACTCGGTCATCCTGATCACGCAGATCGACCAGCACATCGCCTCCGGCGAAGAGCCGTGGTCGGCGGTGATCAGCGCCAGCGCGCACCGGCTGCGGCCGATCCTTTTGACTGCGGCGGCCGCCATCCTCGGCATGATCCCCATCGCGCCGACGGTGTTCTGGGGGCCGATGGCCTATGCGGTGATGGGCGGCCTGATGGTCGCGACCGTGCTGACGCTGCTCGTCCTGCCGACCCTCTATGTCGCGTGGTTCGGCATCAAGGCACCGGCGGAGTCGGCGGCTGAGCCCATCGAGTCCGTCGCCGAACCGCAGCCGCTGGCCGCTTAAAGGCGACCCCTCCCAACAAACGCCACGGCGGCGGAACCGCCGTGGCAGCCGCTTCGTAAGATTTAAACTGAAAGGACCGAACATGACACCCGTCTTCGGAAACCTTCTCATCCGCGTCAACGCCGGCTTCCTGATCCTCGCATCGACAGGCGGCCTGATAGCCGACATTGCCGGCTCCTTCTTCGGGCGCGGCGCCGAGGCCGCCCTGCTCGCCAATGCACCCGGGACCGGCATCGGCTTCATCGAGGCGCACGGGCTTGCCCTGATCATCGGGCTGACCATGTGGCGCAGCGCCTATTCCCTGAACTGGCACGCTGTCCTGGCGGCCGTCCATGCACTGCTCGGAACCGCAAACCTCTTGTTCTGGCAGTTCTTCATCGCCGCCGACGTGCTCATCGTCGGCTACGCGACGACCGCGGCACATTGGCTGTTCGTGGTTGCCCTCCTCGCGGTTCTGGCGGGCACTGCCCGGCCAGTCGCGTCATCCCACTGACCTTCGATCAACATCAGGAGAAACGAAAAATGCCTCTGAAATCCGCGAAGAAATTCCGCTCGGCCGCTGCATTGCTCGCGGTCGGCCTCGCCGCCGTCGAGATCATCGGCATCGCCGCGCCGGCGCTGTCGCTGGTCAGCCAGGCCGAGGCCCGAGTCGGCCAGCCCTGGACGCCCCGGAGTGCCGCAGGCGTCGCACGGCGCACCACATGGCGCGTGCTCCGGCACACTACAGCCTGGCTCCCCGCGCTGCCCGCGGGCTGCGTGCGCACCAAGGTCAACGGCTTCGCCGTCTGGCGTTGCGGCGGTACCTACTATCGAGCCTATCAAGGCCGCTATATCGTCGTTGTCGTCGATTAACCGACCCCGGGCGCAGCCTGCCGCCCAAGCGCAAGCATGACGCCTTCGGCGAGATGATCCGCGTCGGCCTGATTCTCGAACGGGACGCCGCGCAGCGCATAGTCGACCGGCGAAAACGGATCGCCCTCGTCGATGAGGGCGATCTGCCGCCTCGCCCGTTCCATCTCGCCCATCTGGGCGTAGCAGGCGGCGAGTCGCGTGCGGATCCACGGCGCCGGGCGTGTGGCAAGCTCCAACGCCTCCGCCGCCTGCCGATATTCTCCCATCATATAGAGCGCCAATGCGCGGTCGAACTGGTACCAATGTGGGTGCAAAGGATCGATGCGGATGCCACGCGCCAGCCAGGTCAGCGCCTCGAGCGGTCTGCCGCGCATTGTAAGCAGCATGCCCATCTGCTCGATGCTGTCGGCGTCATAAGGGTTGAGCTGCAGCGCGATGCGCATGTGGTGCTCGGCCGCTTCATGGTCGCGCATATAGAGTCGCACCAGCGACTGCACCCGATGGCCGGTCGCCTGGTCCGGCGAGAGCGACAGACCCTTGTCGGCAAGGTCGCGGGCGTTTTCCAGCACCGCGTCGCTGGCACGCCCGAATTCTCCATCCAATGCGCGCGCCAAAGCGAGGTAGGTGTAGGCCAGGCCATAGGTCGGGTCCTTGGCGATGGCCGCCTCGAACAACGCCTCGGCGCCTCGCTGGTCGGTCTGGGCAGGATCGCGCAGCAGCGCGAAGCCACGCAGCGCCAGTTCATAGGCGGCAAGGCTGGTGATCGGCTTGCGTGAGGCCTGCTGCAGGCCGGCATTGTTGACCCGCGTCACCAGCCTGCCAACAATCTGCTCGACGATCTCCTGCTCGATCGCGAACAGGCCGGTGCCGCGAGACTGATAGCGGTCGCCCCAGAGCTGGCTGGCGCTCGCGGTATCGATGAGGTTGACGGCCGCCACCACGTGTTCGCCCTGACGACGCACCGACCCTTCGACGATGAAGTCCGCGCCGATGCGCGAACGGATTTGCGGCCACTCCGCGCGCGCGAATGAGGCAAAGGAAAAGCTCGAGTTGCGCGCCAGGACGGTGACGGTTCCGAAGCGTGCCAGCCCGTTGATGATATCCTCGGCGAAGCCATCGACAATCGCCTCGTCCGCCGGATCGCCGCCTTCATTGCGGAAGCGCAGCACTGCCACGATCGGTTGCACGCCGATCTCCGGCGATTGCTCGGCTTCGGCCGCCAGCATGTAGCCTCTCTTGGAGACGGTGCGAACCATATCCTCGCCGATCGCTTTGCGGATCTCGCGGATCGATTGCGTCAGGGAATCCTCGGTGACGAAGATGCCGGGCCAGGCAACTTCCATCAGCTCCGATTTCGGCACGACACGGCCCATGTTGCGACAGAGGTGCTTCAGCAGGACATAGGCTTTTGGGCGGAGGAATACCGGCCCGTCGGGACCGCGCAGCGTTCCCCTGGCGAGATCCAGCGTGAACCCGCCGAAGCGAAAGACCTGATCGGCAGCCGTGATTGTCACCGGCACCTCCCTGACAACGCATTGAGATGCCGCATGGACGCCACGTCAAGAGCCGTGTGACGCGGTTTAGCGGACGCGACAGCTGTCGAAGGGAGTTCGCGATCACGATCGTTGGATTTTGCGGGAGGCGCAATTTCGATCAAACTGACCGTGCGGAAAGACGGCAGCATGATTTGGCCAATGCAAGGAGCAATATGAACCCGACCGAGAAAGCGCTGTGGTTCGTCGAAAGCCATTTGCCGGAAGCAGTCTCGCTCGACGATGTCGCCAAGAGCAGTGGCGTGTCGCGCTTTCACGTGACGCGGGCTTTCGGTGCGGCGACCGGCCGTTCGGTGATGGGCTACGTGCGTTCTCGCCGGCTTACCGAGGCGGCGCGCAGGCTCGCCGCCGGCGCACCCGACATCCTCTCGGTCGCGCTCGACGCCGGCTACGCCTCGCATGAGGCCTTCACCCGCGCCTTCCGCGACCAGTTCGGCACCACGCCGGAACTGGTGCGCGCGCAAGGCTCGCTCGACAACCTCGATCTCGTGGAGCCGATCCTGATGGACCAATCCTTCCTCACCAATCTCGAGCCGCCGCGTTTCGAAACCAGCCGGCCGTTCCTCATCGCCGGTCTTGGCGAACGCTACAGTTGCGAAACCAGCGCCGGCATCCCGATGCAGTGGCAAAGGTTCGGCCCCTATATCGGCAACATTCCGGGCGAGGTCGGCGACGTCGCCTATGGCGTCTGCGTCAACGGCGACGATGCAGGCAATTTCGACTATATCGCCGGCGTCGAGGTGTCCGATTTTTCGGACCTGCCAAAGGAGTTTTCGCGCGTACGCGTGCCGGCGCAGAAATACGCTGTGTTCGCCCATCGTGACCACATCTCGACCATCCGCCGCACGGTCAACACGATCTGGAACAAATGGCTGCCGGCCTGCGGGCACGAGGTCGCCGATGCGCCCGAATTCGAGCGCTATGGCCCCGACTTCGATCCGCGCAGCGGCAATGGCGGGCTGGAAATCTGGATACCGGTCAAGGCCTAAAGCACCGCTACAGCTCCAGGTTCCAGTTCTGGCCGACCAGATCCTTGCCGAAGGCGTGGTGACGCTCCTCGTCGGCCAATTTGAAACCGGCCGCCTCGTAGATGCGGCGCGCTGAGGTGAGCACGTCATTGGTCCACAGCGTCAACGTCTTGTATCCCTTCGCCCGGGCAAAGCCGATGCATTCCTCGACCAGCCGCCTGCCGATGCCGAGACCGCGCGCCGAGGGTTCGACATAGAGCAGGCGCAGCTTCGCCACCGCGTCCGACTGGCGCACGACAAAGACCGAGCCGACGACTTCGCCCTCCCGCTCGGCGATCCAACTGCGTTCCCATTTCGGATCGAAGGATTTGACGAAGGCGCCAAGGATTTCGGCGACCAGCGCCTCGTAGGTTTCGTCCCAGCCATATTCCTGCGCGTAGAGCAGGCCCTGGCGATGGATGATCCGGCCGATGTCGCCGACCTGCAAAGGTCGCAGCATGTAGGGAATTTTGGCCTCCGTGCCTTCGCCGAGCAGGTGCTGCACCGTCTGCATCGCCTTGACCAGCCTTTCCTGTTCCGGGGCGGGAAGCCGGCCGAGCAAGGCCGCGACCTGATCGTGCGAACCCTGGTTCAGCGGCGCGAAGGCCACCCTTCCCGCCGGCGTCAGCGCTATCGACGAGCGCCGCGCATCGGCTTCCGTCACGGCGCGCTCGACCAGGCCGCGCTCCTCGAACTTTTTCAGCAACCGGCTGAGGTAGCCGGGGTCGAGACCGAGATCGCGCGCAAGATCGGTGGCGGTCAGGCCATCGCGATGCGCCAGTTCATAGAGCACACGAGCCTCGGTCAGCGAGAAGGCGCTTTTCAGCAGCCCTTCGTCGAGCAGGCCGATCTGGCGGGTGTAGAAGCGGTTGAAGCCCCGCACCGCATCGATCCGCTCCTTGCCGGGTTGATGATGAATCGTCATGGCATCCTCCTGCCGCACAAGATCAACCACTTACTTGACTTAGTCAAGTATCAATTTAAAACAAGGCATTCCATTTCGGCGGATGAGGCCTTCGACTTATTGCTTCGCGACGCTTGGCATGCGCAGTTTCGACGAAGTGCGCGTCGGGCGAGCGGCTCCTATCCGCTGGCGCGGGATGCTCACTTGGTGCTTGGTCCGCAGGGGCGCTGAGGAGAAGAGCATAGATACGTTCGCACGACCCGAAGATCTTGAATTTAGCTTCATCGGGTGAGGCGATCCTATTGCAAAGATCATCGTGTCCGCGCATTCCGGATTGTTGGAACTGCGCTGGCCAGTAACACGGGCGAGGGTAATGAAGAATTTTTTGATGACATTACTGCTAATTTTTGCAGTCCAGTCGTGCTTTTTACCCGCCTCAGTCGACGCCGAAGGGCTTCCAACTAAGGTGCCCTTGATCAAATTGGAGTACCCGGGAAAGCCAAAGAACATTCGCATGCTCTATGTGAAAATTCTTTCTTTGGGCAATCGGACGGTCAACCAACCGTTGCTGCTCGATACCGGATCGAGCGGAATGACGATCGATTGCAAATCGGTGCTGCCCGCCGAGACCTGTTCAGACACAGGAATAAAGATCACGCAGGATCAGGAGATAGACGGGATAACGGTCACCACCAAAGAAGCAGTTATGAACTATGGAACCTACGATGAGTACGGCAACGTTGCCTACGCTCACGTGACTTTTGGTTCGCCGGACTCTCCAGTCTCCACCGAGACCTCAATCCCATTCCTCATCCGTTACAAAAAAGTCAGGCGCAGCACCGGAGAAATCGTTGGTGGCCCGCTTTGGCCCAAGGGCGTTTTCGGCATCTCTCCCGTTGGCGGAGGCGGACCAGACCGGATGATCAAGTCCCCGATGGCGTTTGTGAGCGTCAGGCCCGGCCTACACAGGGGCTATTACCTCTCTCCGATCGGCGCCAAGTGGAAAGCCTGCACTAACGAGAACGGCAACTGTCCGCAGGTGGAGGCGCTCCATATCGGCGTGCCGGAAGGTGTTAAAAAGGACTTCAGGGTGCAAAAGTGGAAACAGGCCAGTTGGCGATACAATTTTCCCACTGTCGACTCCTGTCTCTCATGGGGATCTGAACCGATTTGCCGGCCAACGCTCTACGACACAGGCAACTCAACGATTATGGTCGTAACCGACGCCTCGAAGCCTCGCACGTCATTGAAGGTCGGCACGAAGGTCTTGGTAAAAACTGCCGGCCAGGATTGGAACTTCACGACCACATACAATCCTGAGGTAGAGATCGTTCCTGGGCTCGAGCACAACATTGTCGGCATCCGATATTTCGAGAAGAACAGCCTGCTACTTGATTTTGAAACTCGGGAGATCGGCTTGCGCCTCGGACACTGATCCCGTTCTAACTGTCAGTAAGATTTCGACCAGATCTCTGATAGCAACTGAGATTTTCCACAATCGTTGCGGAATGGGAATGATTTCCCGCGGTACCCTCTCTCTCGCCTTGACTCTCGCCAGCCGCCGGCTTATCTCACCGCCACGTTAGCACTCGCCATTGGTGAGTGCTAACGTAGGTCCGGCGTCGCCGGACGGAGGAACTGTTCTCACCATTCTCATCGAGGAATAAAAAATGGCAAAGTCGAAGTTCCGCCCGCTTCATGACCGCGTGGTCGTACGCCGGGTTGAATCCGAATCCAAGACTGCCGGCGGGATCATCATCCCGGATACGGCGAAGGAAAAGCCGCAGGAAG
>NZ_JBSPTO010000055.1:0-12375 GCF_053850215.1 Mesorhizobium sp. f-mel
TCGTCGCGGCTTGGTGATCGAGACCTGTGGCCCGCGGAATGGGGTGCTTAAGTTCCTTACTGCTCTCACCATCACAGAGACTGACCTGCGCCGTGGTCTGTCCACCATTCGCGACAGCATCAGCGCGGTGCAGGACAGCATGGCGGTAAACCTTGGGGAAGCGACTCCCGACACCGACCGATTTGATTAGTGGGATCAAACGTCGCCCTGGGAGGGACTGTGAGATCCCATGGGCGGGTGGATAGCGCCCCGGTCTTGACAGAGGAGTTGTTCATCAACCACTGGAAAACGGCCATGCCTATTGTAGCCGGCACGCAGTTCGACCGATCTGAACTTGCGGGCGAGCAAGGCTGACCGCCCCACATGTAGTCGGCGTCCTTGCGCAGCATGTGCCAGAACGGCGACGCCGGCGCCACCAAGAGCCGAGAAGCAGCGCGAGCGTGCCATTTCGCGACCGATGCGGGGCTTCGCGAAATCGTGGCCGCATGCCCGCAAGGGCGCAACGATTGCCGTGGTGCCGACCACCACATGTCAGCCTACTGCGCGCTGCGATCGAGCGCGCCGACCGGGTGATCGTGACGCTCTTCGTGAATCCGAAGCAGTTCACCAGCCAAGCGATCTCGCCCGGCTATCCGCGCACTGAGGACGAGGATGCACCAAGCCGGCGCCGCTCAGAGCGCACCTGCTTTATGCGCCGGATGCTTCGAGGTGTACCCGGACGAATTCGTCACGCCTTCAATCAGGTCGGAAAGGGATTGGCGCGTGCGCATCGATGCCGGTATTCTCCTCGTCATGGCGAGCTCCAATGAAATAATTCAAGGGGGTAATCGCGTCCAGCCTGGCGGATTTCCTTGGGTTCGGTTGCGTTTCGACCGGCATGTCCCCGATCGGCCAAAACCTTTCCGTCCGCAGGACAGTCTGTGGCCGCCCTTCGGTTCTGAACCATTCTCCAATCCGTGACCAGCTCGCTGGACTGCTGAAAAAACACCTGTGGCGGCGCCGCCGCATCGACGCCGTCAGACGGCGGCTGACCGGCGAAACGGCCCGCGACGATCTCAGGGTGATCGCCGAGGAGAGGCCGCATGGCCGACGGGGACCCGCCGGACACCGGACAAGCGGCTGATATCGATCAACCGGGCCGTGTCCATTTCCGAGCCCGAGGGTGCCGCGGCAAGATTGACCGCACCTGATGATCTTGGCGGCGACAAGCGACTAGCCGAATACCAGCCCTATTGCGCCGGTCTTTTGGCCAGGCTCCGGCAAGACTCTGAAAGCGGCGCAGCGTATGATCGGGCAATGGGCCTCGAATGCGATCCGGCCGTAGGCCGGTTCGTGCGGGAACAACGGGCGGGGACGATCGGTTGAAGCCAGCCACGGCCAGGCGCTCGGAACCTTTTCACCGCGGGGTGCCAGGCCACCAGCATGACGAGATAGATGTGGACCAGCGAGAGCCAGTCGCCGACCAGCCAGTCCTAGCCTTCGAGGGCGGCATCGAGAATGGCAAAGCCGCAATCCATTTCGGCAACCGCAGCCTTCTTCACCACATCAGATCCTCCGCCAGCCTGTAAGCCAGCAGCGACTTTGAGCCGGGAAGACCGCACCACTCAAGCGACCCGGCCTAATGGAGAATGCCGGCACCCGCTCGCATCCAGAAGATCGCGCGCACAACTGTTCATAATCCGGCACTTCACATAATTGCGGTTCAACGCGATGGTGCGCTCGACGACGTTTCCCATGCTGCGGGACGAGTTCATGCCGGACCCAGAGCCGATATATGCGGCAAGCCGCCGATCTGCCCATCGCTGGCCGGCGGGTGGTCTTGCGGGTGACGGTTCGCCGATTCTGGTGCAATGCCGTTCTTTGCCGCCGCCGCATTTTTGCCGAGCGGTTTGGCGCCGATGTTTTGGCCCCGTTATCACGAAGAACCGGACGCCTTGAGACCATCGTTCATCACTTGGGACTGGCGCTGGGCGGCAGGCCAGCTGCAGCCTTTGCCGATCGCCTGATGATGCCGGTGAGCAACGAAGCCCTGTTGCGCGTCGTGCGCCGCAGGACTGAACAGCCGCGTGATAAGCTCGCCATCATAGGCATTGACGACTTCGCATTCCGGCGCAGCCAGCGATACGGGACGATTGTCTGCGATCTCGAACGCCGCAGGCCGGTGACATTGCTGCCCGATCGCGAACAGGCGACATCGCAGGCTTGGTTGGCGAACCATCCTTCCATTGTGACTGTCGCTCGCGATCGGGGTGGCGGATATGGCGAGGCGATCGCCAAGGCCCTGCCTCACGCCGACCAGGTGGCCGACCGCTGGCATCTCATGGAGAATGCCAGTCGCGCTTTCCTTGATGCAGTCAGCAAATCCATGCGACAGATTCGAAAGACCGTCGGCAGCACCATCATCGATCCAAAGCTTCTCACCTATGCCGAGCGGCTGCAATATGACGGATATCTGCGTCGCCAGGAGACAAACGAGGCCATTCTGGAATTGTCGAAGCAGGGTGTGCCGATCAAGCAGATCGTGAAGCGTACCGGGCATAGCCGCAAGCTCGTCCGCAGCGTCCTGCGCGGTCAGCGCTCCGACATGTTCCGCGTCCGGCAGAGTTCGCTCGAGGAATGGCTTCCCTGGCTTGACGGCCGCTGGGAGCAGGGCGCGCGCAATGCTTCGGCGCTCTGGCGCGAAATGCGCAAGAAGGGCTTCCGCGGCCAGATCGGCGTCGTCTCTGAATGGGCGCGGCGCAGACGCCTTGCTGAAAAGGCCGATCAAAGCGCACTTGCCCGCACGCCTTCGGCACAAAGCACGCCAGGCTCATGACGCTGGCGCGTGACGACCTGTCCAAATCGGACGCTGTACTGATCGCGGCGATCGAGAACAATGTTCCTGACCTCGTCACCGCGCGAACGCTGATCGACGACTTTCAGCAGATGATCCGATCAAAGGCGGTCGCAAAACTGGACGCTTGGCTCGAGGGCGCGAAGGCAAGCCTCGTCGGCTCCTTTGCAAACGGGGTCGAAAAGGACATCGCCGCAGTCCGCAACGCCATTATCTCTCCGTGGTCGAATGGCCAGACCGAAGGCCAGATCACCAAGCTCAAACTCATCAAGCGGCAAATGTACGGCCGCGCCAAGATTGATCTGCTCCAGGCGCGCCTCGTCGGTGCAACTTAGGCTGTGGCCGCAGCGAGAGTGCGTCAGAGCCCCTTTTGCGCGAAAATATGGGGTCCCGATTCCACAGTTATTGACACTTCTGATCACATTTCGCACCTTTCCTGCATTTTTCTCACGCTATTTGCTCAAAGCGGCCGATCTATCGCGGTACATTCACGAGGCGGCACTGAAGCGGTCCGATCTCATGTTTTAAGCAGCCTATGCGGTAGCAGGCTGCAATTGGAAGGAGTTCGACACTATGAACAAGGAGGTCGCGCAGGGTTTTCCATGTCACTGAGCTTGAAAAGCTGAACTACTACGCGGGTGCGGCAGGCAACGTTCCGGGCGCGCTTTTCGCGGAGAAGCTGATCGAGAAGATGCCGGGTTTGACCCGCGTCTATTACTCCAACTCCGGCTCCGAGGCTAATGAGAAGGGCTACAAGATGGTTCGCCAGATTGCTGCGCGCCATCACGGAGGCAAGAAGTGGAAGATCCTTTATCGCGAGCGTGACTATCACGGCACGACGATCGGGACGCTCGCAACCTCCGGACAGCCGCAACGAGCCGATCAGTACGGCCCCTATCCGGGCGGCTTCGTCATGGTTCCCCATTGCCTGGAATACCGGAAGCAATGGGATGTCGAAAACTACGGCGAACGTGCGGCCGATGCCATCGAAGAGGTGATCCTGCGCGAGGGGCCGGCTACGGTTGGTGCGATCGTGTTGGAACCGGTGACCGCGGGTGGTGGGGTTATCACACCCCCGGAAGGTTATTGGCAGCGGGTGCAGGAGATCTGCAGGAAATACGACATCCTGCTTCATATCGATGAAGTGGTTTGTGGCCTTGGCCGTACCGGTACGTGGTTCGGTTATCAGCAATACGGCATCCAACCCGATATCGTGTCCATGGCGAAAGGCGTGGCATCGGGCTATGCTGCGATATCCTGTACGGTCACGACCGAGCCTGTCTTCGAGATGTTCAAGGACGCGCCCGAAGATGGCATGAGCTATTTTCGCGACATTTCGACCTTTGGTGGGTGCACAGCCGGCCCGGTCGCGGCACTCGCTGCCGAGGTGGTAATGGTGCTGGCCATTGGCGTTCCAGCCGGCTTCCAGGCTGCGAAGGCTCGCCGCGCCGCTGAACTGAGCATAGACCAACACCATCAGATGGTCCCAGCTCTTGAACGATTTGTCATAGGCATCCCCGTCGTGGCTATCCACAATCGTCTGGAAGCGGCGAACATTGATCGGTTCAACCAGCTTGCCAAGAATGCTAGGCGTAAAGCGCATGCCCCGTTCCCTTTCTGAGTCTCGACAACCAGAAGGTAGACGGAAAATCCCCGTCTTACGGGGCATGCGCATGCGGCATTTCGATTCACCAAACACTTTCCCCGGACAGCCCTGCGATCACCAGGAAGTTCGGCGCCTTGGTCGAGACGCTCGACGAGAAAGGCGGCGGCTCCCTCATGGATCTTGCCCGCGACCAGGAGCCGGATTTTCTCGACGCCACGCGCGGCCCCGGCGAACTCGCCGCCCACGGTGGAAGCGGCCGAGCGGCGCGAAGAGCAGGCAAATGGCTTGCCGGATACTTCTCCTATGAATGGGGCTATCTCCTCTGGTTGCGGATTGTGCCCCGCCCAAATCGTCCATGATCACGATGTCCCGGCCCGCAGGATCGGGAGCCGGAACGGTGAGATTGTGGATTTCGCTACCCGGTTAACCTGATCGATAGAAATGTGTGCGCGCGACGAATACGACGATTTCGTGCGTCTGCACCGAAAGGTTCGCAAAAAAGCGCTTCCGTTGCGCGGCTATATTCACGAGGCGGGTGCCGAGCGGCCTCACTGGATGAACATCCGAAGGCCACCGAGGCGTGGAAGGAGAGCGTCGATTTCAGCAAGCTCTTTGAGCCTCTTCGGTTATAAGCGACGGCTCAGACGAAATGGATGAAGTCAATTGCCCTGTCACGCCGAATTGTGGACAAGGCTCAGATACACTTTCGGGTAGCACAAGGCGAGGAAGTCTCCTTAAAAGCAGACGACGGCTTCCTAAACAGTGATTCGTCTACAGAGAGGCTCCATCGGCTCCATCGCAATGTCGGGACTGCACCGAGCGAGTGATAAAAAGCAATTCCCCCCTCGTTAGACAAGAGTGTTTGCCATTGAATCTCTTTGCATCCGCTTTCGCGGGCAAATTGCGTCAATATGCCAAACATTGCTCTTCCCATGCCTGAGCGCCGCACCTCGGGTCGGAGGTAGATGCAATCGAGATAGAGGTGGGGTTTTGCAGACCATGTCGAAAGCCTGATTGAAGCTGTCATGTATCCTGTGAGAGCGTCAGGACGATTATCTCCTTCGTCACAAACCCAGCCGAATAACTGGGCAGGTGTTCCAAAGAATGCCGAGTTCCATTTAGCACTCAGGCCCGGGTCAGCAATCGTCACCCCTTCCAAAGCGGCGTGCTCCTCACAAAGCTTTCGCAATTGAGAAAGATCGTTTGGACGCACAACTCTGATTTCCACGGGTGTTCTCCTGTTCTACCACGATCGTTCATTAGGAGCGGCGCACGTCAGGAACTACTCGGGTATCTGGCTGATGTGGCACGTTCGCTCGCCCGCATAATTGCCGTAAGGACCGAGACCTTGGTTGGCCTCGCCACAAGGACATTTGCACAGTCGCTGAAGTGGCGATCTGTTTGCTCAAGCAGCGAGCCGCGCCCTTATCGAGCATCGCCATGATGAAGCTTAGCTAGAATCATACGCTCCGCCACTGATCGCATCCCCGGCCATGGCCGGGGATGCGATCAGGCACATTGCCTCAGTCCTTGCAGAGATCAGCGGTCTTGCTGCCGTCCGGCAGATTGGCCCTGCCGTATCCGTATTTGCCGAATACCACCATCATTTCGTCAGAGCCGATATAGTCTTTCAGCGCGGCGTTGAAAGCGTCGACCGCAGCCTGCTGGTCAAGCGGGAAGGCGACGGCGGGATAGTTGGCGGGCGCTGTGAACGAGTCAGCCAATTCAACGCTGTGGTCCTTTTTAACGAGTCCAGTCGCTGTAAAGTAGTCGAGGGCACCGGCGGCGGCGCGGCCTGCCTTGACAGCCTGTGCGATCTCCGGCGGTCCGGCGACCTGCATGATCTTATCGTCGGCGATGCCGACTTTCTGCGCCTCCTGGATTGCGGTGTAGCCGGCGCCAGTGACGAGGGTGAGCGCCTTGTCACGCACATCCTCATAAGAATGCAGTCCTTCCGGATTGCCCTTGGGAACGAGCAGTGCACCTTTCTCCGCGGCGATGGGTTCGCTGAACAGCACGTTGCGGCAGCGCTCCGGTTTGATCCACATGCCGGCCGTGATAATGTCGAAGCGGCCGGCTTGCAGGCCGGGAACGAGCGAGCCCCACTCGGTTACGATAGGCTCCATTTTGGTCGTACCCATCTTCTCCAGAACGTCCAGGGTCATTTCATTGAGCACTCCGAGCGGCTCGCCGTCGGCACCTGGATAGGCGCCGGGAGGCTCGTTGGAGAAGCCGAGGCGGATGGTTTCTCCATTCTTGATCCTCTCGAGCAGCGACTCCGCCGACGCCGAACCGGCAAATGACGCGACTGCCACCGCCGCCATGCCCAGTGCCGCCATTCCCTTCAAGATTGTAGAGTTAAAGCTGTGGTTTTCCTGCTTCCGCTTGACCATTGGGTAGTCCTCCCGGTTCAGTTTCGCCGCTCGTCTCCCAAAACACACCCTGAGACATTCGGCGGTTCCCATCATCATGGGCGCCGTAGAGTCGCGTCTTGGCGGCCTTCGGATGTTTCATCCAGTGAGGCCGCTCGGCACCCGCCTCATGAATATAGCCGCGCAACGGAAGCGCGTTCTGCGAACCTTTCGATGCAGACGCACGAAATCGGCGTTTTCGACGCGTGAACACGCGTCGGTCGATCTAATGGACCGAAGCAAACATGTCCCGGTTCTCCCGACCGATTTTGCAATGGGACGCGGAAGCCGCTTATTCTGAAGCAGGAAATTCAACTTCCATCATGTGGAAAACGGGACGGCTATTGGGGTAGGACGAGCAGCCCCCATTGCAGTTTATCAGCTATCTGGCGGCTTGGCATCGAACCACGCCCGGACGCCGTCTATGCGCATTTAATGTAGACCCGCTTTGAGCACAGTCGGGTGTTGACGGATTTCTTAGGCTCCGCATTGCACCAGGGATGATCATCATGCCGCTTTTGTAGCTGCAATCGAAACGGCCGGCGCCAGCGATCGCGGTTGGGCGCTGGACGCTGTTCGCGATGGGGCATGGCGCGCCGTGTCGCCAAGCCCGCTGGCCTTTTTCAAGCATTACTCCCCAAACGCGCGTCTGCCCGGACATGACCTCATCGGTCAGGTCGTCTGCCTGAGCGGTTTAAGCGACGGACACGAACGTCATCCGATAAAGCGTTGCGGTGTCATAGATGGGCAGTCCAGTCCCACGGCGGAGTGCTGGCGTGACCATCGGGAACAACGTACATTCGAACAGGAGTGCGGCAATTTCCGGATGTGCGGCGCGAAGTCGCGCGACACAGGCTGCAACCTCAGACTCCATTTCGACAACACCAGTCGGCCACGTGTCACCTTCGATACCGCCGATCACTACTCTTGCGCGTGCGGATGAACCATCAATGCCCAGCAGCTCTTCGCCGCAATGACTTGAGTCTGCGGCCACAACGGCGAGCTTTGCGCCGGCCGGAAGCTGCCGCAGTAGGGTGGGCGCCAGTAGAAGGCTCGACATTGCCACGGGAACTTTGACCGACGCGGCCACTGCGGCCTGATACCGGATACTGAAGCCGCAATCCCCGGTTATTGCGACGGCCCCGCGCTCGACCAACCGCCTGGCAGCTGCAATGTAGGCTGGCTCGAGAGAAGCATCGCCGGGGATGACCCGATCCGCCAATGCTCCGGCGGCAGTCTCAATGATTATTGGGAAGTCGAAAGTTGCCGGATTGAAGACCGAGAACGGTTGCGGAGGTGGAAATTCACCTGGTGGAAGCCCGACTTCCAGTCCTATGATTCCGAGGGCTCTTTGTGGTTCAGTTGTTATGGAGGAGCCTCTTGAATTGGTAGTTGGTAGGGAGCTGCCGTGGTCATTGTTCCTAACACTGGCCGTCAGTTCGGCGCTGCAGGGCGCTCAGATTTTGGCAGCTTAAATCGGGCCAGTTTCAGTGAACATGCCGTCGAAGCGCAGGAGATCGGCGTTATTTTGTTAAATGCGCATGAAAGCCGTCAAACGGCTCTTTGATTGCGGATTGTTTGTCAACTCCGGATCTCCCACTGCGATCGTCGGGGTCCTGTTCCGTTCAGGTCGAATGTTTAATGTTCGGGTTGGGTGCTTCAACGGTTCAACGAGATGCAGACGAACTGCTGTCAGCGGTGTGACCGAGGTCACGGGAACCGCAGCCGAACACACGCAACCAGTTTCCGGCCGAGTTCAAGGCCAAGGTCGCGGTTGACACGATCTGCAGCGAGCGGCCGATCTCGGACTGGCGACAAAGCACCAGCTTCACCCGCATCCAGATCACGCAATGGAAGAGGCTTGCCATCGACAAGCTTGCCAGCTTGTCGATGGCAAGCCCTCCGACGCTTAGTTCGGCCGGCAAGCCGGCGTGCCGAAGCTGCACGCCAAGGCCTGTGCTCAGGCTCGGGCCGAGTATCGGACAACTCGTCGTCGGACGGAACTTTTCTGGCTAAGGTCTTCGATCGCTGAGCCTCGATCGGAGACAACATGGTTAATCCTGAGCACAGGCTCTCAATCGCCGCCAGTGCGAGCTGGTCTCGATTCGGCGACCTCGTCCTGTCGCCAGCTCACCGACGAGACCTCGAGAACATCGAACTGATGTGCATCATCCACGAAGCCTTCGGGGAACCCCCGATATGCTAGAGCCAGATGCCGCGGAAGCTGCGACTGCAGGGCTGGTGCCTTGGCGCAAGCTGGTTCGGCGGCGCTGATGCGCTAGAATCGGTCAATCGCCGATCTGGCAGGCGCCGGAGACCCGCAAGCCGCATCCACAGCACCAGCACTACCCGTACCTGCCGCGGCATCTGGATTGCTCGACTCAATCGGCTTGGTGCGCCGACGTGATTATCTATATCCCGATACGAACGCTTTCTCTCTACTTTAGTGACGGTCATGGACTGGTTCAGCCGCAAGCTTGTCGCTTAGCGGCTGTCGAACCACGATGAATGCCGACTTCAGGGTCGCCGCCCTCGGTACATCGCCGATTTCCTGCGAAGTCCGGCAGATTATTGTGCGCAATCACCCGCCTAGCGCTGCTACGCTTGTCAACATCTCTTCATCGCAGACCGAATGAACGGCCGCTCCTACGCTTGACTTTTTCGGCTGCAACTGGAGGTCATCGATGGCGCGAATCGGAATTATAACCACCCCGGACGACGCAAACGACCGCGATTTCTGGCGTTGGACCCCAGCGGGAACCACACTACTGTTCACCCGGACGCCGCTCGACACATTCGTGGAGTCTGACGCAGGACCCTGGATCCCGTCTGATGAGGAACTGATCGAGGGCACGCGCGCATTCGTGACCGTGCGCCCGGCGGTCATCACCTTCGCGTGCACATCGGGCAGTTTTGGTGCGGGGCTCGCTAACGAGCGCCGGATCCGAACCACCATGGAGCGGGCTGGGGCCGAGAAGGCTCTGACCACGAGCGGCTCAGTGCTCGACGCGCTGCATGCGCTCCGCGCCCGTCGGGTCGCAGTCGTGACCCCCTACGACAGGATGACCACCCACCTGTTGGGCAACTTCCTGACCGCGGCCCGCTACGAGGTCCTGTCTCTCATCAATCACGAGCCGGAATCGCCCGCCGGGCTGACCGACATGACGATCGAGGAGCTGTCGGAGGCTGCCCGGGCGGCGGATCGACGCCAGGCGGACGTGGTGTTCGTAAGCTGCACAGCCCTTGAAACGTACGATCTGATCAGTCAGCTGGAACGCTCCCTTAAGAAGCCGGTGATCAGTTCAGCACAGGCAACCGTCTGGGCGGCGCTCGGCGCAGCCGGAGTTGAGCAGAGCGCCATCGAGCAAACACTGTTCCAGCACGCCTGGGGGATCTCACCCGGCCGCGCTGCTTAGCAACTCCTGGCAGGTGTGGGAAAGCCCTGTGGATCGACCTGCATGGGTGGATGCCCGTAGTCGCAAGTAGATTCTTTGAACCGCGCGGGCTGTGTTCGTCAGCGTTCATATGTCAGGCCTCAATTGCGGCTATAAATTATCTTCCTAGCCGGTATGGTGATGCGCGGGGCTGCCTCCAGGACAAAATTGCGAGCGTCGAGCTTTTTGCAAGCCCCTGGCTGGCCAGCCGGGATCTCCTCCGCGGGCTCGATGAACTCGACGAGATGTTGGAAACGTCGTTTGAAGTGCACAAACCCATTCCGCAGAGACTTGCAGCATTCCGCCCACGTGGAAACAAGCTTTCAATTTCCAAATGATGGCTGGGAGATTCGAATCCCGATGTTTCTGGTCTGAACGTAGCCGTCCAGTGCTTCCTGACCCTTCTCCCTGCCGTAGCCGGACTGTTTTACTCCACCGAACGGCGTTTCGACGCCTCCGACGTACCATCCATTCACGTACACTTGGCCAGCCCAAAGGCGATCGGCGGTCCAAAGGGCCCGGTCGATATCCCGCGTGAACACGCCGGCTGCCAAGCCATGATCGGTGTCGTTCGCGAGATCGACCGCCATTACCGGATCATCGAACTTGGTGACGGCAAGAACGGGACCGAATACCTCTTTCTGGAAGAGACTGCTGTCTCGTGCAACATCGGCAAACACCGTCGCCGCCATGAAATAACCGCTTCGATCCGAAAGCGCAGTCCCACCGGTTACAAGTCGTGCGCCCTGCGAGCGTGCCGTCTGGCAAGCCTGCTCGATTCCCTGTCGTTGCTTTTGGGAGATCAACGGCGTGATATCGCAGTTCTCGCGTCCTGGACCGACTGACAGTCCTTCGACGCAGACCTTCACTCTCTCTATCAGTTCGTCTGCAATAGAACGTTCCACAACAAGACGTGTAAGGTTGTTGCAATTCTGGCCGGCATTGAGAAAGGTCCCGATGCGTACCGCTTCCACCACGCAGTCGAGATCGGCATCGGCACAAACAACTGCGGCCGACTTGCCGCCCAGTTCCATTATGCAGGGCACGATCCGATCCGCCGCCGTCTTGAGGACTTTCTGCCCGGTAGTCATCGAGCCCGTGAAGACGATGTGGCGAACATCGGGATGTTCGATCAGCGCCTGGCCTGCCGTTTGGCCGTATCCAGTGAGCACGTTGACCGCTCCGGCAGGCAGCCCCGCGGTCTCGCAGGCACCTGCAAGTTCAACTCCGGAAAGGGGGGCCAGTTCGGGCGACTTCACCACGACTGAGTTGCCGGTTGCGATGGCGCAGGCCAGCGAGCGGGCCGTCAGTTCAAGTGGACCATTCCACGGAACAATCTGGGCGGAGACGCCAAAGGGACTTCTGACCGTGTAGTCGACCAGGTTTGCCCCGCGCGGGATCGATCGCCCTTCAAGCTTGTCGGCCAACCCACCATAGTACCGCAGGTATCTTATTGCGGTCTGAACCTCGCCATTGGCGAGTTCCAATGCCTTCCCGGTCTCGGCGCAGTTGATGGCCGCGATCTCGTCGGCGCGCGCTTCAAGTGCGTCAGCAACGCGAAACAACATGCGTCCGCGATCATAGGGATGCATGTCTATCAGAACGCGGTCGCGAAAAACGCGGTGGGCAGCAGCAACGGCGAGCTCGACGTCCTTGGGCCCTGCTTCAGCTACGATAGCAATCGTTTCGCCGTTCGACGGGTCATCGACCTCGATACGTGCACCCGACAGACAATCCTGCCACTTCCCATCGATGTAATTCTTGATGACCTCTGTATTAGCCATTCCGGCTTTCCTTCGCGTTTCGATCAGCAATCTTGTGTTCCGCTTTGATCGCGGAACTCTTACAGCTGGTGCGGGGCGCACCAGTGCTACTTCGCCGACTCTCAAGCCGAGCCTGACCCGGAAGGATCGGTCACGGCAGCGGGATTGGCGCTTCTACTGACGGAGAACTCTGTCCTGCACCGCGCTGATGCTGTCGCGAATGATCGACAGACCACGGCGCAGGTCAGTCTCTGTGATGGTGAGGGCAGTCATGAACTTCAGCACCTCACCGTAAGAACCGGCGATCTCGATCACCAAACCGCGACGG
>NZ_JBSPTO010000056.1:0-11903 GCF_053850215.1 Mesorhizobium sp. f-mel
GCGCACCTTTTGTTCGGCAACGATGATGCCCGGCTGGGTACTCAGCCGCGACACATAGGCCTGCCAGCGTTGCCCGGATTGCCAGGAAAGAAGGAACCAACCGCCTGCCGGAATCAAAACCAGCAGGACTGCAGCCACCACCAGCCAAGGAAATCCCTGGTTAGAGTCCTCCTGCTTCAGTTCAACGCAGGTCTGCAACAGCGTCTCTACGCCGGCCAACTGCGAACTGTCGCCGTCAAACTGCTCTAAAGCCTGTGAGCATTCATCATGGATGCGAAGCAACACATCGCGAACTATTTCATGTAATTCCTCGGGCGGATTTCCCCGGATCACTGCGACCAAGGTCGCAAACGGTCCAACTTCCGACCAGAGACGAAGCTCCCCGAAACGGATAGTGTCGAGGCCGCTCTGTTCTTTCTCGTTAAATGAGTCTTTAACAAAATCTTGAATTGCACTAAGCATCGAAGAAATGAGTTGTGGATCTTCGCTCGTTGCATTATCGGCAGTTACATGCGCTATCAAAAGCCCGGAATTGCGGTTAATCAGAAAGACATGCTCTACACGATAGACAAGAGAATGCTTAAGAACAACTTCTGAGAAGCTTGCACCCGTTCTCCAAGCTTCAAATCTCCACTTGAGCCCATGCCAGGTAAAAATATGTCTTAAAGTTTCATTCAGCGACTGAAAGGTCTGATCGATCTTTTCCCCGATCGACTTGCGAATTGCCGGCAGAAACACCGGGTATAGTATATCCGTAAGCGTACGCGGGCTCTTCTGGATGGACCGTTGCACGGCCCTCTCGACAGCTGGCGCAAGTGCCTCGCCGAGTTGCGCATGAGGCGCACGTGCGGCTGCACTGGGGAGAACACCCCCAACTGCAGACGCAAGCTGCTCAGGTTCGTCGAGCAGGTGCGAAACTCGTGAAAGCTCCGAAATTTCGCGGCCGACCAGCAACTGACGCAGCGTTTCCATGCGAGGATCGGCGGTGGGAACTCCGTGGAAACGCGCACGATAGTCCGGATCAACGTTCCGGGCAATTTCGACCAAAAGATTAGCCAGAGCCTCGCGATCAATCTCTGTATCGTTCGAAGCTGCTCTTTGAGGAAGGCTGATTGGGTCGACGGTCGACGTCAAGTTCCGATCAACTCACTTTCCAGCTACGTTCCGAGTTGCTCTTGCTGCCGACGGGATCCTGATTTAGACATTTTGCAACCTCGACAAACAGGCCAGCCAAAAGATTTCGGTCGGTCTTGACGTTGCTGAGATCGGAAAACATTTTCTCCATTAGCATCTGAATGCTTTCATTCTTTTGCTTGATTTCCTCACGCAGCAATTGATCGCTTCGATTTATCCGGTCCGCAACTTCGCGCTCAAGCTCGCTCAATTGATCCGACAACGCGCGCACCTGCTTTTCAAGCGCCTGATTTTGCTCGCGAAGATTCCGGTCAATCTCCTTGTCGGCCTCGGCTCGTGCATCTTTTTCGTTCCGCAATTGCGCCGCGAGCGATTCGACCTGCTTCTTTGCATTTGACTCGTACATTTCAAGATTGCGCTTGGCCTCGGATTCGACATCCTTGAAGCGCTGCAAGAACCGTTCTTCAAGCTTGGAAAAACGGCGGTCGTAGTCCTGCATCTGGTTGCCGAACAGCAGATCACGTATCTTGTCGACACCTACAGCGTCGCCGGAGACCCCGCTCTCGCGAGCCTGGACCCCCATGAAGGCCAGCCCGTTCCCGTCTGCATTACTTATCAGATTTTCGTCCGCTTTATTTGCTGAAGAAGCGGTACTCGAAGATTCCTTAGCCATCCTTATGCCCCTTCATTTGAACACCTGCCACAGTGCAAAACTGAAAAACACCCAAACATGTCAGCAAAATACCCGGCTCGCAAGCCGGAATCTTCTTGACGTAAGCCAATTCGTGCGTCCCTTTTACATCTCTTCGACTAGCAGCAAATGCACGAGTTCCGATTGGTGTCGCTCTCGCATCTCTTTGTGATAGCAGCCATAACCGGCTAATCTGATCGACCATTGGACGCAATCTACTATCGAAATGAGTAATACAATGTCCGGCTATAGCTACTGGAGCGCAATTAAGTAGCGCAGGCACATTAGAAGTATCTAAATTAGCTGCTCTGGCGGCGCACATGCGGCGCACATACTGTCTCGCACCCGGCTGTATACTGCGACGATCCGCTTCCGATGCGGGCCCAACGGTAGAAGGGAGTTCTTCTTTCGCACGGAGAATGGCTGTTCGAGAATGCACCTCGGAATCGAGGCGTTTCGGTCGACAGGAGGGGAGCAATTGTCCCAATAACGGCAGTCATTCACACCAAAGCTTCAGTGGGCTTGCATTTACGGTGCCCCCGATTGCAAAAGACGTCAGTCTGCCGTAGCTGTTGCACTCATACGGTGCCAGGGACCGCAGCTTGTGGTCATGGTGCCGACTCCGGGGATCGACATGAGTATGCGGCATGCTTGGCTTTGACGTGCATCTGCGACAGCTGGCGCCCAAGCTCGGCGGCACGGATGCGAATGCTGCGCCAGGCTTCCAGCATCGGTAGCACAACAGGAGCAAGCTCGCTCTGCAGCCAAATGGCGGCGTCGCGGCGGCTCGGAAGAGTTCGCAGGAGACTGTTTGGACGCAGCGTCCCTGATGACCGTTCCCTTTGGCAGGAAATCGCCGGCTATGTTTCGGGACTCTTGTTCTACCTTCAAACCAGGCACGGGTAAGACGGCGTGGTGCATGATCCCTTGGTTTCAATCGTGG
This sequence comes from Mesorhizobium sp. f-mel, assembly GCF_053850215.1. Lineage (NCBI taxonomy): Bacteria > Pseudomonadati > Pseudomonadota > Alphaproteobacteria > Hyphomicrobiales > Phyllobacteriaceae > Mesorhizobium > Mesorhizobium sp. f-mel. The sequence continues at coordinate 2,769 of NZ_JBSPTO010000056.1, forward strand.
TTCCTGCGCACGACGCGGAGGTAACGCTGGCGCGCGCACTCGATTGCCTTCTCGATCAGGAAATAATGGACTGGGAGGCGATCGTCGTCGTCGACGCCTCCACGGACGCCACCGCCGCGATTGTCGCCGGTTATGTGGAGCGCGATGCCCGATTTCGGACGCTGAGCTCTTGCGCGTATAGCGCCGCCGGCGCGCGCAATAGCGGGATTTCGACAGCGCGCGGACGCTGGCTCATGTTCCTGGATGCGGACGATTGGGTGGACACCAGCTTCCTTGCGAAAATGCTGGCCGCACTAGAACCCGCGCCCGATGCGGTCGCCGCCTATTGCGGTTCCCGGCGCGTGATGCCCGATGGCGAACTCACCCCGTCGAGCATCCCGACGGAGGTTGCGATCCAGCCCTTCGAAACATTCGCGCGCCGGTGCGCCATCCGCACTCACGCGCTGCTCGTCGACCGGAAGACAATTGTCGAGTTGGGCGGCTTCGATGTTTCGCTGCGCACCTGCGAGGACTGGGATCTGTGGCAGCGCCTCGCACGTCTAGGCAAACGTTGGGTGATGGTCGACGAGCCGCTCGCTTTTTATCGGACCAGCCCCAAATCGCTCACCCGCAATTCGACGCAGATGCTGGCCGATGCGGAAATCGTGATCGCCCGCGGCTTTTCTCCTGATCCCAGGGTCAAACAGCCAGCTTCGGCACACGCCAATGGAGCGCTCGAGGCGAACGGCCGCACCGCTTCCGAAGCACTCGCGTGGTTCGCGTTGTGGAACGCCGCGTCGGATTGCGGCAGCGGCCGCCGCTCGATCAGCCCGCAGACCCTGCGCGCACTCCCGGCAGGACGTAAGTGGGCGCGTGAGATCGCCAAGGTGGCCTTCGATGGCCTTATGGTAGGAAGCCTGTCGGTGCCAGCGCAATTGGCTGCCAGGTGGGACAGGTTCGGCGGCTCCCTCACCGAGTTGATCACCGAACTCGGCAAGGTCTGGGACGATCCCGTCGCGAGTCGCCGCGTCCAGTATCAGCTCGAGGAAATGCTTCTCGACTTCGACGATCTTGCCGCGCCGCGCAGGCTGGCGCGGACGCTTGGAATTCGCGTCGATATTCGAAATCCGACCTCGATCGAACTTCCGGAAGGAATCGATCAAATTTATGCCTATCTGATGATGGATGGCCAGATCGAGGCTGTCGTGCAGTTCGGCGTACTCGGGAAAGTGACAAGGCGCCATTGGATTGAATTGATCCGGAATTTCGTGCCCCCCGAGCGGCTTATACACAGTGCCGCGCGACTTGCGAGGCGATCGCCTGTACATGCCCCGCAACAGGGCGCCGGTGCCGACAAGTCAAACATGTTTGCAGCCGAGGCATTGTTGTCCATCGCGGGACGCCGGTCTGATCGGGACAGCCACTTCGGCAAACTCGCGCGGTTGGCCGCGGAAGCGCGGCGGCTGGTTCGGTCGAGCGCCGAAGCGACAGAGCCGCTTGCAGCGCCACGCCGCGCATCGGCCGCGGATGGGCACGACAATGATCGCACGTCGTTCTGGAATCGCCGTTTCGCGACCGAGGATCCCTGGAACTACGGTTCGTCCTATGAGCAGGAAAAATATGAGCGGCAGCTCGAAATTCTGCCTGCCGGTCCGATCGGACGGGCGCTTGAGCTGGCCTGCGCGGAGGGGCACTTCACGCGGCAGCTGGCGCCGCGAGTGGGCCATTTGACGGCAACTGACATCTCCGCCGTAGCCATCGGGCGAGCGCGCGCGCGATGCAGCGATCAGCCGAATGTTGAGTTCGGCGTACTGGATTTCTGCGCGGACACGCTGCCCGGTGAGATGGACCTGATCGTCTGTTCGGAAGTGCTCTACTATCTGGATGATCTCGCCGAGTTGCGGCGCATCGCCAAAAAAATCGTTGAGGCATTGGCGCCTGGCGGCAGTTTCATCAACGCACACGCATTCGTGTTACGTGACAATGTTGAAAGGACCGGCTTCGACTGGAACACATTCGGTGCACAAGCGATCTCAGGGACGCTGGCAGGGACCGAAGGCCTCGTCCTCGATCAATCGATCCAGACCGAGCTCTATCGCATAGACCGCTTCCGCCGCCTGTCACCGGACGACGTGGCGACGGAACCGATCATTGATCAAGTGCCAATCCGCGCGCCCCTTGAAATCGGGGTCGCGCGAAATATCGTCTGGGGCGGGGCGCGGGCCTTGCGCCGCGACGTTGCGCGGAGCGAGCGGCGACAGCGTATCCCTGTCCTCATGTATCACAGCGTCTCCGATGAAGGTCCGGCCGCGCTCGCCCGTTTTCGGCTCACGCCCGCCGCATTCCACAGCCAGATGGCATGGCTGCGCGCCAATGGCTTTCACGCGATTAGGTCCGAGCAGCTGGAATGGTTCATCGCCAACCGTCAACCTTTCATTGGCCGCCCAGTGCTCATCACCTTCGACGACGGCTTCCAGAACTTTGCCGACCATGCCTGGCCGATCTTGCGCGCGAACGACCTGACCGCGGAAGTGTTCCTGGTGACGGACCTGGTGGGTGAAAGTGCACTGTGGGACGCCGACAGCGGTCCGCCAACGCAGCTTATGGACGCCGGGACGGTGCGACGCCTCGCTGCCGAAGGTGCGTTCTTCGGAAGCCATCTGGCGACGCATCGCGCCATAGATGGTCTGTCGAGCTCTGACTTGGCCAGCGAGCTGCTTCGCGCTCGTATGTTCATCGAACGGTGGACCGGTCGGCTAACCACGGCGTTCGCGGCACCCTTTTCTGTCACCGACCGACGGCTTGGCAGGCTGGCCAAGGAGTGCGGCTATCGAATCGGCTTCGGCGGCAGACACGGCCCGGCGGACCTCGATTGCGATCCCATCGACCTTCCGCGCATCGAGATTCGCGGGGATCGCTCGCTCGATGACTTTGTTGCCAAGGTCGAGGCCGTGCTCGAATGAACGCTGAACTTGTCAATGTCCCGCCCGTTTACCTCGTCCGCAAATCTATTGGGCGACTTGGGACACCGCTGACATCAGCTCCTGCGGGTTTGGCGCCCCAAACATGTATCGCCCACCCTCTGGAACCTCCGTGAAGCTCCAGCGGACGATCCCCTGCCGGTCCAGCAGGAACTGACCGACCAGTTGTCCGTGTCCCGTTGCCATCATCTGCTCGTCGGCTTCGGTCAGTTCGTAATGGTCCCTCTTGTCGAGGATCTCGCCGGCCGCAATAGGATCCATAGGACCGGGCAACTCGCTTGGTATGTCGACCCGCATATCCTTTACCGCTGCCATCGAGACCTTGTACGGCCAGTTTGTCTCGTTTTCGGTGAATTCGAGATTGGGGAGTCCAAAAGCACGATGTGAAGCGCGTTCAGGGTCGGAGGCCGCAAGCAGATTCGGCATCGGGTGGTAACGGAAATAGAGACGCGCTCGTTCGATCGGCGTGTTGACCACCGTCAGGCTCTCCACGCCCTTTTCGCGCAGCTCCGGATCAAGCCGCGCCTGGGCGGCGATATGGCGCCGGCAAAACGCACAATGCAGACCTCGAAACAGGCCGACCAGCACCGGTTTTTGTCCGCGAAAGTCGTCAAGCGCGATCTTGCCTTCCTTGGTAATGGCGTCGAGTACCACGTTCGGCGCACGGTCGCCCGGTTGAAGCGGTACCAAGTCACTACGCGCGGACATTTCCAACCTCCAACCCGGCTAATCGAGAAAAGGCAGCACCACAAGCGCTTCCGGGTCGAGCCCGTGCTGGGCGCATATACCCTGCGCCAGGGAAAAGTAGCGTTCGGCCTCGGCCAGATTGTCGAGGTCGAGATTAAGCGTTGCCAGACCATCATAGCACGGAAACAGCAGTTGGGGCTCGCCCGTTTCGCGGGCTACGTCCAGTGCTTCGTGGAACAAGCCAACCGCCAGTTCCGGACGGCCGTGGCATTGGTGGATCTGCGCAAGCACGATCAACGGCACCGGCAGGTGCTCGCGCTGGTCGAGCGCCCGGTCGATCTCGATGGCCTTCTCGGCAGCAGGCACGCCCTCCGTTGGACAGCGATCCGTGAAAGTACAACAAGCGACCGCCAGATTGGCGAGGAGGCGCGCCTGGAAACCCAAGTCACCAATATGGCGCGCCACTTCAAGACCGCGCCGACAGACATCCATTGCCTGTGCCGGATCGATGGTCGTGTAAAGCACGCCGAGATTGGTGTAGCCGCGGCAGGCCGCGCCCAGTAGACCGGCGGCTTCGGCCAATTCAATGCTATGCTCAACCTGACGCACGGCTTCACGGTTTCGCCCAAGGCGAGCCAACGCAACAGCCTTGGTATTAAGTGCCTCGGCGGTCACAAGAGTGGCATCACACCCCGCCTCGGAGACATCCTCCGTTGTAAGAGTGCCTACGCAATCCAGCGCCGCGTCTGCCCATTTTGCCGCGAGAGCGTGATCTCCGCTACGGAACGCCTGTCGGCCACGTTCTTGCCAGAGATGCGCCTGCTCGATCGGGGCATCCGCTCCATCGAGAAGCGCTGCCGCTTCAGCATAGCGGGATTCTGCGTTGTCCCGCTTGCCGACGTCCCAGAGCAGCCGACCGATCTTACGCAAAACTCGCGCCGATGCCACACGATTGGCTGACTCGCGGTATGCCTGCAACACCGTCTCGTAGTGGTGGTGCGCGATCTCGCGGCGGCCTATCGGGCCGCTCAAATCGGCAATGCGCTCTGCAATTGCCAGTTTGAGCGGTGTTTCCCCGATCGCGCCCAACGCAGTCAGTGCTCGCTCGTAGAAACGAAGGGCGTCGTCGTTGGCGTATATCATGCGAGCGCGATCGCCCGCCGCCTGCAGATAATGCGCGCCCCTCTCCCGCTCGGCGCTCTGTGCGAAATGATGACCGAGCACGGTCAAATCCTCGAGCCGTTCCGGCTTGTCGCCGCACACTTGCTCCAAGGCAGCACCGACCCGCCCGTGGATCTCGGTCCGGCGTTGCAGGAGCATATTCTGGTAGATCACGTCCTGCAGCAATGTTTGCGTGAAGCGGTAGCTTTGCGACGAGACCGAGCCTGATCCGGCAACTTCCTCGATGATTTCCGCATCGCAAAGCAGTTCGCAGCCGGCTTCTAGCCGGCCGGGGTCGGCTGTCACGGCTTTCAGAAGTGTGGCATCGAAGCGCGGGCCGATTACCGCGGCTTCCTGGGCCAGCCGGCGCGCCTCTTGGGGCAACCGGTCGACGCGAGCAAGCAACATTGCCTGGATAGTGGCGGGAATGCCGGTTGCGACTTCGCCTGCCACAGTCCGCCATCGCTGGCCCTCGCGTATCAGTACACCGCGATCGATAAGGCCGCGGACGATCTCCTCTACAAAAAGGGGGTTGCCGCCCGCGCGCTCAAGGATCTGGTCGAGAAGCCCTCCTGCGGAGTTTACCCAGCTCTCGCCGAAAAGCGCCGCCAGCAGGCTGCGTCCGTCATCATTGTTGAGCGGCGAAAGCCTGAGCGCTGTGTGACTGACCCGACTTGAGTCGAGCTGGCCGTTGTCCCGCGCCGGACGATGCGTGACCAGCAACATCAACCGCGTGCGTTCCAACCTGTCCATCACGAAACGTAGTGCCTCGAGCGACACGGCGTCGGCCCAGTGCAGGTCTTCGACGACAATCAACAGCGGCGACAGCGCAAGCCGCCGTTCGATGATTGTGCGGACTGCGTAGAGAATTTGCCGCCGCAGCTGCTCGGGCTCGACATGCTGCAAGGTGGCATCGGGGTCGCCAAGGCCGAGCACATGGTAGAGCAAAGGCATCAGTCGCTTCGCCTCCTCGCCCTGCAGGCCGAGATCGGTAAGCAAGCCTGCGAGCTTCCCCCGCACTTCGTCCCCACTGTCGTTTTGCATCATCCCGGCAGCGCTGCGCACCACTGCGCCCAAGGCGCCAAATGATTGTTCGCCCAGCGGTGAGCACGTGGCCAGCCGCACGGCGACGTTGCGAAAACGATCCTCGTCGCTGACGCGGGCGACGAACTCCTTCACCAGCCGCGATTTCCCGATACCGGCTTCTCCGACGAGGCGGACAAGTTGGGCCGAGCCGCTGCACGCCTGGTCAAGGCTCGCCATCATTCTATTGAGCTCCGCACTACGACCTATTATCGGCGCACTGAGGCCGAGCGCCTCAAGCCCACGCGCTGCACGCGGCGTCGCGAGCGGTGCATCCAGTCGATGGACGAGCACACTGCCAGCCTTGCCGCGAAACACGACATCACCCAGCGATTCGTAGGAGAAGGCATGCCGGGTCAGCCTGTGAGTGAGCTCGCCTACCAGCACCTCACCCGGTGCGGCCAGCGATTGCAGGCGTTGCGCCGTATTCACTGTGTCCCCGGTCACCGAATAGGATTTGGCGGTGCCGATGCCCAATCCGCCAGTAACGACCGGACCAGTGTTTATGCCGATGTGGAGTAACAGAGGCGAGCCGGAGTGGGGGGTGCTTTCGCCGAGCCGCGCCGTCCGGGCGATCATGTCGAGAGCGGCGCGAAGCGCACGTTCCGGATCGTCCTCATGCGCGACCGGCGCACCGAACAAAGCGAGCAGTGCATCGCCGATGAATTTGTCGACGAAACCACCAAAGTTTCGCACGGCCGCCGTCAATTCCTTGAACAGTTGGTTCTGCAGCGCTTGCATGACCTCGGGGTCGAGCTGCTCGCTGAGTGTCGTGAAGCCGCAAAGGTCTGCGAACAGGACCGTGACCGTCCGTCGATCGGCGTCGGAGACGGGATGCAGCCCATCTTCGCTTTCGATATTCGGAAGGAGCGACGGAGTTCGAGAAGGCGGCACAATGGTCCGGTTTGGCGTCGGAGCAGGCCGTTCAACGGCTTTTGCGGGCGCACCGACGCTTGCCCCACATTTCGGACAGAACTCGAAATCAGGTGCGCAGGGGTAGCCGCAACTGACGCATGGCACGGGCTGGCGCCTGCCACACCTCGGACAGAAGGCGTAACCGCCCTCAACCTCGAAACCGCAGCCCGAGCAGTCCATCGAACAAGACCTCACTAGAGGCCGTGACGCCGTGATCTCGCCACGCACTTCACGGCAGGCTATTAACAAGGATGCACCGATAGCCGTCGACCGGCAAGCGGCAGCGCAAATGGGCATCGAGCGATCCGTGTGGGTCCGGTGGCAGAGCGCTGCCGATTCGGGCGGCTGCGTGGCCGTCGTTTGCGAAAGTTCCCTCTTACCCTCCGTCTTCCTGCTATTGTGGAGATGAGGACACGGACCCATGAGTGAGAATCGTAAGCTAGTCGCAATCCTGGCTGCAGATGTGGTCGGATACAGCCGGCTCGCGAGCGCGGACGAAGATCGTACTTTGGCGAGGTTGCGGGCACTGCGCAGCGACCTGATCGATCCGACCATCGCAGTGCACCACGGGCGGGTGATCAAACGCACTGGGGATGGGGCGCTGGTAGAGTTCCGCAGTGTGGTGGATGCCGTGCGCTGCGCCGTTGAGGTTCAGAATGGTATGGTTGAGCGCAATGCCGGCGTGCCGCAGGACCGCCGCATCGAGTTCAGGATCGGCATCCATCTGGGGGATGTGGTCGAAGAAAGCGACGGCGACCTGATGGGCGACGGCGTCAACATCGCCTCGCGTTTGGAGGGCGTCGCGGCGCCCGGCGCCATCTGCCTGTCCGAGGATGCCTATCGCCAGGTCAAGGCGAGGCTCGACCTCTCGGTCAGCGATCTCGGCAGCACACAGCTCAAGAACATCGCCGAGCCGATCCGGGTCTATTCCCTGCAAGTCGGCAGCGCCGGGACCAAGGCGGCCGCGACAACGGAAACCGCGCCGAGCCGGCCGGCGGCAGCGCCGCCAAAGCTGTCGATCGCCGTCTTGCCGTTCGCCAACATGAGCGGTGACGCCGAACAGGACTACTTCGCCGACGGCATCTCTGAAGATATCATCACGGCGCTGTCCAAACTGTCGCAGCTCTTCGTCATAGCACGCAATTCGTCGTTCACTTTCAAGGGCCAGAACGTCCATGTGCAGGAGGTGGGCACCAAGCTCGGCGTGCGGCATGTACTTGAGGGCAGCGTACGCAAGTCGGGGAACCGGGTACGCATCACCGCGCAGCTCATCGATGCAACCTCGGGCGGCCATCTTTGGGCGGAGCGTTTCGATCGCGACCTGACCGACATATTCGCCGTGCAGGACGACGTGACGCAGCAGATCGTCGATGCGCTGGCGCTCAATCTGACTGAGGGTGATCGTCAGCGGCTGGCGCCCGAGCACCCGCGCAACACGGAGGCATATGACTGTTTCCTGCGGGGCCGGGAGCTGTGGCACCGGCTGACGAAGGAGACGAACATCGCAGCCCGCAACCTCTTGCAACGTGCCATCGAACTGGACCCGATGTTTGCCTCTGCCCACGCGTTCCTCGCCCTCACGCACGGACTCGATTACCTGAACAGGTGGAGTGCGTCGCCGCCAGAATCGATGGCGCAAGCGGAAGAGGTCGCAACGCGAGCGGTAACGCTGGATGGCAGCGATCCCTGGGCGCACTGGGCGCTGGCTATCGTCAAGCTGTACTCACGACGGCACGATGGGGCCATCAACGAGGCCGAGCGCGCGATAGTCCTCAATCCGAACTTCGCTGAAGGGCACGTCGCCCTCGGCGAGGCGCTGTACTATTCGGGCAGATCCGAGGACGCCCTCGAGAGTTTCGGCCGGGGGAAGGCTTTGAATCCATACTTTCCGGATGTGCTTCTGCACTTCCAGGCTTTGGCCTCGTTTCAGCTAGGAAGGTACGAAGAGGCCGTTGACCTCTTGATGCAACGGCTGGCTCGCAACGCTGTCACCGACGTCTCGCGCGCGCTTCTGGCCGCCAGCTACGGCCATCTGGGCCGTTTCGCCGAGGCCCGCGCGGCATGGCAGGAGGTGCTTCGCGTCAATCCCGACTATTCGCTGGAATACCGTCGCAAAGTCTTGCCCTACAAGAACCCTGCCGATTTCGAACACGTGGTGGATGGGCTCCGCAAGGCCGGTGTCGTGCAATGACAGGTGTGGCCTATGCGGCCGGATCAGACGCCAGAGGCTCACCGATAGATCACCGTCGCTTGCGGTTGCGCACTAGAGCCTTTCGCATTTAGGTTGACTTGTATCCGGCGTTTTCGATGTAGTTTCGGCATTCCAGTG
>NZ_JBSPTO010000057.1:0-10438 GCF_053850215.1 Mesorhizobium sp. f-mel
ACCTCGATGACACGTTCGAGTTCCTCAATCAGATCCGCAAGAGCTCAAGCCAGCAGGAAATCTGTCGGCACCTGATTTCCTATGCCGAGCGGTTTGGCGCTAGAAACGTACTGGCAGGACCGATCCCGCCGCCTCGTGCGCTGAGGCGCGAGCAGATTGCGCATGTGCTGCTCGATGCCTGGCCACAACAATGGTCGGAACGCTATTTCTCCAAAGGCTACCTTTATCGCGACCCTACCATTCAGCTTGTGAAGCGTGGGGCCACGCCCTTCCGGTGGAGCGAAATCGATCAAGTTGCCACGGTTTGTTCCTTCGGCCGGCGGGTCTTGGCGGAGGCATCGGAGTTTAAGCTACGCGACGGCTTCACGATTCCGTTTGCGACATTGAACGGACAGGCGGTGGGATTTTCCGTTGCAGGGGAGAAGCTCGAGCCGGATCCGCACGACCGCCTCGCCTTTCAGTTCGTCGCCGCTTGCGCCTTCGGCTGCGCGGCCATCCTTGCAGATGGAAAACGAAGCTCGAAACCCGTGCGTCTGTCTCCGCGCCAGCAGGACGTCCTGCGCTGGGCTGCCGAGGGCCTTACCGTGGACAGGATCGCTGATCGCCTCAACATCAGCCGCAACACCGCAGACACGCATCTACGATCGGTGCGCGAGAGGCTCGGCGTGACAAACAACGTGCATGCTGTCGCGAAAGCTTTTCGCCTGGGGCTGATCAGCTAGCCTCACGCAATCGCGTGATGCCGCACCGGTTGGCGATAAACTATTGGGGTGGCCTCAAAACTGGAGGACAACGGGCTCAGCGACAGGATCGCAATTCATCCTGGCGCGAGGGCATACAACCCAGACCCCCATCGCCCATTCTGCGGGCAAGCCTCACGGCCCTTGCGGTCGCCGAATAGTCTTCGCACCTGGTCGTAGAGTATGATCTCCACATCGATCGGCTCGAGCACCGATCGGCAATTGGCGATCAGTTCGTCCGGCGCGGACGCGGCATAGAATGCCGCCGAAAACACCGCCGTACCGCAATCGACATCGCGCGGTTGGTATGCTCGATTCCATTCCAGGCTGGCCCGCATTCCGCGATCCGCAGCTCGGCCTCGTCGGCGGATGCGGCCAGCACAGGTTATTGCCAGGTTGAAAATGCGCAGTCAAAAGGGACGACTGGCCAAGGGCCGACTCGCGCCAGTTGCAAATCTGCGAAGCACCGACGCACGGCAGCCCTATAGAACAGTGTTTTTCTCCCCAAGGAGTCCGGCGTCGGTAGTGGCAGAGCCAATCGCTCTTGCCTGCAGGCCCGCCGCAACAAGCCGGTTCCGGAGACCGAGCCTGCCATTTGCCACGAAGCGACGGGTCATCAGAAGCCAGACAGAACCGCTTTTCATCGGCCGTATTCGATTGCTGGCGCAAACACGAGGCCGGACACAGCGAACGGAAACCACCAACACGTTTTCGGCGCTTCTATTCTAGGCCCGTCAATTCACGGCGCCAGAGCCGTACCCGAAGCTCTGTCGAGCGAAGTCCATAGCCTTCCCGGCTCGCTCGCCAGCTCCTTGAACTGGTTCGTCGTCTATCACTCGCCGAAAAAGCGGCCGCCTCTGACTTCGTGATGTCACTCGTTCAGGTTGTCGCATGTCCGACATTGTCGGCTATCGGACAACGCCTCCAAGGTCATAGCCGTTGCTGCAAGCGGCCTTTCCTTTGGCACGGCATTTGCTGGCCTATGGACAACCGGGGCTCCCGCCTCGGCGATCAGGAGAAATCATCCCAACCCAGCTCGCCAAACCCGCAGTCATGTCGACGTGATAGCGCGACCTTCCCTCGCCAAGGGTGTGGCCTGTTCCGTCGCCGCTTCTCCACAGTTCTTGCGGACACGAGCTTACCGCGCGCGTCGGATTTATCGGCCCGGCAGCGCATACCAACACATTCGGGGACGCCATGGCCTTTTTTCGACTCAACTCAGCCTTGGTGGCTAGCGCCCCTGTGTCAGGAGGTGCCGACTCGGGCCGTTGCTCGCCCGCAAACCGACTTGTCGGCGTTGACCTGGCGCGCGGATTGGCTGTGTTCGGCATGTACGCCGCACATGTCGGACCCAGTCCAAGCGAAGGGGGCGTCACCGGCTTCTTTTTAGAACTCGCTCATGGTCGCTCTTCTGCGCTCTTTGCCTTCTTGGCGGGGTTCTCCCTTGTCCTTATTTCTGGAAGAGTCCCAAAGACAGGACAAGCAGGTCGCCAAGCTGCCACCAAAATCGTGATACGCGCACTTCCTGCTAATTTTAGGTCTGCTGCTGAAGGCCACCGGAACGTGGGTGGCTGTGGTCCTCGCCTATTACGGGCTGTGCTTTTTGCTGGTTCTTCCACTCTGCCGGCTGGATGCGGTCACCCTTGCAGCCATAGCGCTTTCGACGGCACTTGTGTCTCCTCAGCTGGCATTCCTGATCAACCAGATGATGGATGAGGAGATGGCCTTTGACCCTTTCGTCACCCTGTTGCTCAGCGGGATGTACCCTGCCATCACATGGATACCATTCATCATCGCAGGCATGGCAGTCGCACGTCTGAATCTGACGAAGGTGACCACCCGCCGGTGGTTGGCGACCGCTGGAATAGCGCTTGCCGTCCTTGGATATGGAGGGTCTGCGCTCGCATTGCACTATGTGCCGGGGGTCGCACAGACGATCACCGCGTATGGTGGGGACGTGGGGGATCTCTGGTGGTCGGATGCGGGAGAGTGGTTCCGCTCGTTCGAGGCCGGGCCCGTTTGGTTGTGGGTGGCCTCCCCTCACAGTGAGACCACCTTCTCGATCCTGGGGAACACCGGCGTTGCCCTCCTGGTTCTGGCGATCAGCCTGGCCGTTTCCGACACGCGTCTTCGCGTGCTGACCGGTCCAATCGTGGCTGTCGGTTCCATGTCCTTGACGGCTTATGTCCTGCACCTATGGGGAATTCGGCTGCTTGGAATAACGGAAGAGCCAGGATCGTCACTCTACCTGCTGGGAGGCTTCGTGCTCGCAACCAGTGCGTTCGCAATGTTATGGAGGCGCGCGTTCGGCCAAGGTCCGCTCGAGGCGCTGATGGGCAAAGCCGCAGACCTGTCTCGCTTCGTGCCTTAGCACTGCGTCAACCGAACAGGATGCGCGAGATCCGCGGCCATTTGAGGAGCTCCTGCGGTTCCACTACGCCGAGAACTGACCGGCATGTCGGATAACTTTTCGTGTCGATGCGACGGTGGCGCGAATAGCCGCTGTTCATACTCGTGTGGGAGCCTCAGAATCGATAGGACGCAACATCCATGGATAGAGCCTGCCGAGTGACGAGATCCGCCCTGATCCGCGTGGCAGCCGCGTGGGTCCGCCGAGATGCCCATGACTTGTGGCGTAGTAGACGCCCCTGGTCTTCGTGGATCGCGAGATACCGGCCCGGGTTGGGCAGCACCGGCCTATGGCTCATGCATTCGCCCGTTCTGGCCACTTGAATTCCGGAGCGAGCCCACCTTGTCGTTCCGGGATTCCGGCCGGCATGTCGACCTGCAGCCCTCGCGCTCCGTATGATGGCGGGGCCGGCTCTGCCCGGCCACACGCTTCGGGTTCGGTCGCCGCGCTCCGTCTCCAGAGGGATCGGCTCGGCCATCCGTCGACAGCGGTCTGGTGAACCGTCGCTGCGGGGCCGGGCGGCGATGCGACGGGCATCTTCAGATCGTACCCGGCGAACCAACGTCTCCCCGTTCAATCCCGCTGACTGTGCTACCCCCCTTGACCGTGCCCCCGAGCCGTTCGAAAGCCTCGACTATGGGCCATTACCGCACCGATAGGGATCGCGGATCGAGTGGTTCTGACGGCCGGCTCCAAGTCACTGAAGGCGTTCGCACCAAGCCTCCCGCGAAGCAGAAGCGCTGCCGCACCTCGATATGCTCTCGTCAGCGTGGAATTCCACGGCGTCGCTATAGAGGCTAGGACAGCCTTCGCGGGTCAGCGCTTTAGAGACGCCTGCACTAGATGTTTGATCCCAGGCTTTGATGCGCGGCTGGTCCCAGGAAGCGTGTACCCCCACCTCGATGCCAGCCTTCGGCGGGTAGTTGTAGAGTATGATCTCCACATTGACCGGTTCGAGCACGGACCGGTAGTGGCCGATCAGTTCGGTCGCCACGGGCGTGACTTGATTCCCAGAAAACAACACCGCACCGCAACCGAGATCGGCGCGCGGTTGGTATGCTCGATTTCCATCCCAGGTGAAGGCCGTATTTGTCGCATATCCGACAGAGAACGACCCGCTCGCGGGAGAGGCGCGGGGTTTGAGGCGTATGCTTCGTTGGCAGCATCGGTGAGGCTTTAAATCGATCAGGGGTGACGGACGGCCATCGGCCTCCGAGCATGAAGTGTCAACCTTCAGCTTGAGAGGAGCATCCGATGACCGTCCCTACGCATCCATCCGGCAGCGCACTTCGCGAGCGCATGATCGAAGACATGTCCATGCGCGGCTTCACCGAGGATACGCGCCGTGACTATATCCGTTGCGTGAAGGCGTTTGCAGCCTTCATCGGGCGGTCGCCTGATACCGCGACGGCTGAGGATCTGCGGCGTTTCCAACTGCACCAGACCGAGAGCGGCATGCGGCCGCCGGGGATCAATAGCTCGGTCTCGGCGCTTCGCTTCTTCTTCACCGTGACGCTCGACCGGCCCGATCTCTCGCGCCGTCTCACCATCATCCGCCAGCCGCGCAAGCTGCCGCTGGTGCTGAGCGTCGAGGAGGTGGCGCGGCTGCTCGAAGCCGCACCAGGTCCGAAGTACAAGGCCGCGCTCGGCACGGGCTACGGGGCGGGGTTGCGGGTGTCGGAGATCGTGGCGCTCAAGGTGAGTGACATCGACTCGACGCGCATGCTGATCCGCGTCGAGCAGGGCAAGGGGCGCAAGGACCGCCACGCCATGCTGTCGCCGCACCTGCTCGGGCTTCTGCGCGCCTGGTGGCGCGAGGGCAAACGCCGCGGCGTGATGCTGCCGCGGGGCTGGCTGTTCCCGGGCCGCAACCCGATCACGCCACTTTCCACGCGGCAGATGAACCGCGCCGTTCATACGGCGGCGGAGGCCGCCGAGATCAAGAAGCGGGTAACGCCGCACACCCTGAGGCATTCCTTCGCCACACATCTCCTGGAGCAGGACGTCGACATTCGCGTCATCCAGGTCCTGCTCGGCCATGCCCGGCTCAATACGACCGCGCTCTATGCCCATGTCGCCACCAAGACGATCCACACCGTGATGAGTCCGCTCGACCGGATCAGCCTGCTCACAGAGGGCGAGATACGACCGGACAGGTGACGCGGCGGCGATGCGCCGCCCGTCCCTGGAGGTCGCCGACATCTTCCATCGCCATGGCGCCGCCTGGCGCGCGGCCCAGGCCGGCCATTTGAGCCTCGGCCAGCTAAAGGTGATGTCGGCGATCGAGACCTGCCGCACCGCGGCGCTTGGCGGTCACGTCGAGGCGTGCGAGGACTGCGGCCACCGTCGCATTGCGTATAACAGCTGCAAGAATAGACACTGTCCAAGGTGCCAAGGCGCGACGGCAAGGGAATGGCTCGCCGCACGCGAGGCCGATCTCTTGCCGGTCGGCTACTTCCACGTCGTCTTCACGCTGCCGGCCGAGATCGCCGGTATCGCCTATCCCAACAAGGCGGTGATCTACGACCTGTTGTTCCGCGCCGCCTCGGAAGCGATGCTTACCATCGCCGCCGATCCAAAACATCTCGGCGCCCGCATCGGCATCACCGCCGTGCTGCATAGCTGGGGCTCGGCGATGACCCATCATCCGCATGTCCACATGATCGTGCCCGGTGGCGGCATCTCGCTCGATGGTGAGCGTTGGGTGTCCTGCCGGCCCGGCTTCCTCCTGCCCGTGCGCGCGCTCTCAAAACTGTTCCGGCGGCTCTTGCTGGCGAAGCTTACTGATGCCCATGCCGCCGGCCGGCTGAGGTTCTTCGGCGACAATGCTGGCCTCGGCGACAAGCGCGCCTTTGCTGCCATCCTGGCACCGCTCAAGAAGAAGAACTGGTTCGTCTACGCCAAGCCGCCCTTCGCCGGACCCGAGGCCGTGCTGGCCTACCTGTCGCGCTATACCCATCGCGTCGCCATCTCCAACAGCCGCCTGATCACGCTCGACGAGACCGGCGTGACGTTCCGCGTCAAGGACTACCGTCGCAACGGGAAGGAGCGCTACCGGACCATGACGCTGGAAGCGGGCGAGTTCATCCGCCGCTTCCTGCTCCATGTCTTGCCCAAGGGCTTCCACCGCATCCGCCACTACGGACTGCTTGCCAGCGCCAACCGCAAGGCCAACATCGCGCGCGCTCGCGAACTTCTCGCCGCGCCGCAGCCGAAGGCCGAATGCAACGGAACGGGCGCCGATGCCGCCACGCCATCGGATTGGCGGCCGCCATGTCCATGCTGCGGCGGCAGGATGATCGTCATCGAGACCTTCGAACGCGGCGGCGACCGCGCCCGCGCGCCGCCATGGACGAGGGCGCCATGACCACAAACCGCTCTTCATCGCTCCGCTTACCCGCCGAGGGCTCTGGTCGTCGGCGGCCCGAGGCGATCGTGCGTCTCCGGCCGATCGCATGTCCCGCACCATCTGCAGCGCCGAAACCGCCCGCTCTTCAAGGGCCGCTTCGCAATGCGCACAGCCATCGCCAGCCCGTCGAGCTATGCCTGCCCACCCACCAAGCCCATCGGTGCGGTCACAACGGACCAAGCCGAACCGTCAAATCCCCATAGACTCGAAACCGAGATCTCCACCCCGCGGGTTCCTTCCCTGGAGGCTTCCGGACGCCGGCCTCGGAGCCACGCCATCTCAGTAGAGGGCCGGCATCCGAAACCCATCACAATGTCGGCCATTGGACAGCGCCTCGACAATCGTATTCGTCGCATTGAGCGGGCTTTCACTTGGCGCGGCATTTGCAAGCCAGATTGGCAACGAGCCTGCATATCGGCTCAGGAGAAACCATCCCAGCTCAGCTCGCCAAACCCGCGGTGGAGTCCGGGGACCGGAAGCAGAATGACCGGACCTACAGTCAAGGAGTAGCCCATTGACCCTTCGCAGAGGACGCGAGTTTTTAGCATGAAGAGCCAGAATGGCGGCAATCCCAAAGCTCCTCAACCAGCTGCTGCTTGTCACAATACGTCCTCGTTACCGCGTGCGTGTTCAACGAAGGAGCAGCTCAGTTCGCTTCGCGTCCTAGGCCTGTTTATCGCGATGGTGTGGCGCACAGGCCCGTATCTGACCATCTCGTCATTGCTGCTGAGGCTAGTCGATGCGCTGCTTCCCGTCAGCACACTCTATGTCGGCAAGCTGATCATCGACGAAGTCGTTAAACAAATCCCATCGGGGGCGCCCACCCTGTCCGAGTTGATTCATGGCGACCGGTTGGACTGGCTTGCACTGTTGATGGCGGCGGAGTTTGGACTCGCTGTGTTTGCAGACTTAGTGAGCCGCGTCGCCCGTCTCGTTGACGGTGTACTGGCGGAGCGCGTCACCACCGCATCGAGCGTGCGTCTGATGGAACATGCCGCGACACTGGATCTGAAGGATTTCGAGGACGCCGAATTTCAGGACCAGCTCGAACGTGCTCGCGCGCAGACAAGCAACTCCATGACGCTGATGTCCCTTTTTGGCCAGGCAGCGGACATGGTAAGGGTGGTTAGCTTCGCCGCGGGGCTTCTCATTTTTGCTCCTTGGCTGATCGTTCTGGTGTTGGTCGCACTTGTGCCGGCACTTCTCGGCGAGTTCCATTTCAATGGGAAGAGCTACTCGCTCGATTTCGGCCGCATGCCCCAACGGCGCGAACATAGCTATGTACGCGAAACGGCAGCCAGATGCGAAACGGCCAAAGAGGTCAAGATTTTCGGCTTGAGCCGCTTCCTCATCGATCGTTATGTCCAGCTTGCCAAGCAGTTCTACACCGCCAACCGCAAGCTGGCGGTACGGCATACGATCTGGAGTGGTGTATTCACCGCCATCGGCACGATGGCCTATTATGCTGCTTACGCTTACATCGTGTGGGGGGCGCTACAGCGCAACTTCAGCATTGGCGAGCTTACGTTCCTCGCCACTTCCTTCCTGCAGCTGAACTCGCTCCTGGAAGGGCTACTGTTCAGGTTCGCGCAGACCGCCAACCAAGCGCAGTACCTCAGGGACCTGTTCTCCTTCTTTGAATTGAAGCCTGAAATCCTGTCGCCCGAAAACGCGCTGTCCGTGCCTTGTCCAATCCGAGAAGGCTTCGTCTTCGAAAACGTGGGATTCAGATATCCGGGAGCGGAGCGCTGGGCAGTGCGCGGTCTCAGCTTCACGCTGCGGGCCGGAGAGGTGTTGGCGCTTGTTGGGGAGAACGGCGCCGGCAAGACCACGCTGGTTAAGCTCCTGACGCGCCTCTACGATCCCAGCGAGGGCCGGATCCTTCTCGATGGGAAGAATTTGCGCCAGTACGATCTGGATGAACTGCGCAATTCGATCGGCGTGATCTTCCAGGATTTCGTTCGCTACAATATGACTGCGAGTGACAACATCGCGGTTGGCCGGATCAAGGCGCGCGAGGATAGAGATCGCATAGAACGCGCCGCCGAACGCAGCCAAGCCGGCCAAGTCATCGGCAGGCTGCCCGGCGGATATGACCAGATGATCGGTAAGCAGTTTGATAATGGCGTGGAGCTGTCAGGCGGCGAATGGCAGAAGATCGCCATTGCTCGTGCCTACATGCGCGATGCCGAGCTATTGATCCTGGACGAACCGACGGCCGCACTGGATGCCCGTTCGGAATCCGAGGTGTTTCGGCGTTTTAAGGAACTGAGCAAGGGCAAGACATCGGTCCTAATTTCCCATCGTTTTTCCAGCGTGCGGATGGCCGATCGCGTTCTGGTGCTGGCCGACGGGAAAGTTGAGGCGCAGGGTACACATGAGGAACTTTTGGCGCAGTCCGGTCGCTACGCCGAACTCTTCGAACTCCAGGCGGCGGGCTTTCGATAGGCGGCTATTGGCTCGTCAGGGTTGAACCGCCCTTCCAGAGGTCCAGCGTGCTCTTCTCAAAGTGCAATCGGGGGCGCCAGATTCCAGGGTGGATAGTGCGCTGCTATTTGACAGAGTGGAGGTGTTCGCCCGGCGCTCGGAAAACATGCCGACGGTAGCTGACAACCGACGAACCACGCCATCCGCACAGGTCTTGGTGCAATTTTTCGCCTTGATGGAATGCGTCGATCGACGTGAGCGAGCACCTCCGTCTCCTTGCTGCCCCCCAAGTTGCGCCCGCACGGACCGCCCCTACCTTGTGCAAGCCTTGTTCCTGGCTATATTACTGGAAACAGATGGAGGCCACCATGGGAAATTCACAGAAGCGTGCCATCCAACATTACCGCTCCCGCCTTGCCCAGCGCGGCTTAGCGCGCTTCGAAGTACTCGGTCGGGACGCTGATCGCGACCTGATACGATCGCTTGCCCGGCGCCTGTCGGAGGATACCCCCGAAGCGTCAGAGCTTCGCGCGACCGTGAGCAGGTCGATCGCTGGCGAGCCACCCAAGCCTGGCCGAATCCTCGCCGCCTTGCGGCGTTCGCCGCTGGTGGGCGCGGACCTCGATTTTTCCCGGCCCCATGAAGAGGGGCGCAAAGTCGACCTGTGACGCGCTACCTGCTTGATACCAACATCATCAGCAATGTCGTCAAACCGCGGCCATCGGAATCGCTCGTGGCATGGATGTCGTCACAACGCGACGAGGATCTGTTCATCGCGTCGCTGACGCTTGCGGAGATCCGCCGCGGTATTTTGGAGAAGCCGCGAGGCAAAAAACGCGACGCGCTCGACAAGTGGTTCTCGGGGTCTGAAGGGCCGCAGGCGTTGTTTGCGAACCGCATCCTCTCGTTCGACGACAAGGCGGCGCTGACCTGGGCGCAGCTGATGGCGAAAGGGAGAGCGGCCGGCCAGCCACGTAGCGGGCTCGATATGATCATAGCCGCTGTCGCCGATGCGAACGATTGTGTGGTGGTGACGGACAACGAAAAGGACTTTGCGGGACTGCAATTCGTCAATCCGATGCGCGGAGCCGTGTGACGCACTGGCGGGTTAGCGAAAGCTCGGGAGGGCAAGGTGCCGGGACTCAGATACAGGGCTCACTCCAGATCCGGTGCGCGCTGCTCAGTTCGCTTGCGCCAGCCGTATGGATTGTCGCAGGTCCAGCTACCCGTTGTGCCAGGGATTGACTCCGATCACGCTGAAAACAACATGTCGGATATACTCGAAGTGAGCATAGGCGGAGGCAATTCGCTGTCTTTCCCGGGCACTGCGTGACGCCTTGGGGGAACTGATCAGTCTCGGTCGGCCCGCTTGGCGGGGTATCTAAACGATTGCCGAGCTCAACTGCAGCAACATCGCTCATTGATGGAACGAGAATCGAGGACAATTTTTGG
>NZ_JBSPTO010000058.1:0-10225 GCF_053850215.1 Mesorhizobium sp. f-mel
AATGAATGCAAAACCCGATCGCGTGCTGTTTCCGAAGAGCAATTTGAGGTGAACTTCCTCACGCCCCGCCCGCGTCGCGGCAGGCAAGCCCGGATACTCGAACGTGTGCGTCCAATCCTCCTCACTCGTTCGTGTCGACATGGCGTGCGTCTCCGACTCAGGCGGAACCCATGATTTACAACCGACCCCAAGGAAAACTGTTGCCGCCCATCTAGCCGTCTTATCGGTATCGGCGAAGCCGCTGATCTGTGCTAAGCCGCCGCCCGAATAGCCAAAGGAGTACACCCGTGAGCGAGCCGACCGTGGCCGAGGCGACCGACAGCATCTATGCATCGCTCCGGGCGAACAATGCCGACATCGACGCACATATCGCGGCGCTCAAAGCAGCGCTGGCGCGAGAGGGGATAGAACAAGCGGTGTTCGATCCAACCAGGCTGGCGCAGAACAACCGTTCGGGCCGCAAGCTAATGCAGGCTTATTTTCGGCAGCGCGGCGTGAGCGTGAGGTTTTCGGCCTCGTAGGGGCGCACGCTGAGGCGCCACGGCCCGCCGGCAATCATTGTGGTCCAATATCCCGCGGGGAGTTCAGGCAAGTCCGCTTTTGGCTTCTGTAGGCCGACATGCGGCTTCCGGCCCCGCCGACGTCAAAGTACCTAGGAAATCGGCCGACAAATGGTCAATTCAATCACCTGCGCCGGCTTGCCGAGCACATCAGCGACCGATTCGCCGCTTCTGGCCTTCGGATTTGACCGGATCAATCGCATGAATCTGCCGCCTTGAGCGCTTCGGCGCGGTCAGATTTGTCTAACGCTCCTATCCGTCGAACCGACGCGAAGAATCGTGGATAGTCGCCCGAACACAGATCGAACAAGCGGAGAAACGTCGCCACCCGATCGCCGTAGACGGAAGTCGCGGCGAGCTTCGCGTTGTTAATCGGAGAATCGAACCAGAGATCGTATCCCCGGTATCCACGCCAGCGACTGTCGCGCATCTCTCGGTAGCGCATTCGCAGCCGTTCGATCGCGGCTATCTTTGCGGCCCGCTTCTGCTCAGAGGTAGCGCTGTCGTCATAGACGTGCCTTAGCTCGTCTCGGGTCTGCGACACCAGCGCAAGAAATTGAGCTCTGCGCCTCCGGTCGGCTTCGTAACGGCGCAAACCGGCAGTATCCCCATTCGCGCGCAGCCATTTTCTTACACCGGTTGTTTCGACAGCGGCAGCGAACGCTTCGTTGAACGCGGAATCGTCCTGTACGTAGACGCGCTGGTGGGCCAGCTCATGGAACACCAGCCCTGCAAGACCCGCTTCATCTTGGCTGAGCATGGTGCTTAGCAGCGGGTCACTTGACCAGCCGAGCGTGGAATATGCAGTGATGCCCGTCACATAGACGTCCAGGCCCTGTCTCTGAAGTTCGACAGCGGTTTCAATCGCAGACCTTTTGGAGAAGTATCCTCGGTACGGAACGCATCCGAACACCGGAAAGCACCATGTTCGTGGCGTCAGCGAGAATTCCGGCGCTGCGAAGATGGCCCATGTCACCGCGTCCCGACCAACGTCAACATAGCTGCGGTAGCTATTGTTGTCCGGCAGCGCTAGCTCATCTATCGCAAACTGTCGTATGGCGCTCGCCGATGCCATTCGAGCGCGCAATGTCCCAGGGGTCGAAGGATTGTCGATCAGCTCTCCGACATCCTGGCGCGCCGCCATGATCTCCACGTGACCCTTCAAGGATTGTGCGTAGTAGGAAATGCTGGTGCAACCTGCCACGCCGGACATCACGATCATCGCAGCAACCGAACGAAAAAAAGCATGCATCATGCCCACGGCATCGCTCACACGTCCGGATAGGGCAAATGTCGCAACTACGTCCGGTTCCAAACAGTCGCGCCAATTCGGTTAAGATCCTGGATGGGGTTTAGGTTAGACGTTCGTCCTCGGCAAGATTGCGACAATTCGGTCACTCGCCGCCAAATTGCCGAATGTCCGGACATGGCGGACTGAAGCAACGCAGCATTTTCCACTTTGAGGCGAAGTAATTCTCAACTATGGTGCGCCAGGCTTTTGGCATGGGGGGATATTGCCGATGGTTTTATCACGCAGGGGTGTCGTGCTCGGCGGCCTGGCGCTGGTCGCGGTGGGTGCAACCAGCAATATTGCTCAAGCAGCGGCGGCAAAATCCTTTTTCGCCGGTACCGCCAGCGACAACAATTTTGTCTATCGCAAGACCAACTTCGCCAAGATCGACAAGAGATGGCATCGCCAGATCGTCAAGTATTTCAGCAGCGAGCCGGTCGGCACCGTCGTGGTCGATACCCGTCACCACTTCCTCTACGTCATCATGGAAAACAAGACCGCCATCCGCTACGGCGTCGGCGTCGGCAAGGACGGCTTCAAATGG
This sequence comes from Mesorhizobium sp. f-mel, assembly GCF_053850215.1. NCBI lineage: Bacteria > Pseudomonadati > Pseudomonadota > Alphaproteobacteria > Hyphomicrobiales > Phyllobacteriaceae > Mesorhizobium > Mesorhizobium sp. f-mel. Next base: position 2,396 of record NZ_JBSPTO010000058.1, read on the forward strand.
TACGGCCGCGCGACGATCGACCGCCGCGCGCTGTGGCCGCAATGGGTCCCGCCCCCCGAAATGCGTAAGCGCAAGCCGGACCTACCGCACATGGTCGCAGGCGGCGCGTCCAACAATCCGCTCGGGCCGCGCGCGCTCTATCTGCACCGCAACGGCGCCGACACCGGCTACCGCCTGCATGGCACGCTGGAGCCATGGAGCATCGGCACCGACGCTTCCAGCGGCTGCATCCGCATGTTCCCGGAAGACATCATCGACCTCTACCAGCGCTGCCCGATCGGCACCGCGGTGCAGGTCCTGCCGCACATCGCCGACCAGGCGCCCGCTTCCACCACTGTCGAATGATTGGCGCCTCATGAACCGCATGATTGAAAACACGCGCCGGCTGCTCGCCGCCGGCCTGCTGGTGCTGGCCGCATCCTGCTCGACCAGCAACACGCTGGCCCCTTCCACGCCCAACATCACCAACACCGAGGTTGCCGGCTTCCAGAACGTGCAGCCGGGCAGCGAGGAGGATTTTATACTCAATGTCGGCCGCCGCACCTATTTCACGCAAGGTTCGGCCGCGCTCGATTCTGTCGCCAAGGCCACCCTCGACACCCAGATCGCCTGGTTAGCAAAGCATCCGCGCTGGCTGCTCAAGCTGCAGGGTTTCGCCGACGATCCCGGCGCAAGTGAAACGGCGCTGTCGCAGCAGCGCGCCGATGCGGTGATGGACTACCTCGCCGCCGGCGGCATAGACCGCAACCGCATGTGGGCCAAGGGCTACGGCAAGGACAGGCTCGTCCGCGACTGCCCCGACACCGCCTGCAGGTCGCAGAACCGCCGCGTTGTGTCTAATTTGCGCGATGAGAGGGACGAGCCGTAGGGGGCTGCTGTTCTGCTTGTGACCCGAAGCAGAGTCTCACACGCGACGGCGGCATGGCTGCTTTGCGCCGCATGTCGGTCGTTGAGTAGACCCTAGCCGCATCCAAAAGCCGACATCCGAGTGAACAGGCGAGGCGGCACGTTTGCACACAAGCGGACGTTCGGCTGTAGCCACTCAACCCTTTCCAGCAGGGGGTGTTTCAACGAAGCTGAAATGGGTGTCGCTTCGTCGCACTCGCCGCCGGCTTCATCGCCGTCAATCGGCGGGCCCGTGCCGACCTTGGCCCAGGCGAGGCGCGCGCCGTCGGGGGCACGGCAATATTCGATCTCCTGCTGCAGGGCGGCACCGCGTATCGAGCGAGCCGCGGCCGGTTCTTCACGTTGGACGAGGTAGGTCCTAACCGGCCGAGCGATGTTCTTGACCGATCTTGAGCCTCGATCCTCAAAGCCGCAATTCAGCTTGCCCTCGACTTCGCCGTGCACTTTGGCGGAGATCAGGATGCCGCCCGCTGGCGCGAGTGCTTCGAGGCGGGCAGCGACACTAGCGACCGCTCAGGGTGGAAAGCGGAATGGCAGCTGTTGATCGACAATGAAAACGATCCGGACATTCAGACCGCGCGACACCCCGAACGGGCCAGCCCATCATCCATTCTGTCGCCGGACGTAGCTCTGTCGCCGAAGATTCTTCTTCCCGTTTCGGCGATCAATCCCGGCGCGGATCGTAAGGCTTGGCGGCCCGTTGAGCGACGCGCTCGCGGTACCTCGCGTCGGTACCACCTCGGTTTTCCGGCTTGGTAAGCGTTTCGACAGGCTTCCCGAGGACGACCAGCAGCGTGTCCCATTCTTCCTGGCCGAGCGTCTTGTAGCGGTACTCCAGACCCGGCGAAGCCAGGAGCTGCTCGATCTCAGGCCGCGCGAAAGAGGCCGCAGGGCCAATGCGGCGAAAGCCGCTTCGCACGGCATCGGTAGCCGCGGTCAGGTCGCTGAAGCCATACTTGCCCGGATCGTAGACGGAGTACTCGCGCAGCAGCCGCAACAGGTCGGGCACGGCATCGACGCCGCGGTCGCCCTGGCGCTTGATCAGGCCGGTGGCAAAGCGGCTGACCGCCGGATCGGCGAGAATCTCGCGCTCTTCCGGCAGAGGATCGGCGTATGCACCTACAGGGAGGCCGGCCAGGGCATTGATCCAGTGGCGCGCCTCCTTCTTGTCGGTGGCCGCGAGGTAGCGGCGGGCGGCGAGCCGCCGCAGATCGGCGGACTTGCCATCGACCTGTTTGATGATCGCCCACAGCCCGTCTGAGGATCGCACCCGCGGGTCCTCCAAGATGCGAACCAGCAGACGCCGGTCGCTCTCGCCGAGCGGCTGGTCGTTCGCGCGGAACGAGTCCATCCACTGATTGGCGAGCGCGAACGCGGGATCGCTCACCGGCTTACGCGGATCGTCGAGCGCTCTGGCGAGTTCCTCGCGCGTTCTCGTTTTCGCCGCTTCCATATCCACGCCGCGCGAAACGCTGGTGTGGTCGAGTAGCAACCGGTTGACCGGAACCTCGGCGTACATCCTTCCGTCACCGAGCCGCCGACGCGCCCAGCCGAACCGGAAGTTCTCGATCCCGCCCGAAGTCCCGATCAGCATTGGCGCCGCCGGGGCAAAGATCGACAGGATCGACTGCCGCAGCAGCACCTGTTCACCGGCGTCGGTGATGGTGAGCGCCTTGCGGTGGGGTACGGAGGGTTCGAGCGACCAATCCACCCGTCCCCATCGGGGCTTGGCATCGGGCAAGGCAGGGCCGTCCTCGATCGCGATGGTGAAGTCGGGTTCGAGGGCGTCGTCGCTTTGCAGCAGCGCCTTGCCCTCTGACATCATCAGGTTCCATTCGGCTTCCAGCGCGCGCTGAGGGGCGAGCGGATCGGAGGCATCGTAGCGCCGCTCTTCCAGCAGGCCATGCCCGATGACGGTGCTTCGTTTGCCGGGCGTCGAGTCTGGCACGATGCGATAGGTATTGGAATGACGGCGAGGGGTCTGGACGCGGACCGAAGTGACGCCCGGGGTCTTGAGCAAGGCCGCGCACAGTGCATCGCAACGGCCCTCGAACGGGCGGGCGAGGAGAATGTCGCCCTTGAGCGCAATCGGTGCGCTCGCCTGAATGTCCGGCTCCTTCAGGCTGGCCAGCATGCCCCTCGCCCAGGTGAGGCCTGGCTGGGGGATGGTCCAGAACAGTGCCAGCGTCGCAGCGCCCGACATGACGTTCAGAGGAACCCCTGAAAGGAAACCTCCGAGCAGCAAGCGGAACAGCGCGAAGGCGACGCCATACATGAAGGCCGTTGGCATCGACGCGAGGATGATCCCCGGGATAATCAGGAAACTGCCGATGATGACCAGCCAGGGCATTGTCAGCGCCACAAACGCGCCGATGCCGGTGATGATCAAGTAAGTCTTCAACCACATGCACGGAACCTTACCGCGCAGGACTCAAAAAAATGATAAAGCTACTGTTCTCGGGTCGGTGCCGTCTTTCGGCATCCGTCCGTTGACGAATCTCGTTACGCTCACCTCGAAAAGCTGTCGATCGTCCGCCTTTGGGGCTCTGGCGCCTCCCACCAGATGACCGACTCGAAGTCGCAAGAGGAACGTCAGCTTTGTAACGCATCGCGCCCGAAACCGGAAGGACAGCAGACGGCCCATTGCGGTTACCACATAAATCGCACTCGATTGCCCGCTTCTGGGCGCAAATCAGACTCCGATGCTTACCTGCAACTCTGCTACTACTGCTGCCCCTGGCTCAGCGATCTTGGACCGCTGACAAACGCACTCCCCATGACATAAAATCGCAATAGCCGATCCGCGTCCTTCGAAATGCCGATCCTAATGCTCTTCCCGATTTCGCCTGCTTTGTGGTCGTCTCGTGCCAGCCATAGCGGGCCTTCCCGGCAAAGATCGAGCCCGTCGAGCGAACGGTCGATTCGCAACGCGGCAGTCAGCCTACCCGGTCCTCGCGCCAGGTCGCGCAAGCGCTCGACGCCGCGATGGAACCGCATGACTCCGACGCCTTCGAGCGGCTCGAGCGCCCTGATCAGCACGCCGGTTCCGATCCCAGCCGTCTCGCTCGAAACATTCAGCATGTATGAGAGGCCATAGGCGAGATAGACGTAGGCGTGCCCGCGCTCGAGAAACAGCGAACGGTTGCGCGGGGTCATTCCCCGGTAACCGTGCCCGGCGGCATCCCCGGCGACATAGGCCTCGGTCTCGACAATGCGGCCGCTGACGATGCCTTCCGGCAACGCCCGCACCACCAGCTTGCCGATGAGATAGCGGGCAAGAACCGCCGTATCATCAGGCAACTCCGCGCGAGCGAGCGGCGTATGATCATAGCGGCCAGGCTTCACGGCATCCGCTCGACCCATTGTGGCCGGGAAGGCCCAGGCTCGAACCGATCGCCGAAATACTGGTTCTTACAACCCAAGGGCACTCTCAGCTCCCGGTCTTCCATTTCGAGACTCCTTGACCCTGGAGCAATGGCTGCTTTTGCTTAGAATGGAGCGCAAACGGAGTTGGAACACGTGACCCTTACCAATCGAGACATCGTCGAGCTTATAGCGTGGCGGCGCAAGCTGCACCAGAACCCCGAAATCTCGAATGAAGAGGAGAAGACCGCTAAAGAGGTCGTCGACTTCCTCGCCGATACTGGGCCGGACAAGGTGCTGACCGGATTGGGCGGGCATGGCGTGGCGGCGATCTACGAAAGCGGCAAGGCCGGGCCGACGGTGATGTTTCGCTCGGAACTCGATGCGCTGCCGATTTATGAACTTTCTGGCGTAGATCATGCATCACTCGTGCCGGGCAAGTCGCATATGTGCGGCCATGACGGACATACCGCGATCCTGGCGGCACTCGGCCGTCAGTTGGGGCGCGAAAAACCTGCCCGCGGTCGCGTCGTGCTGATGTTCCAGCCGGCGGAAGAAACCGGCAATGGTGCCGCCGGTGTCGTCGCCGATCCGCGCTTTGGCGAGATCGCCCCGGATTTCGCATTCTCGCTGCACAATCTGCCGGGCGTGCCGTTCGGCGAGGTGCGGCTCAAGACCGGAGTGGTGAACTGCGCTTCACGCGGCATGCGCATCGTGCTGGAGGGCAAGACCGCGCATTCGTCCATGCCCGAGACCGGCGTTTCGCCGATGATGGCGGTCAGCCAGCTGATGCCGGCACTCCCGGCACTTGGCAGCGGAACTTTTGCCGACGACGACTTCAGCATGGTCACCGTCACCCATGCCGCGATGGGCGAAGCTGTGTTCGGCATCGCGCCCGGCAATGCAGAGGTCTGGACGACGCTGCGCACCCGGCGCGACGAGCGCATGGCAGACCTGTGCGCCGCCGCGCAATCGCTGGTCACACAGATCGCTAGCCAGCATGGCCTTTCTGCCCGGTGGGACTATCACGAGATATTTGTTGCCAGCGTCAATGCGCCGGACGCCGTAGAGCATCTGCGGCGAGCTCTCGATGAAGAGGGCGTCGTGCACGGAGAAGAAGCCCTGCCAATGCGTGCTTCGGAAGATTTCGGCTTGTTCGGCCACAGCGCCTCGTCGGCGATGTTCTTCCTGGGTGCGGGCGAGCGGCACCCTGCGTTGCACAATCCGGACTATGACTTTCCGGACGATTTGATCCCGATCGGGTCGAAAATATTCATGCGCGCGGCGCGCAATCTTCTGAGCTGACCTCATCTTTGGCAACTTGGTTTTTGACCCCACAGCGCCGCACCCACCCCTCAAATCGCCCGAACGCCCCTGCTCCGCCTCCTCCGAATTAGGATCGCCCGGCGCCGTCGCCCAGGCCAGCTCCACCAGCGTCACCGTCCGCCGGCCGGCACCGTCGAGCTGGCAGACGATCAGGCCCTGCTCTCGATATAGGTCAGCAGGCGCCCGGGCGCGGCGCAGCGAGCGTGAGCCGTAGGCGCGGGCAATCGCCGCGTCGCTCGGGCAGGGCTCCTTCGCCGCGTGGGCAATCATCATGAACATACCCTGCAGAGTCCTCGGGCAGCAGCGAGGCGCACCGAGACATCCTGCCAAAGCATCATTCCCTGCCATATCGGAACCCAAGCCGGCGCGGGCGCGCGTCAGCATGCGGCGGAAGGCGGGCAGGTCAGGCACGACCGAGGCGAGGCCTCTATGCGGCCGCGGACCACGAACTCCTGATAAAGCACGCCGATGACACGGAACCCGCGTCGGGTTGCGCCAGGAGGCGGCTGATGCTGTCGGGACTGCGAGCAGCGCGGCATTCGCGGTCGGCTACGAAAACGGAATGCCAAAGAGTCGAGAGGCAGAACCTTGGCCGCCGCTTGAGCAGGCCGTGAGCAGCGATGAAGCGGGTCGGCGCCGGCAAGTCCTCAGCAATGGATAGCTAAGCGGTCGGCCGGAAATAGCCGTTGTCGCGCTTGCCTGGCCGCGAAACATGCCGTCCGTCAGGCCCCTCCACAGCATTAATGATCGCGCACGTTCTACCGATAAGCGCGAAATCAGCGTGGAGCGATCTCTGCGACGAGATCGTTCGTCGTCTTAACCCCGGCCATGAAGCCGGCGGCATTGAATTCGTTCATGACGAAGAAAGCGCCGACGCCGCGTGTCGGTGCAATCGCAACATAGAGAAACATCCCTTGCAGGCCGCCGCTCTTCTGGAGGATGAGCGGGCGATGCTCGTTGGGGAGCATGATGACCCATCCGAGACCCATGGCGTCCATCGGGCCGCCGTCATCCAGCCCCACTACCGACGCGAGCCCGTCCCGGTACAAAAAAGCCGCGTGGTTCACGAGGCGGAACTCGGCGTCGGCCGCGGAAGGCTTGTTGTCGACATGCCAGTTCATCCAGCGCAGCAGGTCGTCCGCGGTCGAGTACAACCCACCGGCGCATTCCATGGCTGTGCTCGTCGGCACGATGGGCATGGCGCTGCCATCGAAGTTATGGCCCTGCATCAGGCGCGGTTCGTCCTCCGGTCTTGGGTTGAAAACCGTGTCTTTCATGCCGAGGGGATCGAGGACACGCTCCCGAAGAACCTCGGCATAAGGCTTTCCAGAGACATTCGCGAGCGCCGCTCCGAGGAGGTCGTATCCGAAGTTTGAATAGAGAACGGCGGTGCCCGGCGCGAACAGCAGCGGATTGTCCTTGAGGGCGGCAATCTGCGCCTCTTTCGTGTTGGTAGAGAAGGGGTCGGAGGGAGGCGCCTCGGCCACTGGCACCTCCCGCGGAAGGCCGGAAGCTTGCGCGACGAGATCGATCAGGCGGAGGGCGCGGCCATCTTTCTCCGGGAGCGTGACGTCCCAGCCAAGGCGATCCTGCAGCCGGTCGGTGAGCTGTACCTTGCCGTCGATCGCGAGCGAGGAAAGCACATTGCCGCAGAACACTTTGCTCACGGACGCGATTCGGAACATTGTGTCGCCGTCGGGCACTTTTTCACTCCCGTCGGCAATCTTGCCGAAACCCGCCAAGGCCGTCTCGCCGTTGCGCACGGCGCCGAAGATCAGGCCAGGCACCTCAGTGGAGAGATACAGGATCGTACCGTTGAACTGCACCGCTTCCGTCAGCAGCTTGTCCTCGGCATGTCCATAAGAGGGAAGGGTGACGGCTGCGATTGCCGTCAAAGCGATGGCCACAAGTCGGCGCGATCGAGACAAACGCATCGCCAAAATCCTTTGATAAAGCTGCAGAATAAAATCTTCGGAAAAAGGGCCGGCGCGTAGTATCTTACCATCTCTCCAGAAGCAGGAGATGTCAACAGAATGAACCGAAGGGGGTAATAGGCGGCGGTAGCGTAGTTTCGGCGGATATTTGCGCTACAGTCCTGCCGTATTTCTTGTCCTTCGTCAGTTGATCGGGGCTGATCTCTTTATTAGCAAACCGACCCGCGGGTAATTTAGAGCGGGATGAGATTAGTTTCGGTCATAGCCGGAGTTTTTGAAGTAGTGCGAGCACTCGGCGGAT
>NZ_JBSPTO010000059.1:0-7621 GCF_053850215.1 Mesorhizobium sp. f-mel
GGCATGAAGCGCGCCGGACGCGTGCTTCAGATCGCGGCCGGCGTGAAGATGATCGTCATGGGTTTTCGCCTACTGGGGGATCCTACAAGTCCTCATTGTCAGCAGATTCGGTCGAAGTGGACGCCGTCGGCGCCAAGCTCGCCACGCGGTCGACAGCATGGCCCTTGGCGTGCTGACAAGGCGGTCATTCCCAACGTGGCGATCCACGAGCTCGGGTAATTCAAGTGGCATCGTTGTCGGCGCGTTCTCGAGATAAGTGGCATCGCCATTGACCGCTTCGCGCCCAATTCGCGCCGTTCATGACTGTGGTCGAAGATCCCGGAAGTCGCCATTCCTTCGAAGGTGCTCCACTCCGGGCGCCCTTCTTCGCCTCGGCTGCGGCGGCAAGCGACGCAGAGGGATCGCGCCATCACTGAGTATCGTCCGGCAAATTGCGGGCGTTGAGCGCAGTGAAGGCAAACTGGCGATGGCCGCAGGTGTTTCTGCGCCTTAGAGCCAAGTTCCGCCATCGGGATTCCAACGGCCGCGGGCATTCTCCGGGGACGCAAGACTATCGATAATGGGACCGAAGAAGCGTCGCAATTCTTCTTGGAGCTCCGCAAAGCTCGGCGGTTTGAGAGTCGGTGGGTTGCGGCGAAGAAAGCCGCTCCAAAGACCGCGATCCTCTACAATCGCTGCAAAAGCCTCTGTCAGACCAACGGGCATTACGGTGGGGATGGCAGTCTCTCGGCGCCGAAGCGTGCCGATGACCGCTTCGACAAGGTTCGACGCGTCGAAGGGAAAGATGCGGGTCGTGACCCAGATGTCGTAAAAGTCCTTGATCCGGCCGTTTACTTCCCCAAAGCGGATCATGGCCTCGAATTTCTCCGCGACCACTGTTTCGGGGGGATACATCAGCACGCTTGCCTCCGGCAGGTTCGGCAGCAGGCTGGGAAAGGTCCCTCGCTTTGGCGACGGATAGACATGATCGCCGAAGCCGATGTCGACTTGCACGTGAATTTTCGCGCCAGCCAAGTCCGCCGTCAGACTTAGCTGGGCACCCTGATATTTGTCGGCTTCGCGAACTGCCTCGATCTTGAGGCTGTCTGCGTCGAACTTGATACCGTCATCGGGCGCTTCAACTTGGCAGATGCGGACGAACAGTTCGGCGATAGATACGGGGTTGGGACTGCCCTCGCCGAGCAGATCGAGATCCCCGGTTGGCTGAAATACGTGCTCCGGCCAGGTGACGAACAGCATGGCGCCCTTGAGCACATAGCGAGCGGCCGCCTCGGTTTTGCTGAGGCGAAAGGGCAGGCGTTCGATTGCGTAGCGTGTCAGGACGCGCTGGTAGTCATCACCGTGTTGCCTGGCATGATTGAGCAGTCGGGCTCTGATCGAACATCCAGATTTTTGACGATCTTAGCGGTCACTGGATCGCCTTGATCAAAGGCTCCATTCGGCCGACGACGCGATCGATAGCGGCGAACTTCATCAGTTCGCTCGGTGTGGTCTTTCGTTGGTGCAGAGATTCGCGCAGCGCTTCGATGGCGACGTCCTCACCAACGTTGCGGCGGTGCTTGAAGCAGTCGGCGACAGTCTTCGCTACCCCGTATATCGGCACGTCAACCGCCTTCGACGCGGATATGCTCTACGCCCGCAGTCAGCGCTTCACCGATTGCGCGGACGATTTCGAGCCGGAGGCCTTTGTGCGGCGTGCGGGCCTTGTGTGGAATGGTCATCCAAACTGCATGAGGCAGCTGAGTGGTTAGCCCATGCTGCCGAAGTGCGCTGATCAGGCTGATCACTCCGTGAGGCACGAGCCGGCTGGCTTCCGCCAGATCGTGCGCGGCATCCTCCCCGACGCGATCGGGATCTTGATAGAGGCCGCGACCGAGGCGAACCAGGTCGCCGGCCTCGGTCAGGCGCCTTAGATACACTAGGGGAATGCCGGCAGCCTTGAAGTCACGGGCGCGCGCAATCCCGAGATCTTTGGTCAGGCTAAGAGCACGTTCACGAAAGGTCATATGGTGGTCGGTCATTAGTTATCTTTTGTAGAAGATTATAGGGGAAGTGCCGACAAAAAATAACAGGATCACGTTTTCTAATTTGCTAATGCCCTCTTCGAGAGCCGCCGTGGATACGGCAGCCTCCGATCAGAGGCGGTGCGCGAGGCAAGGCCTACTTCGGAAGAACGGCGAGACCGAGAAGGGAGTCTCACCTTCCGCGTTCGCATCAAGGACGGGGCTGACGCCGCTTAATGTCGAAGTATCGCCAACTGGAATCGAGCGGGCTGGTTCTTGGTGGCTGCGCTCGACGAGAAATCAGATCTTAATCGATCAATGACAGGGCGGTTCGTGCGAGCCTGCGCACTGGCAAGGTCTACGAGTTCTCCTGCACCGAGAGCCGAAGATGTCAGTTACCGGCTTGGTGCCGACGAGAAGGGCGGAACCTATGTGATCGGACCAACCGGGCCCCAAGAGGAAAAATCGTCTCCCGAAAGCAGGGATTTGTATGGCTCGCGTTGCAGGAACGGCTGCTAGAACGGGATATCAAGATGGAAAAGCCAGGCCATTCGCTCGGTTACGAAGTCGATGCAACCGACCGGGGAAACGTCCGTTGCTGATAGAGATCAAATCGGGAGCGACTGCTGCCGACATTCACACAGGCGCCGGGCAGCTGCATCTTTATCCAGCGTTGATACCGGCAATCGCGGGGCATGAGAGGATCCTTCTCCTACCTGGACGCCCCCATGAAGATGTTGTCGCCGCCTCGCCAAGTTAGATATCGCGGTCTTCACCTACGACCCAGGCATTGAACGTGATGGGAGTGGCATTCGCTTCACGAACGAGTTTTTGGAGCTTTGCGGCCTCGACTAATATGGCGATCGAAGGGGGGCTATCTGCACACAAGGGCGCAACAAGGTTCCCCAGCGGCGGTTGCGCTCGAGCTCCGAAATCCTCCAGGCGATGCCAAGCACCCAGATCTGCGCCATCAGCAAGCCAGCGACGGCCGACCACGGCGGCCGCCAGGGACTGCAGAGCGGTTTCGTGACTGTTGCCTTTTGGGTGCGAACCGCCAGCTGGCAGTCGGTCGCGTAGCTTTCTTAGGTGCTAGGTCTCCGTGCCCGCTGCTTTGCTTTCTTTCCTTACCCGGACGCCGATCTCAGGTTCTCTGATTGAAAGGCGCGATGAGGCTTTGGCGCGGCCCGAATTGGATCCCTTACTCTGACATCCAGCCGGGTCCGGTAACGTCTATGTCCGAGACCCGACACACCGACGCGCTGGTATTTCACCCCGCGCGTCACGAAATATCCGGTCCTCTCCCACCACCTCTACGATGGCACGACGGTTGCTTGGCACACAGCGAGGCTCGCCGCGTCTAGGGGAGGTGTTCGCCTCGATGAAATAAAATGCAGGCGAACGAACATGACAGCGGGCAAACATCCAGGGACGGGTATAGCTGATGCGGGTTGCTTCGCATGGAAACACAGGGTCGTCCGGAGTTCGACGATCGCGAGCAGGTCGAAAGCGTAGTGGGCATTGCAAGAGAGGGCCATGAGACGCTGCGGTGCGAAGGCGATAACGGACTGCTCCTCGCGCTAGGACGGCTCATGCCACCTAATCCTCAAGTTCGTGACGTGTAGCTCTGGGGCTCAAGACACTGCTTCGCTGGAGGCCAAAGCCGGCCCATTTTGAACAGGTCAAGCTCCCACGCCAACCACAACATCCGGAATGAAGGAACCGCCATGTACATCGCGATGAACCGCTTCAAGGTCCAGAACGGCTCGGAGGCCGACTTCGAGGCCGTCTGGAAAAACCGCGATTCCAGCCTTGCCGAGATAAAGGGATTCCGAGAATTCCATTTGCTGCGCGGCCCGGTCAGCGAGACCGAAGGTTACACGCTGTTTGCCTCGCACACAGTGTGGGCAACCCACGACGATTTCGTCGCCTGGACCAGATCGGAGAATTTCCTCGCCGCCCACAGGAATCTCGACACGACGAAAGTCCACTACCTCGGTCACCCGCAGTTCGAGGGCTTCTCCGTCGTCGAGGGCGCGTAAGTACCGACTTAGTCTATGCAGCGGCCACCAGGTTGGCATTGCCGCCCGCGGCCGTCGATCGCGCCGCGCGCTTGCGTGCCTGCCTCGGCATTTGCCGCCTCGGCCGCGTAGATATCGGCCGATGTTCAAGCGCGCCGATCCATGTAGGTGACCGGGAAGGCCGCGACCACGCGCATTGGTCTTATTCCATGTGGCTGCACCAAGTCGCTCGACCGGTCCCCTCAATCGCAAGCCAAAGATAGTGCTGGCCGACGTCGTGCGGGTGACCGCGGCGGAGCGAACGGCCTTTTGTCGATCGACCTCGATCGGCCGGAGTCCGAACGGCTGGTACCGAAAATAACATATCGCTCGGGCCAAAAGCCAGACTGAGCTACGACCCAACCAGGCCTCACAGTGCACCCTACGCTCTAGACGCCCGACCTTCCGCAGAAGACAGACGCCGTTCGGCAGCGCAAGAGCGCCTATACCGTCCATCTTTCAGGCGCAGCCGCCTTTGGCCGAGTGCTTGAGAGAGCTCGTCCGCCAAATTCCTTCGTACGTGCTCAGATGCCACCCATGCACAGGTATTTAATTTCAAGGTAGTCTTCGAGCCCGTGACGGGAGCCTTCCCGTCCGATGCCGGACTGTTTTATCCCACCGAAGGGGGCCGCTTCCGAGGACATTCGGCCGGTGTTGATTCCGACCATTCCGTATTCGAGCGCCTCGGCCACGCGCCAGACACGCTTGAGATTGGACGCATAAAAGTAGGCGGCAAGTCCGTAGATCGTGTCGTTGGCCTCGTGAATGACCTGTTCTGCATCTTCGAAGCGAATGATCGGAGCCAACGGCCCGAATGTCTCCTCTTGCGCGATGGCCATTGCGCTGGAGATATCAGTGAGCACCGTCGGCTGGAAGAACGTGCCCACTTTGCCGATGCGCTTGCCCCCGCATTCAACCGTGCCCCCTTTTTGGACGGCATCCGCGATATGGGTTTCGATCTTGGCTAAGGCATGCCTGTCGATCAGCGGTCCGATAGCCACGCCCGGATCGAAACCGTCGCCAACCGAAAGGTGGCGGACTTTTTCCACGAATCTGACGACAAACTCATCATGAATGCTCGCCTGCACATAAAGGCGGTTCGCGGAAACACAGGTCTGACCGGCATTGCGGAACTTCGCCTGAATCGCACCATCCACTGCGGCATCGAGGTCGGCATCGTCGAAGACGATGAAAGGCGCGTTGCCGCCGAGCTCGAGGCTGACTTTCTTGATCTGATCCGAACACTGGCGCATGAGCAGCCGGCCGACCTCCGTCGAGCCGGTAAAGCTGATCTTACGGACCTTGGCATTGGAGCACAGTTCACGGCCAATCCTATCGCCTTCGGAAGCGAAGATCAGGTTGACGACGCCTTCGGGAAAGCCAGCCTCGTGGGCGAGGGCAAACATTGCGCCCGCAACAAGCGGGGTCTGCTCAGCGGGCTTGAGCACGATTGTGCAGCCCGCGGCTAACGCCGGCGAGATCTTGCGTGCCACCATGGAGGCTGGAAAATTCCATGGCGTGATCGTGCCAACAACGCCGATCGGCTGCTTGATCACCAGCATGCGGCGGTCTGTCGATGGCGCGGCGATCGTCTCGCCGTAGATGCGATTGGCCTCCTCGGCATACCATTGCAGGTACGCGGCCGCATGCGACACCTCCGATTTTGCCTCAGCGAGCGGCTTGCCCATCTCGGCGGTAAGAATTGCAGCGAGGTCGTCTGCGTGGTCAACGATCAGCTGGTGCCAGCGCCAGAGTATGTCGCTGCGCGCCCGCGCGGTCAACGCAGCCCATCCCGGCTGCGCCTCATAGGCCTGGTCGATCGCGGCTCGCGTTTGCTCGACGCCCATGTCGGGAAGCTCGGCCAGCAATTCGCCGGTCGATGGATTGAAAACCCTAAATGAACGCTCGCTAGCCGGCCTACTAAGCGATGGCATGTGGTCGATCGCGCCGAACAGGTCCCGGGCTTTCAGGTGGCGGGTCATCGGTAGGCATAGAGGCAATATCGGCTTCCTAAACGCGACGAAGGTGTCGATTAGCAGGCTGCCGATGTCTATCCCGCACGGCGCGCTTTTCACATAGAGCCTCGGATGGACGGCGGGTAGACCCACCGTCAATCTACAGCCGGAAGAAAAAGCTGCCACCCCGGCAAAGGAGGCGCGGCGCAACAGCGAGTCCTAACGAAAAAAACGCCTGTTGAGCTCCGCGTTGCAGCAGGTCGTGAGCGGTCTGCCGTTCTCGGCCCATTGGGGCTGACAAGTTGTCATGATAGGCGATGGTTTTGACGATGCGGCGATCCATCGGGAAACAGCACGGCTAATCTGCCGTATCGCTGTCACCGAACACCTGGCCCGTGACGACCCATGGCCGTTATCCGCAGCCGATTACAAACCAGGTGGACTGTAATCGACAGAGGGAGCTTTACGCCATCAAGGACATTTGACACAAACGCGTCGCCGGATCCGGATAGAGATATCGTGGCGTAAGCCTTCGCTATGCCAGCCGAGACGATCATGAGCAGATACAGAGACCATCGCAAACCACGCCGGGATCGAGATGAGGACGAGCCCGATTCTTTTTCCGAACGGGCTCTCGAGCCTAGCTATTTTCAACGGCCGCCACCTGTGATCGCGGACCCCGTAAACGCCGAGGTGAAGTGGTTCGACGCGAGCAAAGGATTTGGCTTCGTCAAACTCTTGGACGGCAGGGATGCCTATCTGCACAGCAGAGTACTAGAGGTAGCCGGAAACCGAACTGTCTCTGAGGGAGCGCGTCTCAAGGTCACTGTCGAAGAGCGGCCAAAGGGTCCTCAGGTCTCCCAGGTGCTGGAGATTGGCGAGGCCGCGAAAACTTCGCCACGTGTCCGTGGTGCTGAAGGATCCGTCTCTGCAGCGGGTGGATCGATCGAGAGCGCGGGCACAGTCAAGTGGTACAATCCCGAAAAGGGCTTCGGCTTCATTGCTCCTGAAGATGGCGGGAAGGATGTCTTCGTTCATGCCACAGCGTTGGTCCGCTCTGGCCTCAGCAGGCTGGTGGAGGGGCAAAAGGTGCTTGTCGAATGCGGGCAGGGCAAGAAGGGCCTGGAAGTCCAGAGCATCCGCATGGCTTAAAGCCAGCACGCGGGCCATCGAGCGAAACCTATTGCTCACGCAAACGGCCCGCTGCCGGGAGGAAATAGCAGCGGGCCGATATCGAAAACAGCGCGGGAGGAGGTGCGCTGCATTTCAAAGCCGGCATCGCATCTGGGAGGAGTAGATGGCCGACAGCGGAACCATACCCATCGAGCAATATATTGCAATGCACAAAAAATTGTTTGCATCAGCGAAGGGTAACGGTACCCCCTCGATGGAGCTGCCATAACTATTACGGTTAGCCCCCATCGACAAAACGCAAAAGAAAAAGGGCGGCATCGCTGCCGCCCTTCCGAGATGGTCAAATTGCGCCGTCAGAAATCCATGCCGCCCATGCCGCCCATGCCGCCGCCGCCCATGCCGCCTGGCATGCCGCCGCCAGCCGACTCCTTCTTCGGAGCCTCGGCGATCATGGCTTCGGTGGTGACCAGCA
>NZ_JBSPTO010000005.1:0-238300 GCF_053850215.1 Mesorhizobium sp. f-mel
TCGGGGCCGTTCGAGTGTCGCTCACGCGGCTCTCTTGAATTTCGCAGAGGGCAGATCTAGAAGCGAACTTCTTCGTCGCCAGCGGCGCGCCGCCCTCGTTGGTGAGGCGTATATAGTCGGCAGGCGTCCAAAGTGTCAACAACGATTTCGGTCTTTTTTGAATTTTTTGCGACGAAAGATTGCGGTGCCGATTTTCGCTAGCCGACTTCCGCTGCGGCATGGGGATAACAAAGCCGACCACCACCAAGGAGCCCTATTGCCGCCGCATTGCGGTTTGACACCAAGGCCCAACGAAGCTGGCGCATGCACCACCGGCGCGGCGCCCTTATAAGCGACTGTAAGAGAGCCACTAAGAGAGAAGTATGACTGGGGATCTCGGCCGAAGCCAGGCGCTTCGTTGACTTCGCCCGCCGTGACAGGCAAATGTCATGGCCACAACAAAAGCGACAAGCCGTCCCGCCCGGGGAAGAAGCAGCCTTTCTGGATGCCAGATACGGAAAATGTCATAGCCGAACTCGGCAACGAGCCGCCGCTGATTGCGGACGGTCGCAGTGGCCCGCCCGACCGGCGCGAGGTTTCGGCGCGCTGGCTGTCGGGCACTTTTCTGACTGGCGTGACGTCGAGCGTGCTGATGGGCGTGGCGCTGTTCGCAGCCCTCGACGGCCGTCAGCAATTGGCAACACCGCCCGAGATCGCGGAGCTGATCAGCCTTGCAAGAGGCGACGATTCCGGCGAGATCGCCAAGACCACCAGGCTGGTGGCGCCGCGCCAGATCGCCAAGGCCAAGGACCGCCGGCGCATGGAAGTGTCGATGGTGACCAAGGTCGGCGACCGCGATGTCATCCACACCATGCCTTTCGTGCAGATCAAGATGGCGCTTGCCGCCGGGCACACGACCAGCCGAGCCTATCCGCCTTTCAACCCGATGCAGGTGTTTGGGGACGACCGCGACGGCAATGCCGGTCAGCCGGCGACCGCCGCCGCCGGCCAGATCTATGGCGCCAAGGTCGAAAGCGAGATGAGCCTGAAGACGGTCGATTTCCCGATCGAGAAGGCGGCCTTCGACGAAAAGAGTGACTTGTCCGCCGACGAGGTGGAAAAGGTGGTGCGCCAGGCCGGCACGGGCCTGAGCGACGGCGCCGTGCAGGTCGCGTCGCTGCATTATGTCGACCCGCAGCGATTCGGCGATGCATTCGCCGAGAGCATGGCCGGCTCCTACGACGTCAGGATCGTCCCGGAAAACGTC
Organism: Mesorhizobium sp. f-mel; assembly: GCF_053850215.1. NCBI lineage: Bacteria > Pseudomonadati > Pseudomonadota > Alphaproteobacteria > Hyphomicrobiales > Phyllobacteriaceae > Mesorhizobium > Mesorhizobium sp. f-mel. The sequence continues at coordinate 1,247 of NZ_JBSPTO010000005.1, forward strand.
TCGGTGTCGCCGCGTGCTGCCCCCGATGATCAGGCGCCAGCCTTCGCCGAGGAGATCATCCCCTTCACCAGGGACCGCAACATTGTCGAGGCATTTGCCGATTCGGGCTATACGGGCGAGGACGCCACCGGCATGGCCGAGGCGATCGCCAAATTGCTGAATGCGACAGCGCTCAAGGCGGGAACCGTGCTGCGCGTCGGCCTCGAGGTCCATGGCGACGCCGCCAAGGTCGTTCGCACCGGCATCTACGACAGGGCCCAGCATATCGTTACCATCGCGCTCGATGATCACGGCCAATATGTGCCGGCGCAGGAGCCGGAGCCCAATCCCGAATTGCTGACCGCGTTCGATGATTCGCCGCCGGTTGTCGTGCGCGGCAATCTGCCGAACGTCTATGACGGCATCTACCGCGCCGCCTATTCCTACGGCATGTCCAAGGCGATGACCAAGCGGCTGATCAAGCTCCTGGCGTCCGGTGTCGATTTCCAGTCGCGGCTCAATCCGTCGGACCGCATCGAGGTGCTGTTCTCGCAGCCGGATGGCGACGACCAGGCATCCGACGAATCCGAGCTGCTCTATGTCTCGGCGACGTTCGGCGGCACGACGCGCAATTTCTATCGGTTTCAGATGCAGGACGGCAGTACCGACTATTTCGACGAGGACGGCCGCAGCGCCCAGCAATTCCTGCTGCGCAATCCCCTGCCCGCAGGAAAATTCCGCTCCGGCTTCGGTGCCCGCAGGCATCCGATCCTCGGCTATGTGCGCATGCATACCGGCGTCGATTGGTCAGCCGCCATCGGCACGCCGATCATCGCTGCCGGCAACGGTGTCGTCGAGAAGGCCGGCTGGGCCGGCGGCTATGGCAAACAGATCATCATCCGCCACGCCAATGGCTACGAGACCTCCTACAATCACCAGAGCGCATTTGCCAAAGGCATCGCGCCGGGCGTGCGCGTCCGCCAAGGCCAGACCATCGGCTTTCTCGGCCAGACCGGCCTCGCCACCGGTCCGCATCTCCACTACGAGCTGATCGTCAACGGCACCAAGGTCGATCCGATGCGCGTTCGCCTGCCGGTCGGCAAGGTGCTGAAGGGCGACGACCTCGTCGCCTTCAAGCGCGAGCGCGGGCGCATCGATGATCTGCTCAATCAGGAAGACAGTGATTCGCTGAAGGTCGCGAGCGCCAAGATCGAAGGCTGAGCTGACCTTGAAGCCTTCCGGGCTCCTCAACTCTGCGGAGTCTCAGATACACGCGACCATGGCAGTCGTTCGCCGGAGACGGTCGTCCACGCCACGATCGCCGAGAGCAGGCAAAGCAGCGCGGTCGCCAAGGCGACGGCTGCGAAAGCTGCATCGCTGGCGGCAAGCCTTACTGCATCGAGATCCGGTGCCAGGCCCGCCGGCGCCGGTTCGCCGAAACCCGGAATGCCGGATGCGGCACCGCTATTCAGCACTGCCGCATAGACCCAGGCCGCCAGTGACCCCATCGCCGCCACTGCGATCAGGCCGCCAATGCGCGAGACGGCATTGTTGATTCCCGAAGCAGCACCCGTATCCTTGTCCTCGACTGCCGTCATCACCGCCGTCGACAGCGGCGACACGACCAGCGCCATGCCGAGCCCCATCAGCGCCATCAGCGGAAACACTCCCCACCAGAAACTGTGGAGGCCGGCATAGGCCAGCAAGGCAAGCCCGGCAAAGGCGACAGCGACGACCAGACTGCCGCTGGCGATCGGAAAACGCGGGCCGATCCGGTCGGACCACTGGCCGACCGGCCCCGACAACAGCGCGATCAAGACCGACAGCGGCAGGAAGATGAAGCCGACCTCAGCCGCGCTCAGCCCCCATCCGGCGATGAGCAGCATCGGCAGATAGAACAGGTTGGCCGACAGTGCGAAATAGAGGAAGAAGGTCGCCACATTGGCGCCGGCGAAGGCGCCGACCCGAAACAGCGAGAGATCGATCATCGGTTCGCGCTGCCGGCGCTCGAAGACAATGAACATGATGAGCAGCAGCGCGCCGGCGGCGATGCTCTGGCCGGACATTTGCCCCTCGCCCTCCGCGCTCATCGAGGTCAAGCCGTAGGCAAGCGCTCCGAACGCCAAGGTCGCGAGGGCAGCGCCGCCGAGATCGAGGCTGCGCTTTTCCGTCGGTGCGTCGGCCGGGACCTTGGCGAGCAGGAGGTAGATCGAGACAAGACCAAGCGGCAGATTGATCGCGAAGATCGCCCGCCAGATGCCGTCGCCGAAGGCCGACAAGACAACGCCGCCCAGCACCGGGCCAAGCGCCGTCGTCAGCGCCGAGGCCGCCGCCCAGATGCCGATCGCCCTGCCGCGCTCCTTCTTCGGATAGGCCTTGGCGATAATGGCGAGGCTGCCCGGCACCATGATGGCAGCACCGATGCCCTGAATGGCGCGAAACGCAATGAGCACCGGCGGGTTCGGCGCCACCGCGCAGGCAAGCGAGGCCGCAATGAACAGCGCGATGCCTGCCACAAAAGCATGCCGCAGGCCAAAACGGTCGCCCGCGGCGCCGCCGACAAGGATGAGTGCCGAAAGCGTCAGCGCATAGGAGTTTGAAATCCACTGCGCCTCGGCGAAACTTGCGCCAAGATCGACGCGGATCGCCGGTGTGGCGATGGCCAGGATCGAACCGTCGATGAAGCCGAGCGCCGAAGCCAGGATCGCCGCGATCAGCACGAAGCTGCGCCGCGATTGCGGGCAAAACGTATCGGCCGGCAGCGGCCTGATCAGGGGGACGGCTTCGGCGCCGACTTCGCTTGGAGAGCGCATGAAGCCTGCTTAGCCCTCCTATGCGCTGGCAACAACCGGCCAGAGGACTGCTGTCGTTGAAACCAGAACAGGATCGGCGTTTCGATGCCGTTGGACCGCGGCTCCTTCACTTGCGAAAATCATCGGCTGATAATGCACGTCGCCAAAAAGCCTGCCCCCCGAGCCGACCCGGGGGTGTGCAGTGATTTGCGATAAGGCGGTCAGTCGATGAATTCCACCGTGACGCCCGGCGAGACGATTTTTGCCAGTTCGCGCGCGTCCCAATTGGTCAGCCGCACGCAGCCATGGCTTTCGGTTTTGCCGATCTTGGAGGGGTCAGGCGTGCCGTGAATGCCGTAGGTCGGCTTGTCCAGTGCAATCCAGACCGAGCCGACGGGGCCGTTCGGACCCGGCGGGATGGTCAGGATCTTGTTGTTTTCGCCCTGCTTGAAATTGATGTTCGGATTGTAGGTGTAGTTCGGATCTAACGCGACCCGCGACACCGCATGAGTGCCGGTGGGCGACGGCGTGTCCGCCGAGCCGATGGTGGCTGGATAGGCCGCGATTAGCTTGCCCGACGCGCCATAGGCGCGGACCTGCTTCTTGCCCTTGTCGGCGATGATGCGCGCCACCGGCTCCGCCACCAGCCTGCCGAAATTGGCGACCTTGATGATCGTGCCTGGACGATTGAAATTGGCTTCCGGATTGAGCGCCTTCAGATAGTTCTCGTCCATATGGAACCGCTCGGCCAGCGCTTCGGTGACGGAGGTGTAACTCAGCCGGTCGAGCTGCGCCTTCTGGCCGTAGTCTTCCGGCACCGAGGCGACATAGGGGCCGGCCGCATCCTCGGGCGTGATGCTGTAGGAGGCGAAGGCATCGCCGCCGGACTGCTCAAGGGCTGCCTGGATGCCGACCACATCGGTCGACCGCAAATTGCTGCCGGTGATCTCGTTGTAGGCGGCGAGCGCCTTGTCGACATTCGAGCCGAAGCGCCCGTCGACGACGCCGGGCGAAGCGCCGGCGCGGTCGAGCAGCACTTGCAACGCAGCAACATCCTGTCGTGCACCGAGTGAAAGCGACGGATCGGCGACAGTCTTGCCGCCGATCTTTGGCGGCAATGCCGCCTGGTCGCCCGGGGCCGTCGGCTCGGCCGGTTCGATCGAAGCCTCGTCGAGCGGCTGACGCTTGACGGTGCGCGGCTTTATCGGCTGCGGCGCTTCCGGATAATCGTTGCCATAGCTGCCGTCATCCAGCGGCGCTTCGGGAAAAGCTTCCACATAATTGTCGCTGTAGGGATCGTATTCATCGACCGGCGGTACGACGATCAGGCCTTCCTCTTCCAATTGCCTGCGGCGCAAGCGCGCCGTGTCTTCCGGGTCGTCGAGATAATAACGGTCGTCCTCGACCGGTCCGAGATTGCGCAGGCGCTCGCGGCGGAGCGCGCGGCGGTCGAACCTGGTCTGCGGCGGCTGGATGGCGAGGACCTGGCCGGTTTCCGCATCGACGATGACGCGGTTCCCCCTGGCGTCGTAATAGACGTCGAAATCGCCGTTCTGGGCGACCAGCACACCACCGGCATTGGCCGCACGGGCAGATCGCGGCGCGATGTCCTCCGTCGGTGCGGCCATCGCGCTCGAAGAAAGCAGCCCGGCGGCGAGCGCCGAAAGGGTGAAGATCGTGCGGAACATGTTGGCCAAATTCTCCGGTCCGTAATTGCCGCCGCCCGGCGTTGTCTCTTTAGAGCGCCGCGCGTCCCTTCGGACGCGCAAGGACGCTCTAATAGTTAAAATCTTCGCACCAAGCTTTCCGAAAATCGAATTCGATGTTCGGGCCTATGCGGCAGGCGAACCCCTTCGCCAGCAAATCAGTTGCCGACCATAAGGTTCCAACATGAACCGGGCATGAAGATGGCGGATTTCTGGCGATGAGAGCAACATAGCTAGCTGGCGGCGAGTCCCAATTCCTTGCGCGCCTGCTTGGTCAGCTTGAGTACGACAAGGCGATGGCTTTCGCGCAGATAGTCCTTCAGCGCCTCATCATCCATGCTTTGGCTTGTCTGGCGCTGGATCCATTTCATGCCGCGTGACGCAAGATAGGGCGCGGGCCGAAGGCCCGGCTGTTCCTTCAAGACGTCATAAGCGATGTCGGAGCATTTGAAGGTGACGAACGGCTCCTTGCCCTCACTCCAACCGCCTATCGCAAACACCTTGGCTCCGACCTTCCAGACATGGGCGCCGCCCCACTGGACGACATGGCTCGTCGACGGCAGCGAGGCGCAGAAGCTGTTGTAGTCATCCAGCGTCATCTGCGCCCCGCCGTTGAGTGTTTAATTATGTGGCGGCCTCGAATCAGGCCGCCGCCTCGGTCGCCACGACCGTCGGCTTCGAGCGGAAGTTCAACCGGTCGGAACCTGTGGTGACCTTGACGGTCGAACTGTCGAGGATGTCGCCGAGCAGTATCTTCTCCGCCAGCGGGTCCTGCAGTTCCTTTTGCATCACCCGCTTCAGCGGCCGCGCGCCATAGGCCGGATCGTAGCCCTTGGCCGCCAGCCAGTCGATCGCCTCCTGGTCCAGCGAGAGCGTGATCTTGCGATCGACGAGCAGGTTTTCCAGTCGCTTGAGTTGGATCTCGACGATGCGGCCCATATCCTGCCGGCGCAGCCGGTGGAACAGGATCACTTCATCGACGCGGTTAAGGAACTCCGGCCGGAACGATACCCGCACCACGCCCATCACCTCGTCACGTACGGCATCGACGTCCTGGTTCTCGTTGAGATTGACCAGATATTCGGCGCCGAGGTTCGACGTCATGATAATCAGCGTGTTCCGGAAATCGACCGTGCGGCCCTGCCCGTCGGTCAGGCGGCCGTCGTCGAGCACCTGCAGCAGCACGTTGAACACGTCCGGATGCGCCTTCTCGATCTCGTCGAACAGCACAACCTGGTAGGGCCGGCGCCGCACCGCTTCTGTCAGTGCCCCGCCTTCCTCATAGCCGACATAGCCGGGAGGCGCGCCGATCAGCCGGGCGACCGAGTGTTTCTCCATGAATTCCGACATATCGATGCGCACCATGGCGCTCTCGTCGTCGAACAGGAAGCTGGCGAGCGCCTTGGTCAGCTCGGTCTTGCCAACGCCCGTCGGTCCGAGGAACATGAACGAGCCGATCGGCCGGTTCGGATCCTGCAGGCCGGCGCGGGCACGGCGAACGGCTTTCGACACGGCCTGCACCGCCTCGCCCTGGCCGACGACGCGCTTGCCGATCTCGTCTTCCATGCGCAGCAGCTTATCACGCTCGCCTTGCAGCATCTTGTCGACCGGAATGCCGGTCCAGCGCGACACGATATGGGCGACGTGATCGGGGGTGACCACCTCTTCGACCATGCCGACCTTGCCGTCTTGCGCCTCGGCCTGCGTCAGCTTTTTTTCGAGTTCCGGAATCTTGCCATAGGCAAGCTCGCCGGCGCGCTGGAATTCACCCTTGCGCTGGGCAATGGCGAGCTCGTTTCGCGCCTCGTCGAGCTGTTTCTTCAGATCGGCCGCGAGCCCGAGCTTCTGCTTCTCGGCCTGCCACTTCGAGGTCAGTTCGGTCGATTCTTCTTCCAGAGCGGAAAGATCCTTTTCGAGGCGGGCGAGCCGGTCCTTTGACGCGTCGTCCTTCTCGACCTTCAGCGCCTCACGCTCGATCTTGAGCTGCATGATGCGGCGGTCGATCTCGTCTAGCGCTTCGGGCTTCGAATCGACCTGCATCCGGAGCCGCGACGCGGCCTCGTCGACAAGGTCGATGGCCTTGTCCGGCAGGAACCGGTCGGCGATATAGCGGTTGGACAGCGACGCCGCAGCGACCAGCGCCGAATCCGAGATGCGCACCTTGTGGTGCTGCTCGTATTTTTCCTTCAGGCCGCGCAGAATGGAGACGGTGTCTTCGACGGTCGGTTCATTGACGAAGACCGGCTGGAAGCGGCGGGCAAGGGCGGCGTCCTTCTCGACATGCTTCCGGTATTCGTCGAGCGTCGTCGCGCCCACACAGTGGAGTTCGCCGCGTGCCAGCGCCGGCTTCAACAGGTTCGACGCATCCATGGCGCCATCCGCCTTGCCGGCGCCGACCAGCGTGTGCATCTCATCGATGAACAGGATGATGCCGCCAGCGGCAGCGGTAACTTCCGAAAGGACCGCCTTCAGCCGCTCTTCGAATTCGCCGCGATATTTGGCACCGGCGATCAGCGACCCCATGTCGAGCGCCATCAACTGCTTGTCCTTGAGCGATTCCGGCACGTCGCCGTTGACGATGCGCAACGCCAGCCCTTCGGCGATCGCCGTCTTGCCGACGCCGGGTTCACCGATCAGCACCGGATTGTTCTTGGTGCGGCGCGACAGCACCTGGATGGTGCGGCGGATCTCGTCGTCGCGGCCGATGACCGGGTCGAGCTTGCCGGCGCGGCCGTCGGCGGTCAGGTCGCGCGCGTACTTCTTCAGCGCATCATAGCCCTGCTCGGCGCTCGCCGAATCGGCGGTGCGACCCTTGCGGACGTCGTTGATCACCTGGTTCAGCGCCTGTGGCGTCACGCCGGCCTTGGTGAGGATGTCGGCAGTCTTGGCGGATTTCTCGACCGCCAGCGCCGTCAGCAGCCTCTCGACCGTAACGAAACTGTCGCCGGCCTTCTTGGCCAGTTCCTCGGCGGTCGAGAACACCTTGGCCAGCGGCTGCGCCAGATAGAGCTGGCCGTTGCCGCCTTCCACCTTGGGCATTGCCTCAAGTGCCGTCTCGACGCCAAGCTTGACGTCGCGGACGCTGCCGCCGGCGCGCTCGATCAACGACGCGGCCAAGCCCTCGTCGTCGTCGACGAGCACTTTCAATACATGTTCGGGAGTGAATTGCTGGTGGTTGCGCGAGAGCGCCAAGGTCTGCGCGGACTGGATGAAGCCGCGCACGCGCTCGGAATATTTTTCAAGGTTCATTTCTGTCTCCTTCCGTCACCGGCCCGCTTTGCGGCACCGGATCAGATTGCGGTGACGGACCCGCCCGTTCGAGCCGGGTCCTGTTCACGCGAGATATGGGGCGCAGGCCACGGACCCTCAAGACGTCCCAATAATGGTGAATGCATAATATTGCCCGGGTGCGCAAAACAAAAACGGCGGAGATTTCTCTCCGCCGTCCAAGAATGTCTGAAGGCCTTGCTCGATCAGTTGTTGACGTCGATGATGGCAGGCTCGCCACCGGCGTCTTCCGCCGGCGCTGCATTCACGTTATCGGCGCCAGCATTGTCGTTACCGCCATCCACCTGATCAGCGTTGACGCGCGGACGGCGCGGACGCCTGGGGCGGCGGGCAGCGCCGCTTTCGGCGGCTGCTTCGTTCATCTCGGCCTGGGCAGCCAGAGCCGCCGGCGAAAAGCTTTCGAACTGCGGCGCGGGTTCGGCCACAGAAACCGGCTCGACCGCAGACACAGTTTCCGCCTGTATGGGCGTCTCGTTCTGTACCGGTGTCTCGTTGCGCCGGCTCTGATCGCCGCGCCGGTTCTGATCGTCGCGTTGTCCGCCCTGCTCGCCGCGCGCACCAAATTCGCCGCGCTGGCCGTTCTGGCCGTAGCCGCCATTGGGGCGACGGTCGCGATGGCGGCCGCCATTGTCGCGCCCACTATTGTCGCGCCCACTATTATCGCGCCCTCCGGTATCGCGCCCTCCGGTATCGCGATTGTCGCGGCCGTTTTCCTGGTTGAACGCCAACTCGGCTGGCGTGCCGTCGATGACCGGCTGCGGGCCGCCAGCGTGGTTGACCACCGGAGCCGCAGTCTCACCGACATTGCTGTTGCCGGCATTGTCGAACTCATCGCGATCTTCGTCGCCGTCATCGTCGAAATCGTCGCGGTTCTGCTGAGCGCTCTGGATCGGTAACTGCGCCTGCGCGGCAGCGATGATGCGATTGTAGTGCTCGGCGTGCTGGAGATAGTTTTCCGCCATCACCCGGTCGCCGGAGCTTTGCGCGTCACGGGCAAGGGTCGCGTATTTTTCGGCGATCTGCTGAGCCGATCCGCGGATCTTCACATCCGGACCGTTGCTCTCGTAGTTGCGCGTCAGGGGATTTGGGCCCTTGCGGTTATTGTTGTTGTTATTGCCGCCGCCATTGTTATTGCGACCGCGCATGCGCCTGTTCTGCTGTTGTGGCCTCATTCGACTCTCTTCAATTTTGAATTTTCGAAAACTTTTTCACGAACGGAGGCGCTCATGCAGCCAGCCGTTTCGTCTCTTCACCGGCGTTCGCCCGCATCGATTGCGTTGGCGCCACGTGTCATCCTGTTCCGGTTACATCACTTGTCGGACGATTCCCGCACGAAGCTTGGGCGTCGTTTGCGCAAGAAGGCAGCTATTTCCAAGGAAACCGAATCGCTAAGAGCACTGCCTGCTTCGTCTCATCCGGTTAAGGCGACCCTAGCCGCATTCCCCGGCATTGCCAAGCGCTTTTTTCGCACTGCATCACGGCTTTGTCAGTTCAAAGATCAGAACCCTCTCGTTTCCGCCAAAGTCTCGGAATACCCCCGTCGGCACATAGCCGGCTGCGGAGAATATGCCCGTGACCTCTTTGCGTTGGGTGTAGCCGATCTCGACCGCAATCCTGCCCTCGGCTTCCAAAAAACCTGCCGCCTCGGCGGCGATGATCCTGTAGGGACTCAGACCATCCACGCCGCCGTCGAGGGCTTGGCGTGGATCGAAATCGCGGACTTCGTCCTGCAGATTTTCAATGTCTACGGATGCTATATAGGGAGGGTTAGCGGCAATTACATGGTATCGGCCAAAAACTTTTTCGAACCAGTCGGATTTGAGCACCTGGAACCGGTCGGCTAACCCCAATTCCCTGGCATTGCGCATGGCGGTCGCCAGCGCGCCTTGCGAAATATCGACACCGGTAGCGACCGCCGCCGGAACGGCGCTGAGCAGCGCCAGCGCGATGGCGCCGGTGCCGCTGCCGATATCGAGGATGCGGCATTGGCCTTGCCGTTCCGCTGTCGCCTTCACGAAGGGCAGCACCGCTTCGACCAGCGTTTCGGTGTCCGGTCGCGGCTCAAGCGTTTCCGGTGACAGCGACAGGCGCAAGCCGTAGAATTCGCGATAACCCAGGATGCGATGCACCGGCTCGCCGGCGATCCGCCGCCTCAGGGCTGAATCGATCGCGGCGATCGCGCCGGCATCGACCCTGCATTCGGGATCGGCGATGGCTTGTGTGCGGGTCGTGCCGGAAATGTGTTCGACGATCAGCCTTGCATCCAGCGTCGGATCGGCGACTGCGGCCGCAGCAAGGCGTGCCCGCGCCGCTTTCAGCAGTGGCCCTAACGTACCGGGCAGACTGTCAGCCATCGAGGCCGATGTCGGCGAGCAGCTTCGACTGGTGGTCGGCAATCAGCGCGTCGATGATCTCGTCGAGTTCGCCCATCACCACCCGGTCGAGCTTATAGAGCGTCAAATTGATGCGATGGTCGGTGACGCGGCCCTGCGGGAAATTATAGGTGCGGATACGCTCCGAGCGATCGCCCGAACCGACCTGCGATTTGCGCGATTCGGAGCGTTCCTCGTCAGCCTTGCTGCGCTCGAGGTCGTAAAGCCTGGCGCGCAGGATCTGCATGGCTTTCGCCCGGTTCTGGTGCTGCGACTTCTCCGCCTGCACCACCATGATGCCGGTCGGCAGATGGGTGATGCGCACCGCCGAATCGGTGGTGTTGACGTGCTGGCCACCCGAACCCGAGGCGCGCATCGTGTCGATGCGGATGTCTTCGGCCCTGATGTCGATGTCGACCTCTTCCGCTTCGGGCAGCACCGCAACCGTCGCCGCCGAGGTATGGATACGCCCGCCGGCCTCGGTCGCCGGCACGCGCTGCACACGATGCACACCGGACTCGAATTTCAGATGGGCGAAGACCCCCTTGCCCGAAATGGTGGCGATGATTTCCTTGTAGCCGCCGACCTCGCCCTCGCTGGCCGACACCGTCTCGAAACGCCAGCCGCGTGCGGCAGCATAGCGTTCGTACATGCGGAACAGGTCGCCAGCAAAGAGAGCCGCCTCGTCGCCGCCGGTGCCGGCGCGGATTTCGAGGATGGCGTTCTTGTCGTCTGCGGCATCCTTGGGCAGAAGCAGGATCTGGATGTCCTTCTGCAGCACCTCGATGCGTTCCCTGACCTCGGGCAGATCGGCCTCGGCCAATGCCCGCATGTCGGCATCGGTGCTTTTGTCGGCGAGCATCGCCTGCAGGTCGGCCTGTTCATGCTCGGCGGTTCGCAGCTCCCTGATCTTTGCCACCATCTCCTGCATGTCGGCATATTCCGACGCCATCCTGACATAGGCGTCCGCCGCCGGCCCGGCCGACATCTGCGCTTCGAGCATGTCGAAACGCTTGACGACTTGATCCATGCGGTCGCGGGGCAGGTTGATCATGGCGAAGGTCTACAACGGAATGGAGCGGTCGTCGGCAAAGGCTTGCAGCAGCGCCCGCATCGGCAACCCGTGGGCCGGCGCCATGAGATTGTCGTCGAAGAACGTCTCCAGCTCGGCCAGCGGCAGTTCCGTCAGCATCGCCTTGACCGGACCGATCGAAGCCGGCGACATCGAAATCGACCGGTAGCCAAGGCCGATCAGCGCCATCGCCGAGATCGGCTTGCCCGCCAGCTCGCCGCACAAGGTCACCGGGGTGTGATTGCGCACCCCGGCGTCGGCAATCTGCTTCAGAACGCGCAGGAACGGCGTCGACAGCGGATCGAAACGGTCGGAGAGCTGCGTGTTGCCGCGATCGACCGCCATAACGAACTGGAACAGATCGTTCGAGCCGACCGAGACGAAATCGACGGCCTTCATCAGCTCGTCGAGCTGGAACAGCAGCGACGGCACTTCCAGCATGGCCCCGAGCTTCAGGCTGGTCGGCAGATGATGGGCAAAACGCGACAGATGCCGCACCTCGCGATCGATGATTTCGCGCGCCTGTGCGATCTCGCCGAGCTCCGTCACCATAGGCAGCATCAGCTTCAGTTCACGCCCACCGCAGGCCTTTAGAAGCGCGCGGATCTGGGTGCGCAACAGGCCCGGCCGGTCCAGCGTCAGGCGGATGGCGCGCCAGCCGAGCGCCGGGTTCTCTTCCTGAATCGTGTCCTTGAAGTAGGGCAGCACCTTGTCGCCGCCGATATCGATGGTGCGGAAGGTCACCGGCTTGCCGCGCGCCGCGTCGAGCACGTCGCGGTAGAGCCGTTCCTGGGCTTCCGCACGCGGAAAGGTCGAGGCGACCATGAATTGCAGCTCGGTGCGGAACAGGCCGATGCCGGCGGCGCCCGCCTCGGCAAGCTGCGGCAGATCGACGGCCAGGCCCGCATTCATCAAAAGGTCGACCTGGACGCCGTCCTTGGTCACCGACGGCTTCTTACGCAGTTCGCGATAGACCTCCTGCCGCCGCGCCCGGAAGCGGACCTTTTCGGCATAGGCGGCTTCGAGGTCGGGCTGAGGACGCAGATGGATCGCGCCTTCTTCGCCGTCGACAATGATGGCGTCGCCGTTTTCCGCCATGGAAACGGCGCCCCTCATCTGGCCCGCGGCCGGTATGCCCATGGCCCGCGCCACGATAACGACGTGGCTGGTCGCCGCGCCGTCCTCGAGCACCAGCCCGCGCAGCTTGTCTCTGGGATAATCGAGCAGTTCGGCAGCCCCCATCGAGCGGGCGACGATGATGGCGTCCTTCGGCAGCGAGGCCGCGACATCGTCCGGCCCCCGCCCCATCAACTGGCGTAGCAACCGATTGGCGAGATCGTCGAAATCGCTCATTCGCTCGCGCAGATACGGATCGGTCATGTGAAGCATGCGGGCACGCATGTCGCTCTGCACTTTTTCCACCGCTGCTTCCGCCGTCAGGCCGTTGCGGATCGCCTCTTCCAGCCGGCGCACCCAGCCGCTGTCGTTGGCGAACATGCGATAGGCTTCGAGCACCTGGCGGTGTTCACCCTCGAAGGCGACTTCGCGGCGTTCCAGCATGTCGTCGATGGAGAGCCTGAGCGAGCCGAGGGATGCGTCGAGCCGCTTGATCTCCTCATCGCTGTCCTCGTTGAACAGATTGGTGACGACGATGCGCGGCTCGTGCAGCACGACATGACCGAGCCCGACGCCTTCGTTGAAGGACAGGCCGGTAAAGCTCACCGGGCGGCGCAGGTCGAGTTCGAGCCCGGGCCGGGTCAGCCGGGCAAGGTCGCCGGTGGCGATCATCTCGGCGATCACCATCGCCGTCGTTTCCAGCGCCTCGACCTCGTCGTCGCGATAGTGGCGCATGGTCTTGTTCTGGACGACCAGCACACCGAGCGTGCGCCCTGCCCTGAGCACCGGCACGCCGAGGAAGGAATTGTAGATCTCTTCCCCCGTCTCCGGCAGATAGGCGAAGGCTGGATGTTCCTGCGCATTGGAGAGATTGAGCGGCCGTGCTGAGGCCGCGATCGTGCCGACGAGGCCTTCCCCCAGCCTGAGCTGCGCCAAATGGACGGCGTTCGGGTTCAGACCCTCGGTGGCATAGAGTTCGAGCACCGAATCGGCGCGCAGCACATAGAGCGAGCACACTTCGGCGACCATATTGGCGGCAATATCGCGCACGATGCGGTCGAGCCGCTCCTGCGGCTCCAGCGGCTCCTGCATGAGCTCGCGGAGCCGTTTCAGCAAAACGCGCGGGCCACTGGCCGTATCACGCATCGCGGCTTGTTCTCCAATGGACATTTTGCCCGCCACAGTTTCTCCCGCGGCCGGCGCTCACGCAACAACTCAATTAGAGCGCCATGCGTCCAATTGGACGTCAAAGGACGCTCTAAGACTTTCGATCTGCTGCATCGTGCTTTCCGAAATCGACTCCGATTCTCGGGCCGATGCAGTCTGCTACTGCTTATCCAGACCGTAGACGGAATGCAAAGTACGAACCGCTAGTTCGGTGTAGGGACCGTCGATCAGGATCGAAATCTTGATCTCGGAGGTGGTGATCGCTCGGATGTTGATCGCCTTGTCGGCCAGCGCCTTGAAAGCGGTGGCGGCGACGCCCGCATGGCTCCTCATGCCGATGCCGATGACCGAGACCTTCGACATGCCGGCTTCCGACTGCACGACGTCGTAGCCGATCGTGGTTTTCAGCCGCTCGAGCACGGCAAGCGCCTTGTCGACATCGCCGGACGGCACGGTGAAGGTCATGTCGGTGAACTTGCCGTCCTCGGAAATGTTCTGGACGATCATGTCGACATTGATGTTGGCCTCGGCCAGCGGCCCGAAAATGCCGGCGGCGACGCCCGGCCGGTCGCCGACACGGCGCAATGAAATCTGCGCTTCGTCCTTGGCATAGGCAATTCCGGTGACGACCTGCTGTTCCACGATCTCTTCCTCGTCGCAAATAAACGTTCCGGGCGGATTGAGCAAATCCCCCATTCCGGGCGCGTCGGGATCGTCGAAGGACGACCGCACGAAAGTACGCACCCTGTGCACCATGGCAAGCTCGACCGAGCGTACCTGCAGGACCTTGGCGCCGAGAGAGGCCATTTCAAGCATTTCCTCGAAGGAAATCTTGGCCAGCCGCCGCGCTTTCGGCTCGATGCGCGGGTCTGTGGTGTAGACCCCATCGACATCGGTGTAGATGTCGCAGCGGTCGGCCTTGACCGCCGCCGCGATGGCGACAGCACTGGTGTCGGAACCGCCGCGGCCGAGCGTGGCGATGCGATTGTCCGGCCCGATGCCCTGGAAGCCGGCGACCACCGCCACCTGGCCCTCGCCGAAGCGCTTGATCAGGAACGCGCCGTCGATGTCGAGAATGCGCGCCGCGCCATGCGCATTGTCGGTCTTGATCGGGATCTGCCAGCCTTGCCAGGAGCGGGCATGGACGCCCATGTTCTGCAGCGCGATCGCCAGCAGGCCGGCGGTCACCTGCTCGCCGGAGGCGACGACGACGTCATATTCGCGCGCATCGTGCATGGGCGAGGCTTCGCGCGTCCACTGCACGAGCTCGTTGGTCTTGCCGGCCATCGCCGAGACGACCACCGCAACCTCATGGCCGGCATCGACCTCGCGTTTGACATGGCGCGCCACATTGCGGATGCGGGCGATGTCGGCGACGGAGGTTCCGCCGAATTTCATCACGATGCGCGCCATGGAAGCGAAATGCCTTTGACTGGGTGCCGGACCGGCGGCCGAATAACGGAAAGGGAGCGCCCGCCTGGGCCGGTCGCCGAATTCGCGGCCTCCTTAGCCAAATGCTACGGGTTTCGCAAGGCGTGCCGCCGCTTGCCCTGGGCGACGAAGGCGACACACGAGCGCAACGCGCGTACCCGCATACCTGTCGCATAGGCGCAACGGGCAACAGTCGAAATTTGCTGCCTTGACATTCGCTGGCTCTCGACCGACTTCCTAACGTTCGAGGAGACCACACGATGCCAGAACCCCGACGATCGACGATCGATGCCGGAGAAGTGGAGCGCTTTTCCGCCCTTGCCGCCGAATGGTGGAATCCGAACGGCAAATTCCGCCCGCTGCACAAGTTCAATCCGATCCGGCTTGCCTATATACGCGACCAGGTGGCGGCGCGCTTCGGCCGCGACCCGCGTGCGGCGCGGCCGTTCGAGGGCCTGCGCTTCCTCGACATCGGCTGCGGCGGCGGGCTGTTGTGCGAGCCGATGGCGCGGCTAGGCGCCGAAGTGGTCGGCGCCGACGCATCGGCCACCAACATCGAAGTGGCCAAGCTGCATGCGGCGGAGGTCGGCGTGACGGTGGATTACCGTGCCACGACGGCGGAGGATCTGGCTGACGCCGGCGAGAAATTCGACGTCATCCTCAACATGGAAGTGGTCGAGCATGTTGCCGACATCGACTTGTTCGTGGCCAAATGCGGCGACATGCTTAAGCCCGGCGGCATCATGTTCGTCGCCACCATCAACCGCACACTGAAGGCCCTGGGCCTGGCCATTATCGGCGCCGAATATGTGCTGCGCTGGTTGCCGCGCGGCACCCACCAGTTCGGCAAGCTGGTGCGGCCAGACGAGCTGGAAAAGGCGCTAACCGGCGCTGGCCTGACCATCATCGACCGCACCGGCGTCACCTACAATCCGCTCGCCGACCGCTGGCAGCGGTCGAAGGATATGGACGTCAACTACATGGTGCTGGCGGAGAAGGCACCCGCCTGAACTTTCTCACGAAACGTCTGAACCTTCTCACGCCGCCACCTTCTCACCCGTCTGGCTTTGCGCCTTTGTGGTGATCTGGCTTTGCGCTTTGGTGGTGATGAACACGCCGGCGATGATGATGGCAGCACCCGCCCAGGTCAGCAATCGATAGTGCTCGCCGAGAAACATAGTGCCGGCAAACAATCCGACCGCAGCCGCGACATAGCCGATCTGGCTGAGATAGACCGGGCCGCCGACCGCCTGCAGCCGGAAGAAGAAGACGAACATCGCCGCGGCAGACGCGACCTGCCCGACGACCACCATTGGCACGCCGCCGACCAGGGCGAGCGAACCGCCGCCCTGCAGCGTGAAGATACCGCAAAGAAGCAGCGCAGCCGATGCCAGATGGCTGCCGACGGCAAGCTCGATCGGTCCGGTCCCTTCCGGCCAGTCGACCGTGCGGTAGATGTTGCCGGCGGCAAGGCTGACCGGGATGAGCAGCCCCACCGCCACCCAGAAAAATTCGGCCGGCTGGCCGGCCTCGCCGCGCGTCCCCGCCACCATCACCGCACCGAGGAAGCCGACGGCAATGCCGACGACACCAAGCAGATTGGGGCGCCGAACGCCGAGCAGGATCGAAAACACCAGGGTAACTACTGGCGACAGTGTGAACATGATACCGGTATAGCCGGCGCCGAGATGCGGAATGGCCGAAAACATCAAGAGATTGGGGAATGCATAGGACATCGCCGCGGTGACGACGAAGTAGCGCAGCCTGTGCGGGGTGAGCCGGATGCGTTGCCCGCGCAGAAGCAGGGCGCACAAAAGCACACCGCCGGCGCCGAGCGAGATAACGAGGGCCCAGACCATGGCCGAAACGCCGGCCGCCGTGGCGATCTTGCCGAACGGCAGCGTCAGGCCGAGCAGGCCGCCGGTGACGACCAAAAGGCCGGGCGCTGAATCCCAGAGAAATTTCATAACGAACCTTGCACCTTATTGTCTTTGCAGCTCTTGGCCAGCACTGTGTCTTGAGATAAGATAATGAAAAGATTCTTAACGTCAAGATATTTAACGGTGAGATAGATGGATCGAGCCGCGAAAGCCATCGAGCAGTGGAAAAAAGAACGGCCGGATCTGGATGTTTCTCCGATGGCCGTGCTTGGACGGTTGAACGAAGCCTCGTCGCTGATTGCACGAGAGCGCCTCGCTCCGCTGTTTGCCCGTTTCGGACTGCAATCCGGGGAATTCGATGTGCTGGCGACGCTGCGCCGTTCCGGATCGCCTTACGCGCTGACGCCAACTGCCCTCTACGAAGCGACGATGGTGTCGTCGGGCGCCATGACCAACCGGCTCGATCGGCTGGAGAAGGCCGGCTTGATCCTCCGCGGTCCGCACCCCAACGATCGGCGCGGGATCGTCGTGCAGTTGACCGGAAAAGGTCTCGCATTGGTCGATGAGGCGGTCACCGCCCACGTCGCCAACGAGCACGAGATCCTTTCCGGCCTGACGCGCCAGGAGCAGGACACGCTCTCCCGGCTGCTTGAAAAATTGATAGGAAGCGTGGGCTGAACAGCGGGCACAGTCAGAGACCAGCGACGGAAAAGGAGGAATCAATTCGGCTGATCGGAAGCCCTTTTGCCATCTTGCCGCCCTAAGATCCTCCGATGTCGCCATCGCGCGAAAGAGACGATGATGCCCGCAAGCCAAGCCGGGGCATCGAGATGGAGCAAGGCATCCCGGGCGCCAGCGATCTCCCGGGCTTTGAGTGCTGCATTGGAATAGTCAACTGGCCGATCCTGCCTGGCTTCGACCCATCGGCGAATACTCTCTCCATTCGGCAGTTTCGCTGCGAAGGCCAGTTCACGTTCCATACAGACCTGTTCCACCCGGTCGCGCAATTCCTGCTCGTAGCCAATGCCCCCTTGATGGAGGCGCGCATGCGTGGCTTCATGCACGATAGCACCGGCGATCTGCTCGGTCGTCGTGTGCTCGCCCAGAACAAATCGTTCATCGAGCTCACAAGTCGGCGTCAAATTGACGAACTGGCCGGCGGCACCGGTATCAGTCGTAATCCAGATCCGTTTGATATCCTGGACCACGCGTCTGTAGCGAACAGGATCGAAATCGCTTATCAGTTGAAGTGCTGCAGCAACCTTGTCCGTAGCTTCACTGCCTTTGTGTTTGCTAAAAACGATCACCATTCCGCTGATCGTTTGCTTGGCGCTCGCCTTCATGGCCAGCCAATTGAGAGTGTCCTGCCACACGATTGAAAAAGGTCGCCGTTCAGGCTTCCCGCGCCGACGCGACGTGGTCACGGGCACTCAGTTCCGTTCGTCGGGGAACCTTGGAATCGGCATGAATTCGACGCCTTCCTCGGCCAGACCCTTCGCCTCCTCCAGCGTCGCCTCGCCATAGATGCCGCGCGGATCACTCTCGCCGAAATGGATCTTGCGCGCTTCCTCGGCAAACTTGTCGCCAACATAGTCGGCGTTCTCGCGCACCTTCTCGGCCATCGCCTTCAATTGCGCCAGCGCCTGCTTCTGGGCCTCGCCCATGGCTAGTGCGATCTTCTCCTGCTTGCGACCGGTGGAGACGGCCGGCGCCATCAACGCCTTCTCGACCTTGTGCGAGCCGCAGGTCGGGCAATCGACGAAGCCACGCTTCTTCTGGGTGTCGAAATCGTCGTTGCTGCGAAACCAGCCCTCGAATTCGTGCTCGTGCTCGCAGATCAGAGAAAACCGGATCAAGATGCTGCACCCCTGAGTGGCAGTGCCTCAGCCTGTCCGCCGTTTACGGCAAAATCCCGCGCATTCTTCAGGTTTGGGATCTTCTTGCGCGCGGCGGCCGACTGCGCTGGGTCGATCTCAGCGATGATCACCGCCGGTTCGTCATGTGCCGCTTCGGCGACGATGCGGCCCCAGGGATCGACGATCAGCGAATGACCATAGGTCTCGCGGCCGTCCTCGTGCAGTCCGCCTTGCGCCGCGGCAACGACATAGGCGCCGTTCTCGATGGCGCGCGCCCGCAGCAGCACATGCCAGTGCGCCTCGCCGGTCTGGCGGGTGAAGGCAGCGGGCACCGAAAGCAGGTCGGCGCCGGCCAGCGCCTCGGCGCGGAAGAGCTGCGGAAAGCGCAGATCGTAGCAGACGGCGAAACCCAGCCTCGCACCATCAATCCCGGCGCCGCTGATCTCCGTGACGACGGCCTGGGTGCCCGGCTCGTAGGCGGCGGATTCGCGCCAGCTTTCGCCATTGTCGAGATCGACGTCGAACATGTGGATCTTGTCGTAGGTGGCAATCGTCGCGCCATCCGGTCCGAACAGAAGCGCGCGATTGGCGAGCTTGCCGTCGGCGCGCAGGATGGCGGTCGAGCCGATATGCAGGAAGACGCCAAGTTCTTTCGCCAGCTTCCGCGAGATCGAGACGATGATGTCCTTGTCCTCGGAAGTGAAGGAGGCGGCCCGCGCTTGGCTGTCGCGGACCAGCGCACCGGTCATTTCCGGTGACTGGATATAGGTCGCGCCCAGACCCGCCGCCTCGCACACCAGCCGCTCCAGATCGACCGCGTTGCGCTCGGGGCTGGTGCCCGAACGCATCTGGATCGCCGCCGCCTTGAAAGCACCCATCGTCATGTCCTCAATTCGTCGAGCCATTGGCGAGCAGACTGTCCAGCCGGCCCTCTGCCTCCAGTTCATGGAGATCGTCGCAGCCGCCGACATGCGTATCGCCGATGAATATCTGCGGAAAGGTCGAGCGGCCATTCGCGCGGGAAATCATTTCCCGGCGCAGTTCCGGCGAGAAGGAGGCGTCGTGCTCGGTGTAGGCAACGCCCTTGCGCTCGAGCAGCCGCTTGGCCGCCACGCAATAGCCGCACATCATCCGTGTATAGATCGTCACGTCGACCATCGGTCAGCAATCCTGCCTTTCTTCAATCTATATAGTCGCGGACTCGTCGGCCCGAAAGTCCCCCGGCAGCACGCGCGCAAAGGTCAGCACGTCGACGGTCCCGGCACCGCCCTTCTTCAGCGCCTTGGCGACCGCGCGGACAGTGGCGCCGGTGGTATAGACATCGTCGATCAAGAGCACCCGGCGGCCGGCGATCTCGATCTTGGCCTCCTCAGACACTCTGAATGCGGCACGCACATTCTCCTCGCGTTCCCGCCGCTCCAGCCCGACCTGCTGGCGGGTGGGTTTGACGCGCCTGACCGCGGAGGGCGCAAAAGGCAGGCCGCCAAGTTGCGATACCGCCCTTGCCAGTTCCGCCGACTGGTTGAACTGGCGCCTGAAAAAACGCCGCCAGTGCAGCGGCACCGGCACGACCACATCGGCTTCCGCGATCAGTTCGGCACCGGCGCGCAGCATCCAGCGCGCCATCCACGGCGCCAGGTCGGTGCGATCCTGGTATTTCAACCCTTGCACCATCTGGCGGGCGACGCCGGAGTAAGCGACCGCGGCCCGCGCGCGCTCGAACGGCGGCGGGTCGGCGATCGCCTCGGCCGACAGGAACCCCTCGCCCATGTGATGGATGAACGGCGTGCCCATCACCGGGCACCATGGCCGCTCCAGGAGCCTGAGCTTCGGCCAGCAGGCGCCGCACAGCACGCCGGGCTGCGAGACATGCCGTCGGCAGCCGGCGCAAACCGGCGGAAACAGGATGCGCGCCGGCCAGTCCAATGCCTTTCGAGCGATACTCTTGATATCTGGCATTGGATCGGCCACGTGGTTGCTCCCCCGCCACCCTATATCAGACAGCGGAAACCAGGAACCGTCAGTTGCAACCTATAGTGGACACTTCTCTCTGGCTGGCGCACAAGCGCCGGGCGCTCGCCCGACCGACTGCCGGCGCGGATTTCCTGATGCGGCGGGCGGCCGAGGAGCTTGCCGAACGGCTGGGCGCCGTCGAGCGCAAATTCGACAGAGCGGCCGTGCTGTTTTGCCAGACGCCGGCGGCGGTCGACGTGCTCGCGGCAAGCGGCAAGGTTACGGATATCATACGCGTGGAGGCGGACGCTATGTTCCTGGGCGATGCCGCCGGACTGGTGGCGCCGCTGGAGACCGTGCCGTTCGAGCCGGAAAGCCTCGACCTCGCCGTGTCTCTTTTGTCCCTTCAGGCAATGAACGACATTCCCGGCATGCTGGTGCAGATCCGCCGCGCCCTGAAGCCGGATGGTCTGTTCCTCGGCGCTTTTGCCGGCGCCGGTACGCTTTCCGAGCTGCGCGAAAGCCTGCTCGCCGCCGAGACCGAGCTTTACGGCGGCGCCAGCCCGCGCGTTATCCCGTTCACCGACGTGCGCGACGCCGGCGCGCTTTTGCAACGCGCCGGCCTGGCCTTGCCCGTCGCCGATGTCGAGACGGTGACGGTGCGCTACGATACCCTGTTCGGCCTGATGGCGGACCTGCGGGCGATGGGCGAGACCAGCGCGCTCATCGACCGCAGCAGGCGACCGGGCACACGAAGGCTGTTTGCCCGCGTCGCCGAAATCTACGCCGAGCGGTTTTCGGATGCCGATGGTCGCATCAGGGCGAGTTTTCCGATCGTCTGGATGTCAGGCTGGGCGCCCGACGCCTCGCAGCAAAAACCGCTGAAGCCGGGCTCGGCGAAAATATCGCTGAAGACGATACTGGAAAATCCCGGCGGGCGTTGACCGGATTTCTGTCGACCGGACTCTTATGGATGCTGGTGGCCGGTCGCGATCACTGCGCGAAAGCGTTCACAAGCCTGCTGGAATTGTCGCTGAACAGCCACGCCATTGCGTCAGCCGCCTGGCCGATGCCGCCTATGATAGTAAGCGACAGCACGGTCACGATCAGCCCATATTCGATGGCCGTCGCGCCGGTCTCGTCTTCCAAAAATCGTTGCAGCAATATTTTCATGGCCGTCGATCCCGCTTGCCGAAACCCTAGCGCCGACCTGTTAAGAAAGGTTAATGGCAAAGGCTTAACAGGCGGTGAAACGGCTGCTCTAAACCATCTCAGCAGTCGCCGCTGCGCTTGCCATTGTCGCGTATCACGCAGACCGAACTGGGCAGCGGCTGCAGCACGCTCCTGCGCAGCGTGTAGGTCCCACGATGGCCGATCGAGCCCGTGTTTCCAATCGAGCCCGTGTTTCCAATCGAGCCTGTGCTCCCCACCGACCCTGGGCTCCCAATCGATCCTGTGCTCATTCCATCGAGGCCGCCGGCAAAATGGTCGCGGGCGGTCTGCAATCGCGTCCGGCTGTCGAGGAAGGGCGTCGCGATCAAGGCCAGCGCCACCACGGCCGAGCCGAATAGCAGCGTGATCCGCAAAATGCCCATGCCGGCATGGACAGCGAAGCTGCGGTCGGGTCGGATCGAATCCCAGTCCCTGTCGAGGCTCATGCAACCGCCCTCCGAAGGCCTGAACACGGCCTTCCCTTCAATGTCCACGCCTCAATTTTCCACAGCGAGATAAATCTTCCATTAACGCTGTCTAACTCGGGCAGTGACGGCACAATCACAGAAGATCGATGAGGAACTGGATCAGCGGCGCGTCGGCCGGCGGCATCGGAAAATCCCGCATCTGGCGCGGCCGCACCCATTTCAGCACCTGCCCTTCCTTCGGCTGCGCGATGCCGCGGAAGCGACGGCAGACGAACAGCGGCATCAGCAGGTGAAAATCATCGTAGGAATGGCTGGCGAAGGTGAACGGCGCCAGGCAGGGAATATCGGTTTCGATGCCGATCTCCTCGTACAACTCCCGGATGAGGCATTCTTCCGGCGTCTCGCCGGGCTCGACTTTGCCGCCCGGAAACTCCCACAGGCCGGCGAGCTGCTTGCCTTCGGGCCGCTGCGCCAGCAGCACGCGGCCGTCGGTATCGACCAGCGCGCAGGCTGCGACCAGGAGCAGGCGCTTGCCGAGAGGGTTCGGGCCGGTCATGCGCCGGGCGGCCGGCGATAATGGTAACGATAGACTTCGTCGAACCCGAGCGAACGATAAAGCGCCAGCGCCGGCGCATTGTCGGCCTCGACCTGCAGCCAGGCTTCCCGGGCGCCGCGCAGCCGGGCCCATTTCAGCGCCGACAGGATGAGGTGGCGGCCATGGCCCTGGTTGCGTACCGATCTGTCGGTAGCGATCTCGAACAGTCCGGCAAGGTCGCCGTCATGGACGCAGATCAGCGTCGCCAGCGGTTCGGTGCCCTTTTCGAGCGCGAACAGCCCGGCTTCCGGCTGGATGGCGCCGATGATCTCCGACAGGCCCGGCCGCAGCGACACATCCGAGCCGCTTACCTTGAGCGACGCGCCGATGAATCGGCTGATGTCCTTCAGCGGAATCTGGTCCATGGCGGCATCGAGCTGGGCGTCTGCAAGCGGCAGCCGCATGACCAGCGATTCGTCGAATGTGCTCCAGCCTTCGCTGTTGAGATGTTTGGAAAGGACCGGCCCCGACAGCGGCGATATGCGGAAGGTCAGCGGCCGGCCATAGGCGTCGAAGCGGCGGCTGGCGCGGCCGATGCGCTCGGCGATGTGCTGGATGTCGCCCGGATCGAGCGGATTGACCGAATTCAGCCGCTTGGCCGGATGACCCGCGGTCAGCCGCACCACCCAGGTGCCGTCATAATGGACCGCCGCCGCCGGCCAGGCGCGAAAGCCGGCCGCCTCGTAGCGGCGCACGATGGCAAGCACGCTTGCCGGATGTCTGGAAACCAACGCCATCAGCTCCGATAATCGCCGTTGATGGCGACATACTCCTTGGTGAGGTCGCAAGTCCACACCGTCGCCTTGCCGCGGCCGATGCCGATATCGGCACGGATACGGATCTCGTCGCGCTTCATGTAGGCCGATGTCGCTTCTTCGGAGTAGGCGGCGTCGCGCTCGCCCTCATGCGCCAGCCTGATATCGCCGAACCAGATCGACAGAAGGTCGCGGTCGGCCGGTTCGCCGGCCTTGCCGATGGCCATGACGACGCGACCCCAATTGGCATCCTCGCCGGCGACCGCCGTCTTGACCAGCGGCGAATTGGCGATCGACAGCGCGATGCGCTTGGCCGAGCGGGCCGATTTCGCGCCGGTGACGGTGACCTCGACCTGCTTGCGGGCGCCCTCGCCGTCGCGCACCACTTGCAGCGCCAGCGATTTCAGCACCTTGCCGAGCGCGCGGCGGAAGGCGCCGAGGCGCGCATCCCCGGCATCGGTGATGTCAGGCGCGCCGCGCCTGGATGCGGTGCCGGTGGCGAACATCAGCAGCGTGTCGCTGGTCGAGGTGTCGCTGTCGACGGTGACCGCATTGAAGGTCTTGGCCGTGCCGCGTGACAAAAGATCCTGCAGCACGGGGGCTGCGATCGGCGCATCGGTGGCGATGAAGGAGAGCATCGTCGCCATGTCGGGCGCGATCATGCCGGCGCCCTTGGCAATACCGTTGATGGTGACGTCGGCGTCGCCGAGTTTTACCGTCGCGGTCGCCAGTTTCGGATAGGTGTCCGTGGTCATGATCGCCTCGGCGGCTTCGGTCCACAGGTCCGGCCTGCCGTCCTTGACCAGTCCGGCGAGCAGATGGCTGAACTTGCCGGCATCCAGCGGCTCGCCGATGACGCCGGTCGAGGCCAGAAACACCTCGTCCGGTGTGCAGCCCGCAGCCTTGGCTGCAGCCTCGCCGGTCATTGCCGTGGAGGCTCGGCCCTTGCTGCCGGTGAAGGCATTGGCATTGCCGGAATTGACGACGAGGACGCGCGCCTTGCCCTGCCCGAGATTCTGCCGGCAGAAATCGACCGGCGCCGACGGGCATTTCGACTTGGTGAACACGCCGGCGACCGTGGTGCCGGCATCGAAGACCATGGTCAGCAGGTCGGTGCGGTTCTTGTACTTTATCCCGGCCTCGGCGGTGGCGATGCGGACGCCCTCGATGTCAGGCATTTCAGGATATTTCTTCGGCGCGAGCGGCGAAATGGTGGCTGACATGAAGACCTCGGGCGGGAAAATCGCAAGGGGAACGCCGGTTTGCCCGATAGCGGGCGCCGGTGCAAGGGCGTTTTCCCGACCGTTGCGGACGACACCAAACTGCCGGCAGCACGCTTGCGTCATTGGGCAGGATTGAGGAACCTCCGGAACATCTTCTGCACGCCGGGAATGAGCCCCCAGATCATGATCGCGACCATTAGCGGGGCAATGACCAGCGTGCGCTGCCAGATCTCCCACTGTTCGGTCAGCGGGAACACGACATAGAGGATGGCGGTGATCAGCGGATAGAGGCCGGCAAGCACCAGCAGCGCAAAGCGGAGGCGCGAGAAGCGGGCGGCGGTCGAGGTCATTGGTTCTCTCCTTATCGTTACGAAACGTTCCGTTATATAAAACGGGCCGTTCCGTTTCGTCAAGAGCTCGTATATGCATGCTGAGGAAACTTGCCGATAAGGAAAACAGCAGATGGGTGAGGACGCAGATCAGGCCCGCAAATCAATTGGCGCGCGGCGCAACCCCGACAGCGCCGACGCCATTCTCGACGCCGCCGAGGCGGTGCTGGTCGAGGCCGGCTATTCCGGCTTCTCGATCGAAGCGGTGGCGCGGCGGGCGCGTGCTGGAAAGCCTACGATCTATCGTTGGTGGCCGAGCAAGGCCGCTTTGCTCTTCGACGTCTATCAGCGGCTAAAGCGCGTCGACAACCCCGATACCGGAAACCTCGAGGATGATCTCGTCGGCTTCCTGAAGAACCTGTTCTCGCACTGGCATGAAACGTCCTCAGGCAGCGTCTTCAAATCGCTGATCGCCGAGGCGCAGTCGGATGCGACCGTAGCCGCCGTGCTTGTCGAATACACGAAAGGACGCCATGCCCATACCGCCCAGATGATCGAACGCGCCAAGGCAAGAGGCGAAGTGGCGGCCGACGTCGATTCCACGCTCGTCGCCGACCTGGTCGCCTCCTTTGCCTGGACGCATCTTTTGACCAATCGCCTCGACGAAGACGAAGCGACGCTGCGCAGGGCGGTTGGCTATGTGTTGAAGGGCATAGCCGCCGACGATGCCGACTCGGTCAACGCCGCGGCGGTCCGGCGGAGGCGTCGACGCGTCATCGGGCGCACCACCAGGTAGAAGCGACAGGGGCGGCAGAGCAAAACCCACGCCCTGTCGTGATGGAGACCATCAGAGGCACAATTATCGGGGGGCGGCGCCGGCGCCAACGATTGATCGTCTCCATCATCTGCGGTGGCGGGCTGGCCTACTTGGTGTTTTCCAGCGCGTCGACCGTCTTCTTCAGCTTCTCGTCCGGGATCTCGACCTTGGCCTCGGCGCGCAGCGACTTGACCAGCGCGATGTACTTGTCGCGGATAACCGCCTGGCGGGCCTGGTCCTTGACCTGATCGAAGGCCGGCGGCTGCTTGGCGCGCTTGTCCTCGACCTGGATGACGTGCCAGCCGAACTGCGACTGCACCGGCTGCTCGGTGTATTTGCCCACCGCCAGCGCGAAGACCGCCTTGTCGAACTCCGGCACCATCTGGCCGGGTCCGAACCAGCCGAGATCGCCGCCGCTGGTCTTGCCGCTCGGATCGCTGGTGTGCTCGTTGGCGAGTTTCTGGAAATCGGCGCCGCCGTCGAGCTGCTTGATGATCGTATCGGCCTCTTCCTTCGTCTTCACGAGGATGTGACGCGCATGCACCTCGTTGGTCGGCGGCGTGTTGGCGATTTCCTGATCGTAGCGGGCGCGAATTTCGGCGTCCGTGACCTTGCCGACGACATCCTTCTCGACCATTTCGCCATGCAGGGCGCGCTGCTGCAGGAATGCCATGCGGCGCTGGAAGTCGGGATCCTTATCGAGGCCGGTGGTGACCGCTTGGGCAGCCATGACCTTGATCTCGATCGCCGCCGAAAGTGCTGCGGCGCGGCGCTGTTCGGGCGGCATCTGCGCGAACTGCTGCGACAGCTCGCCTTCGGCAAGGGCAAGGTCTGCCTCGGTCAGCGTCTGGCCGTTGATCGTGGCGACCACGGCGTTCGGATCGACCGGCGCGGCCGGTTGGGCGGGGGCGGCCGGTTGGGCCGGGGCTGGTTGGGCGGGGGCGGTGTCCTGCGCCATCAGCGGCGACAGCGACAGGGCCGACAGCCCGAATGCCAGGCCGAGGCTGGCGAGGGACGCGCGGCGGAACAATAAGGACATACGATTAACTCCAATGGGGGATAGCTAGAGCGGGATGGCTTCCAGACCAGCCAGATTGTGGCGGAATTTGGCACGGTCGACAGGGCGAGCGCGCCGTTGACATCGATTGAGCCCCCTCTTATCTGTCCAACGACTTTGCGTCCAGAACCGTTTTCCGGGCGCTCTTTGCGTTTGTCCGCGTTTCACGTGGATTTGATGGGGCCGTCGGCACCCGTCGCAACGACTTGGAATGCTATCGAAAGGACCATTGAATGGTCAGTTTTGGCGGTCTCGCCCGTAAGGTTTTCGGCTCCTCCAACGATCGTCGGGTCAAGTCGACCCGACCGCGCGTCGAAGCGATCAATGCCATGGAAAACGAGATGCGGGCGCTCTCCGACGCCGAGCTGGCGGCCCGCACGGAAAAATTCCGCCAGGACGTCGCCAACGGCGCCAGCCTCGATGATCTCCTGGTGCCGGCCTTCGCCACCGTGCGCGAGGCGGCGCGCCGCGTGCTCGGCATGCGCCCGTTCGACGTCCAGCTCATCGGCGGCATGGTGCTGCACAATGGCGGCATCGCCGAGATGCGCACCGGCGAGGGCAAGACGCTGGTCGCCACGCTGCCGGTCTATCTCAACGCGCTCGCCGGCAAGGGCGTCCATGTCGTCACCGTCAACGACTATCTTGCCAAACGCGACTCCGAATGGATGGGCCGCGTCTACAAATTCCTCGGCCTTACCGTAGGCGTCATCGTTCATGGCCTGTCCGACGAGGAACGCCATGCTGCCTACGCCGCCGACGTCACCTACGCCACCAACAACGAGCTCGGCTTCGACTATCTGCGCGACAACATGAAATTCGAGCGCGCCCAGATGGTGCAGCGCGGCCACAGCTACGCAATCGTCGACGAGGTCGATTCCATCCTGGTCGACGAGGCGCGCACGCCGCTGATCATTTCCGGTCCGCTCGAGGACCGTTCGGAAATGTACAACACCATCGATGCCTTCATGCTGAAGCTCGAGCCGTCCGACTACGAGATCGATGAGAAGCAGAAGACCTCGATCTTCACCGAGGAGGGCACCGAAAAGCTGGAAAACCTTCTGCGCGACGCCGGCCTGCTCAAGGGCGAGTCGCTCTACGACGTCGAGAACGTTGCCATCGTCCACCACGTCAACAATGCGCTGAAGGCGCATCAGCTGTTCCAGAAGGACAAGGACTATATCGTGCGCAACGGCGAGATCGTCATCATCGACGAATTCACCGGCCGCATGATGCCGGGCCGCCGCTATTCGGAAGGCCTGCACCAGGCGCTCGAGGCCAAGGAGCATGTGGCGATCCAGCCGGAGAACCAGACGCTCGCCTCCGTCACCTTCCAGAACTATTTCCGCCTCTACAAGAAGCTCGCCGGCATGACCGGCACGGCGCTGACCGAGGCCGAGGAATTCGGCAACATCTATAATCTCGAGGTCACCGAGATCCCGACGAATCTGCCGGTGATCCGTATTGACGAAGACGACGAGGTCTACCGGACCGTCGAGGAGAAATACAAGGCGATCGTCAAGGAGATCAAGGAAGCCCGTGCCAAGGGCCAGCCGACGCTGGTCGGCACCACCTCGATCGAGAAATCCGAGCAGCTGGCCGCGCGTCTGCGCAAGGAAGGCTTTACGGATTTCGAGGTGCTGAACGCCCGCCATCACGAGCGTGAGGCGGCGATCGTCGCCCAGGCGGGAAAACCCGGTGCCATCACCATCGCCACCAACATGGCCGGCCGCGGCACCGACATCCAGCTCGGCGGCAACGCCGATATGCGCATCGCCGAGGAGCTTGGCGATATGCCTGAAGGCCCCGAGCGCGAAGCCAGGGAAAAGGCAATCCGCGACGACGTCGCCCGGCTGAAGGAAAAGGCGCTGGCCGCCGGCGGCCTCTACGTGCTCGCCACCGAACGCCATGAGTCGCGCCGCATCGACAACCAGTTGCGCGGCCGCTCAGGCCGCCAGGGCGATCCCGGCCGCTCAAAATTCTTCCTGTCGCTGCAGGACGATCTGATGCGCATCTTCGGCTCCGAGCGCATGGACGGCATGCTGCAGAAGCTCGGCCTAAAGGAAGACGAGGCGATCATCCACCCCTGGATCAACAAGGCGCTGGAAAAAGCCCAGAAGAAGGTCGAGGCGCGCAATTTCGACATTCGCAAGAACCTGCTGAAATATGACGACGTCTCGAACGACCAGCGCAAGGTGGTGTTCGAGCAGCGCCTCGAGCTGATGGACGGTGAAGGCCTGTCCGAGACCATCGCCGAGATGCGCGAGGGCGTCATCGAGGAGATCGTCGCCAAGGCCATTCCCGAAAACGCTTATGCCGAGCAGTGGAACGTCGCCGGCCTCAAGGCCGAGGTCGCCGAATTCCTCAATCTCGACCTGCCGATCGAGGACTGGGTCAAGGAAGAGGGCATTGCCGAGGACGACATCCGCGAGCGCATCAGCCAGGCCGCCGAGACTGCCGCGAAAGAGCGTGCCGAGCGCTTCGGCCCCGACGTGATGACCTATGTCGAGCGCTCAGTGGTGCTGCAGACGCTCGACCATCTGTGGCGCGAGCACATCGTCAACCTCGACCATCTGCGCTCGGTCGTCGGCTTCCGCGGCTATGCCCAGCGCGACCCGCTGCAGGAATACAAGGGCGAGGCATTCGAGCTGTTCCAGGCGATGCTGGGCAATCTGCGCCAGGCCGTCACCGCGCAATTGATGCGCGTCGAGCTGGTCCGCCAGGCCGCCGAAGCGCCGCCGCCCGAAACCCCCGACATGTTCGGCAGCCATCTCGACGGCACCACCGGCGAGGACGATTTTAACGGCGGCGAGACCGGGCTCCTGGTCCGCCAGGAGACCCACGCCATCGTCGCCCCCGAAAACCGCGACCCGAACAACCCGGCAAGCTGGGGCAAGGTCGGCCGCAACGAGGCCTGCCCGTGCGGTTCGGGCAAGAAGTACAAGCACTGCCACGGGGCGTTTGCGTAAGCTTTCCTTCTCCCCGTTCACTTTACGGGGAGAAGGTGCTGGCAGGCGGATGAGGGGCAGCGCCGGCGCTCGCGATAAGCCAATCTCCCCACCTGAGGGAGATATCAGGCGGCCAGAGGGGGGCGCTGTCCCGCCGGCTTGATCCGCTAGTATCCCGCGAAAGCGACTTCGTCCACAGTCACTTTCTCAAACCATCTTCACCGACATTCACCCATTGTGAGGGGAACGGACGAACGCAGCTGTATTTCGTCCGTCTGCTCGGCTTGCGGTTGAGGCACCTATTTCGGTCGGAAGCAGTCGAACTGCGAGGCTTTTCTACCGGCGATAGTCCAGAGTTTCTACGGCAGAATGGCGCTCGTCGATGAACTTGAACGCATGATTGTCTGATACCGCGACCCACGTCAGGCAATATTGGGCAGCGTAAAATTCTCGAAAGTCGGCGCCGCCCCTCATCCCCCTGCCGGGACCTTCTCCCCGGATAGTGACGGGAGAAGGAAGCACCCCACCCAACCGTTTCTTAATGTGTTTTCGTTAGACGCATAGCCAGAAAAGAGGCGGAAAACGGAGAGTAGTGGGTGCGCTTTTCCGCGGCGACGACAGCCGGGCGGTTCTTGCCGCAGCGCCTTGCGCTGCGCGTAAAGCCGCTGCTTGGCCGCATCGATGCCGTGCTGTTCACCGCCGACGAGCGCGGCGAAGCCGGCCGCATGTCGCTCATCGCCTTCTCCATCCGCATCGTCAGCGCCGTCATCGCCTTCGTCAGCCAGGTGCTTATGGCGCGCTGGATGGGCTCGTTCGAATACGGCATCTTCGTCCTCGTCTGGGTGACGATGGTCATCGTCGGCAATCTCGCCTGTCTCGGCTTCCACACCTCGGTCATCCGCTTCATTCCTGAATATCGCGAGCGCAACATGCTGGCCGAACTGCGCGGCATCGTGCTGACCAGCCGCCTGTTCGTGCTGGTTGCCTCGACGGCGATCGCCGGGCTCGGCGCGCTCGGCGTCTGGCTGCTCTCGCCCTTCATCGAAAACTACTATGTCGTGCCGTTCATTCTCGGCCTCATCTGCATGCCGATGATCGCCATGTCCGATCTGCTGCAGGGGCTGGCGCGGGCCAACTCATGGGCGCTGTTTGCGCTGGCGCCGACCTATCTGGTGCGGCCGGTGCTGATTCTGGCGCTCATGGCGCTGATGCTTCTGGTCGGCTTTGCGCCCGACGCCAGGACCGCGATTTTTGCCTCGATCGCCGCCGCCTATGCCACCACAATCGGTCAACTCATCGGCGTCACGACGCGGATGGACAGGAATATCCCGGCCGGGCCGAAGAAGGTTCATTTCGCGCAGTGGTTCCTCGTGTCGCTGCCGATTTTCCTGGTCGAAGGCTTCTTCTTCCTGCTCACCAATGCCGACGTGCTGATGGTCGGCGCCTATATGAAGCCCAACGATGTCGCCGTCTATTTCGCCACGGTGAAAACGCTGGCGCTGGTGCATTTCGTCTATTTCGCGGTCAAGGCGGGCGTCGCCCAGCGCTACGCGCAGTTCACCCATGGCGAGCCGGAAAAGCTCGCCGCCTTCGCCCGCGAAACGGTGTCGTGGACCTTCTGGCCGTCGCTGTTGATGGCGCTGCTGGTGCTGGTGCTGGGCCAGCCGATGCTGGCCTTGTTCGGGCCTGAATTCGTTGCCGGCTACCCGCTCTTGTTCCTGCTGGTCTTCGGCGTCGTCGCCCGCGCCGCCGTCGGCCCCTGCGAAAGCCTGCTCACAATGAGCGGCAACCAGAACATCTGCGCCGCCGTCTACGCCATGACGCTGGCCTTCAACATCGGTCTCAATTTGGTGCTGATTCCGCTTTTCGGCCTGTGGGGCGCGGCGATGGCCACCGCCTTCGCCATGATCTTCGAGGCCGGCGCGCTGTCCTTCACGGTGTGGCGCAAGCTCGGCATCGTCATGGCCATTTTCGTAGCCGCCGAAGGAGCCGCATGATGGCTGCCATCCCGTTGCTCGAGGAAACCAGCGGCGGCCCGGCCGGCGCCATGGTGTCCGGCCTCGCCGGGCTCGCCCGCGAAGCCGACCCCGCCCATATCGAGCTCTTGGCCAACGACCGGCCCGAGCGCAAACTGGCCGTCTACCCGGCCTCAGCCGGCTTCGATCTGGTCGAGGAACTCGACTATCTCTGCACCCGCACGATCGAGCCCAACGTCTTCTTCAACCCGCGATTCCTGGCGCCTGCCATGCCGCGGCTGGAAGACCGCGAGGTGCGGCTGGCGGTCATCCGCGACGGCGACGAATACCGCAACCGGCTGCGCTTGCTAGTGCCGTTCTCGGTGGAGCGGCCGGCGATGCCGCTCGGCGTGCGGGTCATGCGCACATGGTCGAGCCCGTTCGGCCCGATCGGCACGCCGCTGGTCGACCGTGACGATCCCGTCGGCGTCGTCGAGGATTTCTTCTCGATGCTGTCACGGCCGCATCTCAAGCTGCCGAAAGTCTTGGTGCTGCCCGACATCCGGCTCGACGGGCCGGTGGCCAGCCTGCTGGCGACGGTCGCCGAGACGCGTGGCCTGACGCTGGTCACCACCGGCAAGGCCGAACGCCCGATGCTCGAAAGCGGGCTCGACGGCAATGACTATCTGAAGGCCTCGCTGCGCTCGCACCACTATCGCGAGTTCCGCCGCCTGAAGCGCCGCCTCGCCGACCTCGGCAGGCTGGAGCATCTGGTGGCGCGCGGACCGGAAAACATCCGCCATGCCATTGAACGCTTCCTGACGCTGGAAGCAGCAGGCTGGAAAGGCCGCGAGCGCACCGCCATGGCCATCGACCGCTACCGCGCCGCCTTCGCCCGCGAGGCCGTGCACCGGCTCGCCGAACAGGACCTGTGCCGCATCCATTCGCTGACGCTCGACGACCGCACCATCGCCAGCCTGATCGTCTTCGTCGAGGCCGGCGTCGCCTACACCTGGAAGACGGCCTATGACGAGACGCTCGCCGCCTATTCGCCGGGCACGCTGTTGATGATCGAGGTGACCAGACAGCACCTCGACGACCCCAACATCATGATGACCGATTCCTGCGCCGTGCCCGACCATCCGGTGATGAGCCGGCTGTGGACGGAGCGCAGGCCCATCGGCACCCTGGTCATCGGCCTGACACCGGACGCCGACCGCCTCGCCCGCCAGGCGGCGTCGCAGCTTCACCTCTACCGCGAAACCCGCAACATGGCGCGCCTGCTGCACAACCGGATGAAGAGCTTGCTGGGACGGCGGTAGGCTGATGGTGCTGCTGGTTCCTCGACCCAGTGACTTTGACAGGTCGGGGCCAATCAGCAGCGAACGTCGATAATTCCCGTCAGTGGCAAATCGCAAACCTCTAGGATTAGCCGAAACACCCCTCCACTTCGTTATCCCCGGGCGGAGCAAGGAGCGAAGCGACGCGGCGCAGACCCTGGGATGACGAAGGCACAGTCGAGGCCTAGGTCATGAGGGCTAATTCTCCCGGCCAGCGGAAAGGATTAGCATCGGCGATAATCTCGGCCGCGCAACCAGCATCATTGCCGCCTTGCACGGCCAGAACAAAAAATCTGGGAGGAATGCATGACGAAAACAAATTACTTCAGGCGCCGCAGCATACTCGCTTTGACTGGCCTCATCGGCGCCTGCCTGACTGCGGCTGCAGGTCAGGCCGCCGAGCCCGACAAGGCCGAGATCGATGCCCTGAAAAAATCGCTAGCCAAGTACGAGGACTACAAGGCCGCCATCCGCGACCTCTATCTGTCGACTGTCGGATGCGTTTATTACAGCGGCGAAAAAGTGGCTGGAGCTATGGATTATCCTAAGGGCGCGATGGGCATTCATTTCGTCAACGTCGCGAGCGTCAGCCCGACACCAGATCCGACGCGCCCCAATGTCCTTATCTATGAGCCGGTCGACGGCGGCTTGCGCCTGGTGGCCGTGGAATGGCTTGCACCGTTGACGCCCGATACGAAGGAGCCGCCGAAACTCTTTGGACAGACGTTCCAGGGGCCGATGGAGGGGCATTATCCGCTTATTCCGACGGAGTTCTACCATTACGATCTTCACGCCTGGCTGTTCAAGGACAACCCGCTCGGAATGTTCAGCCCGACAAACCCGGACGTGAAATGCGACAATTACGCGTTTCCCATGCCGGAGCAGCCGACCAAGATGGTCCCGGGGCCGATGTGATGGCGACCTGAGCTACGGAGTCCGATCTAATCAGGAAGGACTGGCCTCGTTGTCAGGAAGGACCGGCCTCGATTGTGATTATCCCAGGATGCTCCTGGGATAACATCCCGCCGAGCTTTTAAGACGTCTCGGGTGGAAAATGGTGCCCCTAGCCGGGATCGAACCAGCACTCCTTGCGGAACTCGATTTTGAGTCGAGCGCGTCTACCAATTCCGCCATAGGGGCTCAGGCCGGGCGGCCTGGATGGGCGCGGACTATACGGTTGGAGGCCTGTTCGTCAACTGGCCAATTCCCGACATGCGGCCTTCGCTCAACCCCAGCCTTCGATTTCGTGAAGCTGCGGCCATTGTGCGGCGCGAAAAATCTTTCTAGACAGGCAGCGCATTGAAGCGCGTCGCGTCTCGAGAGATTCATGTGGCGCGCTTTTGGTCTTTGTTTTTATGCATTGTTATCCCAAAACCGCTGCGCATTTTGGGCGACGTGCATTAGGAGTGCCGATGCTTCGCGGACTTTACGACTGGACCTTGTCGCTGGCGGCAAAGAAATCCGCCGAATGGTGGCTGGCCTTCATCGCTTTCGTCGAAAGCTCGGTGTTCCTGGTGCCGGCCGACGTGCTGTACCTGCCGATGGCACTGTCGCGGCCGGATCGCGCCTATCGCTACGCGCTGGTCGCCACGCTGGCCTCCGTTCTGGGCGGCATCGCCGGCTGGTACATCGGCCACTATGCCTACGACACGGTGGCGAAGCCGATCCTCGAATTCTACGGCAAGTATGACGACTTCGAGGCGCTGCGCGTCTCGTCGGGAATCGGCTTCATCATCCTGATGCTGATCACTTCCGGCCTCGCCCATCTGCCGCCGATCAAGGTGGTGACGATCCTGTCCGGCGTTATCGGCGTCAATCTCCTGCTGTTCATCGTGCTGGCCATCGTGGCGCGCGGCGCCCGCTTCCTGTTCCTCGCCTGGCTGCTGCGCCGCTATGGCGAACCGATCCGCGAGTTCATCGAAAAGCGCCTTGGAATGATCGCGGGCGCCGCCGCTGCTGCCCTGATTTCGCTCTATATCGTCGTCAAATACGCCTTCTAGTATGAGAAGTCCGGGCTAGTATGAGAAGTCCGGGCTAGTATGAGAAGTCCGGGCTAGAGCAAAGGTTGTTCAAATTGACCCATCCTTTGCTCTGACGGGAATGGACGGTAGATCGATGACAGCGACCGTGAGTGCCGACACTGGACGCCAGCGTATGCGGACGGCGGTGTTTCTCGCCGTCGCCATGGCGGCCACCGTCGGCTCGGCGCTGGCCTTCCAGCACCTGGGCGGCTACATCCCGTGCAAGCTCTGCCTGGAGCAGCGCACCCCCTACTACATCGGCGTGCCGCTGATGCTGCTGGCGGTGCTGTCGTCGGCGTTGCGCTGGCCTACTTGGCTGACACGCGGCCTGCTGGCCGTTGGCGGCCTGCTGATGGTCTACGGCCTCTATCTCGGCGTCTATCACTCCGGCGTCGAATGGGCGTGGTGGCCGGGGCCGACCAATTGTGCGGCGGCTGCAGGACCGGTGGACACCGGCGGCAAGGGCGTGCTCGACGCGCTCGAAAAATTCGTCCCGCCCTCCTGCGACAAGGCGGCACTGCGCATTCTCGGCCTCTCGCTGGCCGGCTGGAACGCCATCGCCAGTTTTGTCCTGGCCGTGGTCGCCTTCCGTGGTGCGTTTGCGCGCGATTAAATCTAGCGCGGCGCGAGATCGTCCAAGAATTCGGCAGGCTGAGTCGTATGGAGTGATTGTCGAGAACCGAAGCGCAGCGGACATTTGGGTCCGTGAGCATCGGAAGCGCAGACAATCGCTTCAGACGGCCAGCCTCCCGAATTATCGGACGATCTCAAGGTTCGAGTTCGACATCCCAGTACAGATAATCCATCCAGCTTTCATGCAAATGGTTGGGCGGAAACAGGCGGCCGTTGTTGTGCAGATCATGCACCGTCGGCTGGTAGGGCTTCTGCAGCGGCCACATCTTGGCGTGCGCCGGCATCATGCCGCCCTTTCTCAGATTGCACGGCGAGCAGGCGGCGACGACATTCTCCCACGTCGTCGCGCCGCCGCGATGGCGGGGAACGACATGGTCGAAGGTCAGATCCTCCGGCGTGCCGCAATACTGGCACTGGAAACGGTCGCGCAGGAAGACATTGAAGCGGGTGAAGGCCGGATGCCGCGATGGCTTCACATAGGCCTTCAGGCTGACGACGCTCGGCAGCTTCATCGAGAAGGTCGGCGACGACACGGCGTGCTCGTATTCGGCGACGATGTTCACCCGCTCGAGGAACACCGCCTTGATGGCGTCCTGCCAAGACCAGAGCGACAGGGGGTAATAGCTGAGCGGACGGTAATCCGCGTTCAGCACCAGTGCTGGAAGCCCATCCGGAGATACGGCAACCGTCACGTCATTGACCTCCTTGGTTCAGCGCATGACCCCGAAAATCGGATCGATTTTCGGAAAGGATCATGCGCAGCTTCAAAAGTCCTACAGCGTCCATTGCGCATCCAACTGGATGCGCGGCGCTGTAACCTGTCGGCGCGGATACTGTAAGCCCGACATGACAGGGATGTGAAGCGGCTTGTCGATCAAACGCCACGCCAAAAGCGCCTGATTTCAATGCTTTTTTGCGAATTCAGGCCGGAGGCGCGGCGTCCCTGCCCTTCAATTCGCGATAATAGGCCCAGAAAAGCCGCGATGCGACACCTCGCCACGGGCTCCATGATTCGGCGAGCTGGATCAGCGTTTTCTCGGGCGGACGCGGGTCGATGCCGAGCGCGTGGCCGACCGCGCTCTGCAGGGCAACGTCGCGTGCCGGGAAGACATCGGGGTGACCGGCGGCGAACAAAAGATAGACTTCCGCCGTCCACGGGCCGATGCCCGACACCTTGGTCATCGCCGTGATCGCATCAGTGGCGTCGAGCAAGCAGAGATGATCGAGGTCGAGGCCGTCGACCACCGCCTGGGCCACGGCGATCAGGCCGCGCTGCTTCGGCCGCGACAGTCCGGCCTCGCGAAACATGGCTTCGTCGGCGGCAAGGATCGCTTGCGGCGTCAGCGGATCGACCAGTTTTGTCAGCCGCCCGAAGATGGCGTCGGCGCTGGCGCGGGAAACCTGCTGCGAGACGATGATCGAGGCAAGGCTTCTGAACCCCGGCTCGGAAAGCCGAAGCGGCACCTCGCCGGCCATGCCGCGCACCTTTGCGAGACGCGGGTCGAGCAGGCAGAGTGCGTCCAGCCCTTGTGCGATGTCGTCGAGCGTGGCGATACGTTGCATGTCTGCTTGTTCCCAGCGCAAAATGTCAGATGTAATCAGGCGCAAAGTAGCAATTGGCGAAAGCGCCGCACAACCCGATTGCCGCCGAACGATGACACTCCTGACATTCCGCTTCGCACCGAGCCCGAATGGCGAACTGCATCTCGGCCATGCCTATTCGGCGCTGCTCAATCAAAAATTGGCGAGAGCAACCGGCGGGCGCCTGTTGCTGCGCATCGAGGACATCGACACGACGCGCTGCACCCCGGAATTCGAGGCCGGCATTTTTCGCGATCTGAAATGGCTCGGGCTTGGCTGGGAAGAACCGGTGCGCCGTCAGTCGGATCATTTCGCGGACTATCAGGCGGTGCTCGACCGGCTGATCAGGGAAGAGCTCGTCTACCCGGCCTTCATGAGCCGTGGCGAAATCCGCGCCTTCATTGCCGCCAGCGAAAAGCGCGGGCGCGACTGGCCGCGCGACCCGGACGGCGTGCCGCTCTATCCCGCCGTCGACAAGGCAATGCCGATGAGGGAACGCCAGCGTCGGATTGCCGAAAATGCGCCTTTCGCCTGGCGGTTCGACGTCGATGCTGCGATGGCGCGCGTCGGGACGGACCTGTCATGGCTGGAATTTTCGGATGAGCGGCTTTCCGCAACACGCACGGTGCATGCTCGGCCGCAGGACTGGGGCGACGTGATCGTGGCGCGCCGTGAAATCCCGACCAGCTATCATCTCGCCGTCGTCGTCGACGACGCGCTGCAGGGCGTCAGCCATGTCGTGCGCGGCCAGGACCTCTATTCCGCCACCAGCGTGCAGCGCCTGCTCCAGGAGATCCTTGGCCTGCCGCAACCAAGCTACTTCCACCATCGTCTCGTCCTCGGCCCGGACGGACGAAAGCTGTCGAAGAGTCTTGGGGATACCGGCCTTGCCGCCTTGCGCGAGGCCAGCGCATCGCCGGCCGACGTCAGGCGGCTGATTGGATTCTAGATCGGCGCATACGACCGCAAATATGAGCGCACCCTTCAATTCGGATGAGCCTATGGATCAACCGTTTGGTTTTGCTTGCCAGGTTGAACCGCATTACAGCAGTCGCGACACTCAACCCTCACCGATCACGCGGCAGCCTCCCGAAAATGCACAGCATCAAGCGGTTCATCCCCGCCTCCTTTGTCGTCCTGTGGGCGACCGGGTTCATTGGCGCGCGTTACGCCATGCCATGGGCCGAGCCATTCACCTTCCTGGCCGCGCGCTTCGTTCTGGCAGCCGTCCTGTTGGCTGCCTTGATGGCAGCACTCGGTTCCAGGCGGGCGACCCGCGCGGAAGCGTTGCACGCGACCGGCGCCGGCATCCTGATGCATGGCGTCTATCTCGGCGGCGTGTTCTGGGCCATCCATCGAGGCATGCCGGCCGGGCTTTCGGCCTTGATCGTCGGGCTGCAGCCGCTGATCACCGCGGTGATGGCCGGCCGATTTCTCGGCGAGGCCATCCTGCCGCGCCATTGGGCCGGTCTCGGCATCGGTCTGGTCGGTGTGGTCATTGTGCTCTGGCCGAAGCTCGGTGCGCTCGGCGGCGGCGTGACGGCCGAGACGCTGGCCGCCTCGCTTGTCTCGGTGCTCGGCATGAGCGCCGGCACGATCTGGCAGAAGCGCTTCGCCTCCGGCGGCGATCTCGTGGCGGCCACCAAATGGCAATATGTCGGCGGCGCATCGGTGATGGTCCTGGCCTCGCTCGCCTTCGAGACGCGAACGGTCGTCGTCAACGGCGAGTTGATCTTCGCCATGGCATGGTTGGTGCTGGTGCTGTCGATCGGCGCCATCTTCCTGTTGATGGTGATGATCCGCGACGGCGAGATGTCGAAAGTCGCTTCGCTGTTCTATCTGGTCCCGGCCGTCACCGCGGTCATCGCTTGGGTATTATTCGGCGAACAGTTGAACCTGGTCCAGATCGTCGGCATGGCGATCGCGACGCTCGGCGTCGGGCTGGCAACCGCTCAGCCGACCAAAGCATGATCCCGAACCGAAGGTCAGCGCGGCAAAAAGTGGGAACCGGTTTTCGGAAAAGATCATGCTCAACTAAGACTCAGCCGACTCTCGCGCGTGCCTCCAGATAGCGGCTGATCGCGGCATTGAGCTCGCCGCCAAGGATGAAGATCGCCGAGACGATGTAGAGGAAGACGACCGCGACCATGATCGAGGCAAGGCCGGCATAGGTCGTCACATAGGACGAGAAACGGTCGAGATAGGCGGCGAAGATGGTCGACCCGATGAGCCAGGCAATCAGCGTGAAGATGATGCCCGGTATGATCGAGACGAAGCGGCGCTTGCCGGCAGGCAGCCAGTAATGCACCGCGAACAGCCCACCGACGATGACGGCGGAGGCGATGATGTAACGCCACAGTGTGATCGTGCCCATATAGGGCTTTATCCATTCGAAATTGGCCTCGGCCAGCCGCCCCAGTAAGGGCGCGAAAACCACGAGCACGCTGATCACCAGAAAACCTGCCGTGGCGATCAAAACGAAGGCGATGCTCTGCACCCGTCGATAGATGATGCCGCGCGTTTCGGAAACGCGGTAGGCGCGGTTGAGCGAGGTGCGCAGCGCCTCGATACCGTTCGAGGCGAAGAAGGCGGCAAGCAGCACGCCATAGGTCAACAGGTCGCTGCGCTGCACGGTGAGCACGTTGAGCACTTCGCGCGCGATCGGCTTGGCGATCTGCTCGGGCCAGGTGTCGAATACGAGATGCACGGCGGTGTCGGCAAAAGCCTGTGCGCCGAGGAAGCTGGCCAGTGTCGTGGCGAAAATCAGAAAGGGGAAAAGCGCCATCAGCGCCGTGATCGCCAGATGACTGGCCATCGCCCAGCCATCGTCCGCATCGAAATGGCCGACCGCGTCATAAAGCACGCGTTTGAGGGCTACGATCTTCCGCAACAAGAACCGCGTTCCCTTCGATTGTCTCGACGCCGCGAATATGGGAAGGGATTGCGGCAAATGGCAAGCCTAGGTCAAACCACGCTTCCTCCCGGAGAAGAGTTGCGCACCATCATCGTCACCGGTGCTTCTTCCGGGATAGGCGCCTATTGCGCGCGGGCGCTGAAGGCGGAAGGCTGGCAGGTCTTCGCGACGGCGCGCAAGCCAGAGGACATCGCTGCCCTCGAGGCCGATGGCATCGAGGCTTTCTATCTGGACTACCGCGAACCTGGATCCATCGAGACGCTGGTGGCGTCGGTGCTGGAACGGACGGACGGACGGCTCGATGCCCTGTTCAACAATGGCGCCTACGCCCAGCCCGGCGCCGTCGAGGACCTGCCGGTCGCAGCACTCAGGGAGCAATTCGAGGCGAATGTCTTCGGCTGGCATGACCTCACCCGCCGTGTCGTGCCGGTGATGCGCCGCCAGGGCCATGGCCGTCTCGTCCATTGCTCCTCAATCCTCGGCCTGGCGCCGCTGCCCTTTCGCGGCGCCTATTCGGCGTCCAAGCACGCGATCGAAGGGCTGATGCTGTGCATGCATCAGGAACTCCAGGGCAGCGGCATCCATGTCTCGCTGATCGAGCCGGGGCCGGTAATATCGAAGATCGCCAGCAACGGCCTTGGGTGGTTTCTCAGGAATATCGACCGTGAGAATTCCGTCCACCGTCTGGCCTACGAGGCGCAGCTGCAACGGCTGCAGGCCGGTGGCAGCACGTCACGGCTGAAGCCTGGGCCGGAGGTGGTTCATGCGGCCTTGCGCCATGCGCTTCTGTCGCGGCGCCCGCGTCCGCATTATGTGGTAACGGTGCCGGCCAGGATCGGCGTTATCCTCAAACGCGTCCTGCCGGCATCAATGCTCTACCGCCTGCTTGCCAAACGCGCCTGAACGCAATGACTGGAAACACACTATGGCAACCGTCTTCAACATCCTCGCTGTCCTCGTCATGGTCGCCGTGGTGATCGTGCTGATCCGCGGCCTCATCAACATGATGCGCGGCGGCTCCGCCATGACCTCCAACAAGCTGATGCAGACCCGCGTGCTGCTGCAGTTCGTGGCATTGGTGCTGATCATGCTGGCGGTGTATTTCACCCGCAAGTGACGAGGGTGGCGATTTCGGGAGGCAGAGCGTGGTCAAGCTCAACAAGATCTACACCCGCACCGGCGATGACGGCACCACCGGCCTTGGCACCGGTGAACGGCGGCTGAAATCCGATCTGCGCATCGACGCCTATGGCACGATCGACGAAGCCAATGCCTGCATCGGCATGGCCCGCATTCACACCGCGGCAACCCATCCGGGGATCGACGCGATGCTCGGCCGCATCCAGAACGACCTTTTCGACCTCGGCGCCGATCTGGCGATGCCGGACGACGGCAAGCCGCTCGGCTATGAGCCGCTGCGCATCACCGCTGTGCAGACCGACCGTGTCGAAAAGGACATCGACCTGCTCAACAAGGACCTGCAGCCGCTCAAATCCTTCGTGCTCAACGGCGGCACGGCGGCGGCGGCGGCCCTTCACCTTGCCCGCACGGTGGCACGGCGGGCCGAGCGCATCATGGTGGCTTTGACGCAGGACCCAAGCGAGCATGTCAACCGCGAGGCGATAAGATACATCAACCGCGTGTCGGACTTTCTGTTCGTCGCCGCACGCGCGGTCAATGACAATGGAAACGCCGACGTGCTATGGGTTCCCGGCAAGAACCGCTGAATCTGCCGAGGCTGGAGGGGGATCCGATGTTCATCCCGCTTTATGACACCAACCGGCTGCGCCACATCAAGCAGCAATATGTGACGATCGGCCTGATCGCGTTCAACACGCTGATCTACTTCGCCACCGCGCTTGGCGGCGAGCAGTTCACCAACGCTGCTGTGCTGGGCCTCGGCTTCATCCCGTCGGTCGTCCACGACAGCGTCGAACTGGCTCCGCAGTTTGTCGTGATCCCGGAGAGCTTGAGCTACGTCACCTATTCCTTCCTGCATGCCGATATTCTTCACCTCGGCGGCAACATGCTGTTCCTCTGGGTGTTCGGCGACAATGTCGAGGACGCGCTCGGTCATGTACGCTTTCTCATCTTCTACCTGCTGTGCGCCATCGCCGGCGCCTTCTTCCAAGGCCTGATCGCGTGGGACTCGCAGGTTCCGCTGATTGGCGCCTCAGGCGCCATCGCCGGCGTGGTCGCCGCCTATCTGATCCTCTACCCCAGGGTGAAGGTATGGGTGCTGGCCTTCGCCCGCATCCCGCTGCGGATCCCGGCCTTCATCCCGCTCATCCTGTGGATCCTGTTCCAGATTGTGATGTTCGCCGCCGGTGGCGAGGATCAGATTTCCTGGGCCTGCCATGTCGGCGGCATCATCGCCGGGGCCGTGCTGGTGCTCATTTTGCGCAATCGCGCCGTACCACTGCTTGCCGGTGCTGAGGAAGAGGCAGTGGTGGTCGTCGGCCAGGTGCCTGTTGCCGCAGAGCCGGCGTCAAGCGACCCGCAGCCGGCGCAGGCGGCGCCGCGCTGGGGACGGGGAAGCGCGTCCAGTCCGGACTGAACCGATTTGAGTGCGTCACGGATAATTTGGGCGCGCCTCGGATATTGACGTGCGGGGTCGCCGCAACTACGG
Organism: Mesorhizobium sp. f-mel; assembly: GCF_053850215.1. Classification (NCBI taxonomy): domain Bacteria; kingdom Pseudomonadati; phylum Pseudomonadota; class Alphaproteobacteria; order Hyphomicrobiales; family Phyllobacteriaceae; genus Mesorhizobium; species Mesorhizobium sp. f-mel. The sequence goes on from NZ_JBSPTO010000005.1 coordinate 44,293, forward strand.
AAGCTTTCCCACACTAGGCGGTCGGAGACTAGAATTCCGTCCGGAATGTCGGCTTTCGACAACTCTGAAGAGGCGCACACTGCTATAGCGCCCCCGACTATCTTGAAAGAGGTGGCTATCGTGAAAGAGGTGACAGGCAAATGAAGATCCTTGTGCCCGTGAAGCGGGTTGTGGATGCGAATGTGAAGGTTCGTGTGAAAGCTGACGGTTCGGCGGTGGAACTCGCCAACGTCAAGATGGCGATGAACCCGTTCGACGAGATCGCGGTCGAAGAGGCGATCCGGCAGAAGGAGGCCGGCAAGGCGGAAGAGATCATCGTTGTCTCGATCGGGCCGCAGCAGGCGCAGGAGACCTTGCGCACCGCCCTCGCGATGGGCGCCGACCGCGCCATCCTGGTCAAGACCGACGAGCAGACGGAGCCGCTGGGTGTCGCCAAGGTGCTGAAGGGCGTGGTCGAGGCGGAAAAGCCCGGTCTCGTCATTCTCGGCAAGCAGGCGATCGACGACGATTCAAACCAGACCGGTCAGATGCTCGCCGCACTTCTCGGCTGGGCGCAAGGCACTTTCGCTTCCAAGGTCGTTATCGATGGCGACAAGGCCAAGGTGACGCGCGAGGTCGACGGCGGCCTGCAGACGGTGGAGCTGAAGATGCCGGCGATTGTCACCGCGGATCTTCGCCTCAACCAGCCGCGCTATGCCTCGCTGCCCAACATCATGAAAGCCAAGAAGAAGCCGCTCGACGAGAAGAGCCCGGCCGACTACGGCGCCGACGTCAAGCCGCGGCTGAAGGTGATCAAAACCGAGGAGCCGGGCGGCCGCAAGGCGGGCGTCAAGGTCAAGAGCGTCGCCGAATTGATCGACAAGCTCAAGAACGAAGCCGGCGTGCTGTAAGGCTGCGAAGGGACAAAAAATGACAATTCTTCTGATTGCCGAACACGACAATGCGACGCTTTCCGACCAGACCGCCAAGGCGCTTTCGGCGGCACTGCAGATCGGCTCGGACGTGCATGTGCTGGTCGCCGGCAAGGGCGCAAACGGCGCTGCCGATGCTGCCGCCAAGCTCAAGGGCGTGACCAAGGTGCTGCTCGCCGAAGCCGACGAACTCACCGAGCGCCTCGCCGAGCCGCTGGCCGCACTCGTCGTCGGCATAGCCGGTGCCTATGACACGATCATCGCGCCGGCGACCTCGTCGGGCAAGAATGTCGCGCCGCGCGTGGCAGCACTGCTCGATGTGGCGCAGGTATCGGAGATCATCGAAGTTGTATCGCCCGAGACCTTCAAGCGGCCGATCTATGCCGGCAACGCCATCCAGACGGTGCAGTCGAGCGACGCCAAGAAGGTCATCACCGTGCGCACCGCCTCCTTCCAGGCCGCACCCGAGGGCGGTTCCGCCCCGGTCGAGACGATTCAGGCGGCGGCCAATCCCGGCCTGTCGAGCTTCGTCGAGAACAAGCTGTCCGAGACCGATCGTCCTGAGCTGACTTCGGCCAAGATCATCATCTCGGGCGGCCGCGCGCTGGGCTCTTCGGAGAAATTCCAGGAAGTCATCCTGCCGATCGCCGACAAGCTCGGTGCGGCCGTCGGCGCCTCGCGTGCCGCCGTCGACGCCGGCTACGCGCCGAACGACTGGCAGGTCGGCCAGACCGGCAAGGTGGTCGCACCCGATCTCTACATCGCGGTCGGCATCTCCGGTGCCATCCAGCATCTTGCCGGCATGAAGGATTCGAAGGTCATCGTCGCCATTAACAAGGACGAGGAAGCGCCGATCTTCCAGGTCGCCGATTACGGCCTCGTCGGCGACCTTTTCGTCATTCTGCCGGAACTGCAAAAGGCGCTTTGACGCCTTCTGCCAAAGCGTATTAAATTGTGAAGGGCGGGGTAGACGAAGTCGCCCCGCCCTTTTAGTTTGCACCGCACAAAAAGCAGGCCGCAAAGCCTTTTGACGGGATCGGTGTAATGAACAAGATCGAGACGATCGGCATCATCGGCGCGGGCCAGATGGGCGGCGGCATCGCCCATGTGTCCGCGCTTGCGGGCTACAAGGTGCTGGTCTACGACATCTCACCCGACCGCATCGAAAAGGGCATCGCCACGATCAGCGGCAACATGGCCCGCCAGGTCGGCTCCGGCAAACTCGAGGAAAAGCTGCGCAACGAGGCGATGGCGCGCATTTCGGCGGCGCCCACCATGGCCGATCTTGCGGGTGCCGATCTGGTGATCGAAGCGGCGACCGAGGACGAGACGGTCAAGCGCAAGATCTACGCCCAGCTCTGCCCGCAGCTCAATCCGGAAGCCATCCTGGCGACGAACACCTCGTCTATCTCGATCACCCGTCTCGCCGCGCAGACCGACAGGCCGGAGCGTTTCATCGGCATCCATTTCATGAATCCGGTTCCACTGATGAAACTGGTCGAACTGGTGCGTGGCATCGCCACCGAGGACCAGACCTTCGAAGCGGCAAAGGCCTATGTGAACCATCTCGACAAGACGATCACCGTCTCGGAGGATTTTCCGGCCTTCATCGTCAACCGCATCCTGCTGCCGATGATCAACGAGGCGATCTACACGCTCTATGAAGGGGTCGGCTCGGTCGACGCGATCGACACCGCCATGAGGCTCGGCGCCAACCATCCGATGGGACCGCTGCAACTCGCCGATTTCATCGGCCTCGACACCTGCCTGTCGATCATGCAGGTGCTGCATGACGGCCTGTCGGATTCGAAATACCGCCCCTGCCCGCTGCTGGTGAAATATGTCGAGGCCGGCTGGCTCGGCCGCAAGACCGGACGCGGCTTCTACGACTATCGCGGCGAGCATCCCGTTCCGACGCGTTAGGCTCGAAACCCAATTGTGGTTGTTTAAGAGGCGATGGTCTAATTCCTTGGTGTCCGGAGTTTTCGGATGGAAGGGCTGGATTGGCAACGCAATACGTTTCGACGGCCGCCCTGTCTTCGGTCCGGCCCTTGAGCTCGTTCAACAGTCTACGGATATCCACCGATCAATCGCGACGGTAAAATGGATATCTCAGGTGGCTACCTGGATTTCCGTCTTGACTGAATTGGCAATGAAGCACTGTTCATGCGCCAAGTGGTGCAGTTCCGCTTGCGTTGCGGCGGTTGGCGGCTCTCCGGCGTAGACAATGGTCGGATTGAGGCCGACGCGGCTGACAACCAATCGTCCGTCGACCTTCTCCATCATGCCGATCGCCTTGTCGGTATAGCTCTCGACGACGATTCCCTGGGGCGCCGCGATCGAGAGAAAAGTCAACATATGGCAACTGGAAATCGCCGCGATGTAGGCCTCCTCCGGATCGACATTGGCTTCCACTGAATAAGGAAGCGGAACGATGTGCGGCGAAGCCGAGGCCGGCACCACTTGGCCTCCGTCGAAGCGCCAAACGTGTGCGCGGCTGTAGCGCTTGTCGGTAAATACTGCCCCTTCTCGCTCCCAGTGCACCTCGACGGTCATTTTCATGATTGATCCTTTGTCGGAATGGAAAGAAGTCTTGCAGTCGTCTGGGTTAAATGGCGGCGAAGATGCTGCGCAGCAGCGTCGAAATCCCGCCTCGCACAAGCGGCAACGATCGCCGCGTGTTCCTCGAAGAAATCAATTCGCTCCTGCGCGCCACGCTCTTGGTGAAGGGTTGACCGCCGGGATTCTCGTCGAAGGTCTCCGACGGTCTTAAGTAATCGAGTATTCGTGCAACCGCTGTACAGGGCGAGGTGAAACTGTTGGTCGAGTTCCAGAATCCGCGACGGATCATACTCCGCGAATAGCTCGTCGTTGAGCCTCTCAGCCTTACGCAAGGCGGAAGGCTGAAGCCCCGGTACCGACTGCTCCAAGGCGGCGACCTCCAAAATGGCCCGAAGTTCGCAAAGTTCAGTCGCCTCCCGTTCTGAGAGGATCGCTACCGCCAAGCTTCGATCGCGACGCCGCACGACCAAGCCACTCCCGAGTAACTGGTCTAAGGCCTGCCGGACGGGCTGGCGGCTGACCCCGAAACGCTCGGCGATCGATTCCTGCTTGAGAACGGAGCCTGGTGCCAATTCACCTGACTCGATCTCGTCCTGCAGCTCGCTAAAAATCGACTTTGGATCCATGGATCCAAATAATATACCCCCTTGGAGTTGGTCAAGCCTTAATCAGCTAACAAATTTTCCTCCTGGATCACGGCGTTCCCGCTCTTCCGCCTGGGCTCAAGAAACGAAGCGACCAGGGGCCGACGACCGGGCAGTCCTCCCAGCGCCTCTGGAGCGCAGCATGTGCATGATCCCCGAGATCGCCCGCCGGTCAGAGCGAATTCGATTTCGGGCCGATCACCTACCGTGCGCCTATTGTTCCGATCGCGGGCCGTCGCTACCAGCGCACGAAAATCCACGCGCCGAGCGCGCCGAGCGCCGCAAGGATGGCAATGGCGATCGTGTACCAGGTGGCGACGAAAAGCGGCGAGTCGTCGAAGCAGTGTGCGGCATAGAAAGTTGCCGCCAGCCCACCGGCGAGCAGGCCTGCCACGGTTCCGGCAAGCACCGGCCGCGTCGGGGCGCCATAGCGCAGCACCGCTAGGAAGATGGCGAGCGGACCGATGCCGATCAGCGGAATGAACGTCAGGCAGATCACCAGATTGCTGCCGACCAGCCGCGTGCCCCAGTCGGCCGCAGGCACGGAAAGGAGTTCCAACACCACCGCAATGGCCACCAACAGCGGTGCGGCAATCATCCATGCCGCCGCCCTGCTCGTCGATGCGCCGGGTGTCGACAGGGCGCGGATCAATGCGAAGGCGCTGACGGCCAGAGCAGTCGTGAAGACGAACTTGGCGAGGAAACGCATCGTATGCATGGCGGTCGCGATGTCGGTGCGTGGGCCGATCGCCAACCAGAAAACCACCGCCGCGATCCCCGTAGCCGCACCGGCGGCCACCCACCAGGCCGAGCCAAGCGGCATCGCCCTGCTGCGGGCATCGGCGTCAAGCGCCTTTATGAGATCGTCGGTCCTCATGTCATTCCCGCTTGAACTGTTTGGCCCGCCCGAATTGTTTGGCCCCGAACCGTTTGGCAATGGTTGCGAGCCCACGATGCAGCGACACGCGCACCGCCGTTTCGCTGATGCCGAACTTCGCTGCCGTCTCGCCGATGGAACGGCCTTCGACCGACACCGACGAGACCACGGAACGCTGCGCCGGTGGCAGGCCGTCCAAGGCCCGATTGATGTCGCGCTCGCTGACCGTCTCGGCCTCCGGCTCGGCGAAGGTCTCGGCGATCTCGTCGATTTCGATCTCGATGCGCCGCCCGCGCCGCCGAAAGGCATCGATCAGCTTGAAGCGCGCAATGGCGTAGACCCAGGGCAGCACGGCCAGATCCTGCCGCCAGGTATGCCGTTTCACATGAATGGCCAGCAAGGTTTCCTGCACGACGTCCTCGGGATCGACCCCGCGCTGAACGATCTTGCGCCTGATAAAGCCGCGAACGAGAGCAGCCGTCCGGCGCAGAAAGTCGGCGTAAGCCTTTTCATCTCCCGCGATCGCGGCCCGCATCAGCCGGGAAAGCTCGGCCTCGTCGTTGCCGGTCACAAGAGTTCACTCCCCGATATTCGCGCCTCGGCGCTGATTTGTTACGTGCCCGGCGAATAATGTCCAAGCCAAAATACGGGAATATCACGAAGGTTTCACCTCCAGCGCCCGATTGCGCCGTTCATAAATGTTGACTACACCGATCAGGAATTGATAGGTGCAGTCTTGCTAAATCAAAGACCATTGAGATCGAGAGGGATAACGTCCATGAAATATGCTCTTTCCGCCCTTGCCGGTGCCGCGGCACTTGCAATCAGCCTGATCGTCGGCCCGGCAATGGCCCAGGACGGCGGCATCATCGTCTACAATGCCCAGCATGAAAGCCTGACCGACGCTTGGGTTGAAGGTTTCACCAAGGAAACCGGCATCAAGGTCACCGTTCGCCACGGCGGTGACAGCGATTTCTCCAACCAGATCGTCGCCGAAGGCGCCGCGTCGCCGGCCGACGTGTTCCTGACGGAAAACTCCCCCGCCATGGTGCTGGTCGAATCCGCCGGCCTGTTCGCGCCGGTCGATGCCGAGACGCTGGCCCAGGTTCCGCAGGAGTACCAGCCGTCCAGCGGAAAATGGGTGGGCATCGCCGCGCGCAGCACCGTCTTTGTTTACAACAAAACCAAGCTGACCGCCGAACAGCTGCCCAAGTCGCTGCTTGATCTCGCCGATCCGAGCTGGAAGGGACGCTGGGCCGCTTCGCCGTCCGGCGCCGATTTCCAGGCGATCGTCAGCGCGGTTTTGCAGCTCAAGGGTGAGGCCGCAACGGCCGGCTGGCTGAAGGCGATGAAAGAGAACTTCACCGCCTACAAAGGCAACAGCACGGTGATGAAGGCGGTCAATGCCGGCGAGGTCGAAGGCGGCGTGATCTATCACTATTACTACTACGGCGACCAGGCCAAGACCGGTGAGAACAGCAAGAACATCGGGCTTCACTATTTCAAGAACCAGGATCCGGGCGCGTTCGTCTCGGTTTCCGGTGGTGGCGTGCTGGCCTCCAGCAAGCACCCGAAGGAAGCCCAGGCCTTCCTGAAATGGGTGACCGGCAAGGGTGGTCAGGACGTGCTGAAGACCGGCAATTCCTTCGAATACGCGGTCGGCAAGGGCGCGGATTCCAATCCGGCGCTGGTGCCGCTGGCCGAACTGCAGGCGCCGAAGGTCGACGCGACGACGCTGAACTCCAAGAAGGTGACGGATTTGATGACGGCAGCCGGCTTGCTTTAGTCGGCGTTCGTCCTAAAAGGGCAACCGACTGCGCTCCTGCGGGAATTCGCTTCCGCAGGAGCGCTCTGTTTTTCGAGGTGGCATTCGTCCATGACGACAAGCTGCGTTTCTGGCCGCGTTTGCGGCCGTTCGACCGTTTCCGCCATCGGGCGGCAGCGGCACGGCGCCTGAGCTCATGCAGTCTGCGGCCGACCTTGCACGCTCTGGCCTGCCGACCGGCATGGTTGCTGGGCAATGGACGCGCCGGCGGCCGATATCCTGGATTTCGCTTGCCGCCATCCTGATCTCACTTTTCTCCCTGCTGCCGCTGGCCTTCATCATCTGGATTGCCGTGCAGACCGGCTGGGAGACCGTATCGGCACTGGTCTTCCGGCCGCGCGTCGGCGAGCTGCTGGTCAACACCCTGCTTTTGGTGATGCTCGCGGTACCGATCTGCATCGTGCTCTCGGTGGCGCTGGCCTGGCTGACCGAACGCAGCGATCTTCCCGGTGCCCGCCTGTGGGCCTGGCTGTCGGTGGCGCCACTCGCCATCCCCGCCTTCGTCCACAGCTATGCCTGGATCAGCCTGGTGCCGGGACTGCATGGCCTGTGGGCGGGCGTTCTGGTTTCCGTCGTCGCCTATTTCCCGTTCCTCTATTTGCCGGTGGCGGCAGCTTTGCGCCGGCTCGATCCTGCTCTCGAAGATGCCGCGGCAGCTGTCGGCCTCGGGCCGGGGCGCGTGTTCCGGCGGGTGGTGCTGCCGCAGCTCAGGCTCGCCATCTGCGGTGGCTCTCTACTGGTCGGCCTGCATCTCCTGGCCGAATACGGCCTTTACGTGTTCATCCGCTTCGACACCTTCACCACGGCGATTGTCGACCAGTTCCAGTCGACCTTCAATGGCCCCGCTGCCAACATGCTGGCTGCGGTGCTGGTGACATGCTGTTTCGTGCTGCTCGGGATCGAAGTGCTCGTGCGCGGCGAGGAGCGTTATGCCCGCGTCGGCTCGGGCGCCGCGCGCCAGCAGCAACGCACAAGGCTCGGCCGCGCCACGCTCCCGTGCCTGCTGCTGCCGGTTATCACCACTCTGCTGGCGCTGGGCGTGCCGTTCGTCACCATCGGCCGCTGGCTCGTAGCCGGCGGTGCCGATGTCTGGCGCCTCGATGAGATCGGCCTTGCGCTCGGCCAGACCCTGTTCCTGGCGCTCGCCGGCGCCCTGCTCGCCACCATCGCCGCCATGCCGATGGCGTGGATCTCAATCCGCGCGCCGGGACCGCTGCAGCGTCTTCTGGAGGCTTGCAACTACATCGTCGGATCGTTGCCCGGCGTCGTCGTAGCGCTGGCGCTGGTCACCATTACCGTGCGCATCGCTCTGCCGCTTTACCAGACCCTGTTCACGATCCTCGTTACCTATGCGCTGATGTTCCTGCCGCGCGCCCTGATCAGCCTGCGGGCGTCGATCGCGCAGGCGCCGGTCGAGCTCGAACTCGCCGCCGCCAGTCTCGGCCGGTCACCGCTCAAGGCGCTGTGGTCGACGACGATCCGCCTGTCGGCGCCGGGTGCCGCGGCAGGCATGGCGCTGGTGGCGCTCGGCATCATGAACGAATTGACCGCAACGCAGATGCTGGCGCCCAACGGCACCCGCACGCTGGCGATGGCGTTCTGGGCCCACAGCGGCGAGATCGACTATGCCTCCGCCGCACCTTACGCCCTCATCATGGTGGCGATCTCGCTGCCGCTGACCTGGCTGCTTTATATCCAGTCGAAGCGGATGGCCGGACGATGAGCTTCCTCGAACTCACCGATGTGCACAAGCACTACGGCCCGGTGGCCGCACTGGCCGGCGTCGATCTCAGCGTGGCTAGCGGCAGCCGCACCGCGATCGTCGGGCCGTCCGGCTGCGGCAAGACGACCTTGCTGCGGCTGATCGCCGGCTTTGAGGCGCCGGACCAGGGCCGCATCGTGCTTGACGGCGAGGTGCTGGCCAATGGCGGCGCCGCCGTGCCCGCCTATCGGCGCGGCATCGGCGTGGTGGCGCAGGACGGCGCCCTGTTCCCGCATCTGAGCATCGCCGCCAATATCGGCTTCGGCATGCGACATCACGAGGACAAGCGCACCGAGCGCATCGTCGAGCTCGCCTATATCGTCGGGCTCGACAAGGCGATCCTGAAACGGCGGCCGCACGAGCTCTCCGGCGGCCAGCAGCAGCGTGTGGCGCTGGCCCGCGCCATGGCCATGAAGCCGCGGCTGATGCTGCTCGACGAGCCGTTCTCGGCGCTTGACACCGGGCTGCGCGCCTCGATGCGCAAGGCGGTGGCCGAACTTCTGGAGACCGCCGGTATCACCACGATCCTGGTCACGCACGACCAGGCGGAGGCGCTGTCCTTTGCCAGCCAGGTCGCGGTGATGCGCGATGGAAAATTCTCGCAAATCGGCACGCCGCACGAACTCTATCTCAAACCGAAGGACAGGATGGTCGCCGAATTCCTCGGCGATGCCATCATCCTGCCGGCCAAGATCGCGGACGGCTTCGCCAACTCGCCGCTCGGCCGCATCGCCGTCGACAGCACCGAGCGGCGCGATATCGTCCGCATCATGCTGCGGCCGGAACAGGTGCTGTTGAAACGGACATCGCTCGAAGGCATGTCGGGCACGCCGGACATGCTGTTCGGCGAAGTGACGGAGTCCGAATTCGCCGGTTCGATGTGCACCATCGCGGTGCGGCTCTTGAACAGTCCCGATCCGCCGGACGCAGCCGCGATCGGCAACACACCATTGATCCTGCGCAAGCCGGGCATGGACACGCCGGGGGTTGGCGAGATCGTCCGGCTGACGGTGTCGGGCAAGGCGCATGTGTTTGCCTGAACGGCCTTGCGCCTCGCGCGGTTCGCTGGCCAGGACGACAGGCTGGCTTCAATCGACCCGTTTTCCGGCCTGATCGAACCAATGCAGCTTTTCGGCTTTGGCCACGACACGCAACTGGTCACCAGGCTTTGCGGCGGCGCGCCCTGAGACGCGCACGACGATACGGCTACCGCCTGCGGCGCAGTGAAGAAAGCTTTCGGCACCGACCGGTTCGACTGTCTTGACTGTCGCCGGCAGGACGAGCGCACCGGCCAGCGCCTCCGCATTGAAGGTCACGTCGGCATCTTCCGGACGAAAACCCAGTGTCACGGCTGGTGTTTCGCGAGCCGCAAAGCCGATCGCCGTCCCGTCAGCCAATACCGGGCCTGAGGAACTTCCGGTTAGCGCCAGAAGATTCATCGGCGGCGCGCCGATGAAGGAAGCGACGAAGATCGAGGCTGGCTTCTCGTAGACGTCGAGCGGCGCGCCCGTTTGCTCGACCAGTCCGGCGTTCATGACAACAAGGATGTCGGCCAGCGTCATCGCCTCCAGCTGGTCGTGGGTGACATAGACCGAGGTGACGCCGAGCGTGCGCTGCAAATTCTTGATCTCGACCCGCATCTGGCCGCGCAGTTTGGCATCGAGATTGCTGAGCGGCTCGTCGAACAGGAAGACTTTCGGGTTGCGCACGATGGCGCGGCCCATGGCGACACGCTGGCGCTGGCCGCCGGAAAGCTCGCGCGGGCGCCGGTCGAGCAGCGCCGAAAGCTCCAGCACCTTGGCTGTCGAGCGCACCCTGCTGTCGATCTCGTCCTTCGGCGTGCCGCGATTGCGCAGGCCATAGGCCATGTTGTCGTAGACCTTCATATGCGGGTAAAGCGCGTAGTTCTGGAACACCATGGCGATGTCGCGCTCGGTCGGGCCAATGGCGTTGACCACCTTGCCGTCGATGGCGACCGTACCGGCAGAAATGGTCTCCAACCCGGCGATCATCCTCAGCAGCGTGGACTTGCCGCAGCCGGAGGGGCCGACCAGAACACAAAGCTCCCTGTCGGGAATGGCGATGGAGACCCCCTTCACGGCTTCGACGCCGCCGGGATAGACCTTCTTCACGTCCTTCAGATCGACGGTCGCCATCGGCTTCTCACTTTTCGGATTCGACCAGGCCGCGCACGAACCAGCGTTGCATCAGCACGACCACCAGGATCGGCGGCACGATGGCCAGCATCGCCGTGACCATGACCAGGTGCCATTCGGTATCGGCATCGGCGAAGGAAACCATCTTTCTCAGCGCGATGACGATGGTGTTCATGTCGTTGCTGTTGGTGACGAGCAGCGGCCAAAGGTACTGCGTCCAGCCGTAGATGAAGAGGATCACGAAAAGCGCCGCGATGTTGGTGCGCGACAGTGGCAAGAGGATATCGAAGAAGAAGCGCCATGGCCCGGCACCATCGACACGCGCCGCCTCGACCAATTCGCCCGGTATGGTCATGAAGAACTGGCGGAACAGCAACGTCGCGGTGGCGGAGGCAATCAGCGGGATGATCAGGCCGGCGTAGGTGTCGATCATGCCGAGGTCGACCATAACCTTGTAGGTCGGCAGGATGCGCACCTCAACGGGAAGCATCAAGGTGATGAAGATCAGCCAGAAGAAGGTCATGCGCAAGGGAAAGCGGAAGAACACGATCGCATAGGCCGACAGGATAGAGATGAAGATCTTTCCCACCGCAACGCCGAGCGCCATGACCGTGGTGTTGAGGAGCAGTTGGCCGACGCTGACACCGCCGATGCGGCCAATACCGCCGAACAGCGCCTCGCTGTAATTGTTCCAGAGCTGGCCGCCGGGCAAGAGCGGCAGCGGCGGCCTGAGGATGGTTTGCAGCGTGTGGGTCGAGGCAACGAAAGTGTAGTAGATCGGAAAAGCCACGATCAATATGCCAAGGATGAGCACGGCATGGGCGATGAAGGTGCGGAGCGGGGACTGGCCGATCATCGCTGCCCTCAACCGTAATGGACTTTGCGTTCCACGTAGCGGAACTGGATGGCGGTGAGCGCAATGACGATGGCCATCAGGATGACCGACTGCGCCGCCGAGTCACCCAGGATCAGATTGACGAAGCCGTCATTGTAGACCTTGTAGACCAGCGTCTCGGTCGTCTTGCCCGGCCCGCCGCCGGTGACGGCATGAACGATGCCGAACGTGTCGAACAGCGCATAGACAGTGTTGACGACCAGCAGGAAAAAGGTCGTCGGCGCAAGCAGCGGGAAGACGATAGTCCAGAAGCGCTTGGTCTCGCCGGCGCCATCCATCGCCGCCGCCTCGATCAGCGTTTTCGGCACCGCCTGCAGGCCGGCGACGAAGAACAGGAAATTGTAGCTGATCTGCTTCCAGGCAGCCGCCGACACCAGCAGGATCATGGCGTGGGTGCCGTTGAGGAGCGGGTCCCATGCGATGCCGAGGCTTCTCAGCAAATACGCCAACGAGCCGATCGAAGGATTGAACAGAAACAGCCACAGCATGCCGGCAATCGCCGGCGCCACGGCATAGGGCCATATCAACAATGTGCGGTACAGGCCTTTGCCGCGCACGGCCTTCTCGGCCATGACCGCAAGCAAAAGCGCCACGCCCATCGCAACGATCGCGGTCGCAAGCGAAAACACTACGGTGACGTGGATCGAGTTGAGGTAGGCCGGATCGGCCAGCACCTTACGGAAATTGGCGAACCAGACGAACCTGGTCCTCAGCCCGAACGGGTCTTGCCTGAGCATCGACTGGTAAAGCGCCTGACCGGCCGGCCAGTAGAAGAAAACCAGTGTTATGGCGAGTTGTGGCGCCACCAGCAGGTAGGGCAGGATCTTGTTGGGAAAGACGATGCGTGGAGACAGGCTGATTTCCCTCGCTATCCAGCAATCGCCCACGCGAGCTCGCGTGGGCGATATTCCAATCGATTGACCGAGATAATCTCGTCAGTTCTCGAGCGCTTCCTCGATCGCGGCGTTGCCGCGCGTGACCGCATTGTCGAGCGCCTGCTGAGCGGTTTGCTGGCCGGCCAGCATCTTCTCGAACTCCTCGTTCTGGATATCGCGCACCTGCGGCAGATTCGGCAGGCGCACGCCCTTCGAGTTATCGGTCGGCGCCTTGCCCGTCATCTGCAGGATGGGTGTCTCGCGGCCGGGGTTTTTGTCATAGAAGCCTGATTTCTTGGTCGCCTCGTAGGCGGCGAGCGTCACCGGCAGGTATCCCGACTTCTGGTGCAGATATTCCTGCACATCGGTCTTGGACAGATAGGCGAAGAAGGTCGCGACGCCCTTGTATTGCTCGTCCGACTTGTTGCCGAAGACCCACAGGCTGGCGCCGCCCGGCGTGGTGTTCTGCGGTGCGCCCTTGGCGTCGGTGTCGTAGGGAAGCTGGCCGATGCCATAGTTCATGCCGGACTTGACGATGTCGCCGAGGCCGCCCGACGATTCGGTGAAGATGCCGCATTCGCCGGCCAGGAAGATCTGCTTGGCTTCGGAGGTGCGCCCCCCATATTTGAAGGTGCCGTCCTTGGCGAGGTCTGTGAGCGCCTGGAAGTGGTTGACGAAAATCGGCGCATTGATCTTGAGCTCGACATCACCGCCGGCCAGGCCGTTTTGCTGGGTGGCCCAGGGCACGTCATTCCACGCCGCAAAGTTCTCGAGATGTATCCAGGTCAGCCAGGTCGAGGTGTAGCCGCATGAGGCGGCGCCGCTCGCCTTGATCTTCTTGGCAGCTTCCCACACTTCATTCCAGGTCTTGGGCGGGTTGTTCCCATCGAGACCCGCCTTCTGGAAGATGTCCTTGTTGTAATAGAGGATCGGCGAGGAGGAGTTGTAGGGGAAGGACAGCATGGTGCCGTCCGGCTTCGAATAATAGCCGACGATGCCGGGCAGATACTGGCTCTTGTCGAAGGTCATCCCGGCACCGGTCATCACCTCGGCCACCGGCTTGATCGCACCCTCGGCCGCCATCATCACGCCGGTGCCGACATCGAACACCTGGAGAATATCGGGCGCCTGTCCGGCGCGGAAGGCAGCGATGCCGGCATTCAGCGTCTCGGGATAGGTGCCCTTGAACACCGGAACCAGCTCATAGTCGCTCTGGCTGGCGTTGAAATCCTTGGAGATCTTGTCGACGACTTCGGCGTTGGCGCCGGTCATGGCGTGCCACCAGCTGATCTGCGTGACGGCGAAAGCAGAAGTGGTGGAAAGCAGCGTCAAGGTGGCGGCGACACCGGCCGCGAAGCCGAAGAACTTCATGTTTCATCTCCCGTTTTGTCATTGGCGAAAGGGCACTCTCGCAAAGGCAATATGTGCCGCTCGTGACAATTGGACAACGGTTTTGTTGCGGATCGATGAACTCGATCTCCACGTAAAGTGGTGCACGCTTGCGAATGAGAGCTGATGGAAAGGGATTGCCAAGCCGGCTTACGGCTCGAACAAGGCGGCGAAGATCGGCAACAATCGCTGGCGCCTAGTCCGACTTTCCGAGCGCTGTCACGACCAGCCGCTTGGCGTCCGGTCCCGACCATTCGGCCGGGCCGTTCATGTGAGCGATCAGGCAGCCTTCACCGTCGATCAGCATGGTGACCGGCAGGCCGAGCGCCAGGCCGCGCGTCTTGAGATCGTTGAACAGCGCCATCGTCGAATCGCGGTAGTAGCCGAGCGCCTTGACGCCGGTTTCCTCGAGGAACTTCTTCGGCTTGGCGTCGTCGCCGACATCGACGTTGACCGCGACGACCTCGAAGGCGTCGCTGCCCATTTCTTTTTGCAGCGCGTCGAGCGCCGGCATTTCGGCGCGGCAGGGTGCGCACCATGTCGCCCACAGATTGAGCAGCAACGTCTTGCCGGCATGGTCGGCGAGCGTCATCGGCTTGCCGCCAGGGTCGTTGAAGGCAAGGCCCTTCAGCGATTGCGGCGGATCAGCCGGCAAAAGTGCTGCCACCTGGCCGGTGGCAGCCGCCGCGACCGTCTTGGCGCGGTCGGCCTTGGCGGCGCAGGCGACATCGTCCTTGCTGTCGCCAACGGCGACTGGCGCGGGCGCGTTGTTGCCAGAACCGCTCTCGCTGACATATACCGCGACCGCGCCCGCAAGCACGCCCGCCACCAAAGCGGCGAGGATGAGGCGCGGGGCCGGGAAAAATCGATTGCCGTCTGCCATTTTCTAAAAACTGCTCCGGAGCAACGGGTTATAGCGATGAGCGACAAGAAGGCCAGCAACCAGATGTGGGGCGGACGTTTTGCCTCGGGTCCGGCCGCGATCATGGAAGCGATCAACGCGTCGATCTCGTTCGACCGCAAACTCTATGCGCAGGATATCAGAGGCTCGATCGCCCATAGCGAGATGCTGGCGCAAACGGGCATTATTTCGACGGCCGATCAAGAAAAAATCGCTCACGGGCTGAACACGATCCTGGCAGAGATCGAAGCCGGCACGTTCGAGTTCTCGACCAGGCTGGAAGACATCCACATGAATGTCGAGGCCCGCCTTGCCGAGCTGATCGGCCCGGCCGCCGGCCGCCTGCATACCGCCCGCTCCCGCAACGACCAGGTAGCGGTCGATCTCAGGCTGTGGGTCAAAGACGAATGCTTTCGCGTCGCCGAGGCGCTGAAGGGCCTGATCACGGCGTTCCTGGTACGGGCCGAGGAGCATGCGGCGACGGTGATGCCGGGCTTCACCCACATGCAGGCGGCGCAGCCGGTGACCTTCGGCCACCACTGCATGGCCTATGTCGAGATGTTTTCGCGCGACCTGTCGCGTGTCCGCGATGCCATCGAACGGATGGACGAAAGCCCGCTCGGTGCGGCCGCCCTTGCCGGCACAAGCTTTCCGATCGACCGGCACCAGACGGCCAAGGCGCTCGGCTTCCGCGAACCGATGCGCAACTCGCTGGACAGCGTTTCGGACCGCGATTTCGCACTGGAATTCTTGGGGCTAGCGGCGATCTGCGCGACGCATCTGTCGCGGCTGGCCGAAGAGATCATCATCTGGTCGACGCCGCAATTCGGCTTCGTCAGGCTGTCGGACTCATTCTCCACCGGCTCCTCGATCATGCCGCAGAAGAAGAACCCCGACGCCGCCGAGCTGGTGCGCGGCAAGACCGGCCGCGTCACCGGCCATCTGGTCGGCCTGCTGACGGTGATGAAGGGCATGCCGCTGACCTACGGCAAGGACATGCAGGAGGACAAGGAATCTGTGTTCGACGCCGCCGAGACGCTCGATCTGATGCTGGCGGCGATGACCGGCATGGTGCGCGACATGACAGTGAACGCGGCCGCCATGAAGAAGGCCGCCGGGTCAGGCTATTCGACCGCGACCGACCTTGCCGACTGGCTGGTGCGCACGCTCGGCCTGCCGTTCCGCGAGGCGCACCACGTCACCGGCCGCGCGGTGGCGCTGGCCGAGGAGAAGAAAATCGGGCTCGACAGGCTGCCGCTGGAAAACTTGCAGTCCATTCACCCCGGCATCACGGCGGACGTGTTTTCGGTGCTTGCCGTACAGAATTCGGTGAAGAGCCGCACGAGCTTCGGCGGCACCGCGCCGTCGGAGGTGAGGAAGCAGATCCGGTACTGGAAAAAGCACATCGCCAAGGCGTGATGCTCGTGCGGCGAATCCGAAATTCGCATCACGCTGGAGCAGCGCGGCGAGCGAATTTCGGATTCAAAAGCCGCACGAGCTAATTGATGAATTCTAGTGTGGTTTTGGATTTGAAGTTCCTTGACGCGAATGCCATCAATGGCAGGAACTTCTAATCCACCACACTAGGTGCAATGCCAGCAAAACTCGGCTAAAAGCGGCGGGCGAAAGTTTCAGACGGATGGATCGATGACCGCAAGCAGGATTTTGGTGACGCTGACGCTGCTGGTGGCGCTGGCAACCGTAACGGCCTGCGGCAGGAAAGCCGGCCTCGACACGCCCTATGAGGCGGCCGTGCAGGCGCGCAAGGACGCACAAAAGGCCGAGCAGCCCGTGCCGCCGGAGCCGGAAAAACCGGTCAAGGACAAGAAGTTCATTCTCGACCCGCTGATCTAGAGCCGATGAGATCGGCCGATCTTATCGGCTTCAACATCCGGAACCACTGTTGTGAACCATTTCGACTACCGCGACGGCGTGCTGCATGCCGAGGACGTGGCGATATCAGATATCGCCGCAAGCGTCGGCACGCCGTTCTATTGCTATTCGACGGCGACGCTGACCAGGCATTTCCGCGTGTTTGCGCAGGCCTTTGCCGGGCTCGACGCGCTGGTCTGCTACGCCATGAAGGCGAATTCCAACCAGGCGGTGCTAAAGATCCTGGCCAAGCTCGGCGCCGGCGCCGACGTGGTCTCGGAAGGCGAATTGCGCCGCGCCTTGGCCGCTGGCATTCCGGCCAACAAGATCCTGTTTTCGGGCGTCGGCAAGACCGCGCGCGAAATGGATTTTGCGCTCTCGGCCGGCATTCTGTGCTTCAACGTCGAATCCGAACCGGAACTTGAATTGCTGTCGGCCCGCGCCACGGCATTGGGAAAGGTGGCTGCGATCTCGCTGCGCATCAATCCCGATGTCGACGCCAAGACCCACAAGAAGATCTCCACCGGCAAGGCCGAGAACAAGTTCGGCATTCCCTGGCAGAAGGCACGCCAGGTCTATGCCCGCGCAGCTGAACTGCCTGGCATCAAGGTCACCGGCATCGACACCCATATCGGCAGCCAGATCACCGAATTGCAGCCCTTCGACGACGCCTTCGCGCTGCTGGTGGAGCTGGTCGGCGTGCTGCGTGCCGACGGGCACGCCATCGAGCACATCGATCTCGGCGGTGGCCTCGGCATTCCCTACCGCGTCGACAACAGCCCACCCCCCTTGCCGGACGCTTATGCCCAAATCGTCAAGAAGCACGTCACCAAGCTGCGATTGAAGGTGATGTTCGAGCCGGGCCGGCTGATCGTCGGCAATGCCGGCATTCTTGTCTCGCAAGTGATCTTCGCGAAGGAGGGCGACGCCAAGAACTTCCTGGTCGTCGATGGCGCGATGAACGATCTGATCCGGCCGACGCTCTACGACGCCTTCCATGACATCAAGCCGGTAGTGCAGCAGCCGGCTGCGGCGCCGCGCATGACGGTCGACGTGGTCGGCCCGGTCTGCGAGACCGGCGATTATCTCGGCCTCGACCGCGACCTGCCCCGGCTGAAGGCCGGCGACCTGATCGCCGTCGCCACTGCCGGCGCCTACGGCGCGGTGCAGGCCGGCACCTACAACACCCGCCTGTTGGTGCCCGAAGTGCTGGTCGACGGCGATCGTTTCCACGTCGTGCGCCCGCGCCAGACCTATGACGCGCTGATCGGACTGGATTCGCTGCCCGACTGGCTGGAATAGACCCATGATCCCGAAAAAGTGGGAACCGGTTTTCGGAAAAGATCATGGTCAAACAAGAATAGAGCACCTGCAGCGCTACAACCGGTGCTGAATGAGCGCCCTCGTCTCGGCGATCCTGTCCTCGTCGCGGCGATAGAACGTCCACTGCTTGATACGCTTGCTGCTGAGAAGGCCGGCTTGGGTGAGCACCCGCATATGCTCGCTGAGCGTCGCCTGGGTAATGCCAAGCTTTTCCGCAATCAGCAGCGCGCAGACGCCGTCCTCGACAAGATCGCCATCCGCTTGGCGTGGAAAATGCGCGCGCGGATCCTTCAGCCACTCGAGGATTTGCAGCCTGCGCTCGTTGGCGATCGCCTTGAAGACATCAACCTCTTGCATTTAGCCATTTTGCTAAGTTACTAAGTGATGTCAACCCTTGGGAGCAGGCCGTGCTGAACAGCAATAGCATCACACGCGAACGCATCGCAGCAATGGAACCCCGCATCCGGCCATTCGTGCGCCACACGCCGGTCCTGCGCGTCGACATGGCCGATTTCGCCCGTCCGCCTCTTGCCGTCGACCTGAAGCTCGAATGCCTGCAGCATTCTGGCTCGTTCAAGGCACGCGGCGCCTTCACCAATCTTCTCGAGCGGCCGGTTCCCAAGGCTGGCGTTGTCGCGGCATCGGGCGGCAATCATGGCGCTGCGGTCGCCTATGCCGCCATGCGGCTCGGTCACAAGGCGACCATCTTCGTTCCCGAAGTGAGCCCGCCGGCCAAGCTGGAACGCATCCGCGGCTACGGCGCCGAGCTGGTCGTCGGTGGCGCGCGCTATGCCGAGGCGCTGGTCGCCAGCGAAGACTTTGCCGAAAAGTCCGGTGCACTGCAGATCCACGCCTTCAACCAGGAGGAAACGCTTGTCGGGCAAGGCACGCTTGGCCTCGAGATCGAGGCCGACCTGCCTGAGCTCGACACACTGCTGGTCGCCGTCGGTGGCGGCGGCCTGATCGGCGGCATCGCCGCCTGGTTTGCCGGCCGAATCAGGATCGTCGCCGTCGAGCCCGAAGGAGCGCCGACGCTTTATCGCGCCTTCGAGGCCGGTCAACCCGTCGATGCGCCAGCCGAGGGCATCGCCGCCGATTCGCTGGCGCCGAAGCGCGTCGGCGAAATGATGTTTCCAATCGCCGAGGCCTTCGTCGAGCGTTCCATATTGGTCAGCGACGACGAGATTATCGCCGCGCAGGCGGCGCTTTGGGACCGAGTGCGAATCATCGCCGAGCCGGGCGGCGCTGCGGCCTTCGCAGCGATCCTGTCCGGCCGGTACGCGCCGGCTGCGGGCGAGCGTGTCGCGGTACTGGTCTGCGGTGCAAACACCAATCCGGCTAAATTCTGACGATAATGGGGGCAGTCCTGTTCACGTTTTAGGGAACTGCCTCGCCTTCGCCGTGTTTCTTGGTATGTTTGGAGCGACATGCATCTAAGAGTTTGAGTCCTTCGCATCCGATTCTCGGGCCGGTGCGATAGATTTGTGAGGTTCGGGTTATCCGCCCGAATAGGAAGGGCCGATGACGCAACGACCCACCTTCACCAGTGATCGCAGCCTGGCCGGGCGCCTTGCTCTGAGCCGGCTGGCGACACGGGTCTCGATGACGGTCGAGCGTGGCTGGCCGTTGCTTCTTCCGCTGGTCATCGTCGCCAGCCTGTTCCTCAGCGTCTCGTGGCTCGGCCTCTTCCTTCTGCTGCCCGACACCGCGCGCATGAGCCTCATGGCAGTGTTCGGCATCGCAGCCCTTGCCGCGCTCTATCCCCTGCGTTTCTTCCGGGTGCCGACCAGCGCCGAGATCGACCGGCGCATCGAGGCTGCCAACCAATTGCTGCACAGCCCGGTGCTGGTGCAGACCGACCGGCCGAGCGGCAGGGAGAGTATTTTTTCGCAAGCGCTGTGGCGTGAGCACCAGAAACGCATGGCCGAAAAACTCGGTAACCTTGGTGGCGACATGCCACGCACCCGGGTTCCGGAGCGCGACCCGTGGGGGCTGCGCGCCGTGGCGGCGCTTTTGTTGGTCACCGCCTTTGCCTTCTCCTTTGGACCGTCGGGCGGCCGCATCGCAGACGGGTTCAGTGCCCACGCGGCGCGCGACGCGGTGCCGCCGCGCATCGACGCCTGGGTGACGCCGCCGGCCTACACCGGCAGGCCGCCGGTCTTCCTCACTTCCCCCGCCCTCGCCAACCCAGCCCTCGCCGACAATGGCAAGCAGGCTGCGTCCACCTTCACCGTTCCGGAAGGCAGCGATGTGTCCCTGCGCGTCACCGGCGGTTCGGGCGAGGAAACGCTGAGCTACGCCGACGCCGACGGCAACGCCAGGACCATCGAACCGACCGGGCAGAAGGCCGACGCGGCCAAACCGGCGGCGGCAACGCCCTCGACGGCAACGCCCTCCACGGTGCGCCAGTTCACAGGAAAGCTGACGACCAACGGCACGCTGACGCTGCAATCGGGCAATGACGAACTCGGCAACTGGGCCTTCGCGGTGATCCCGGACAAGCCGCCACAGATCCGCTTCGTCGGCGAGCCGAAACGCGCCGTCAACGGCTCCTTCGAACTCAACTACCAGATCGACGACGACTACGGCGCGGCCTCCGCCAAGGCGGATTTCGCATTGGCCGATCCACCGGCGCCGAATGCGCATCCGCTCTATGGCCCGCCTGAAATGCCGCTGACGCTGCCGCGGCGCGGCGCCAAGGGGAACGCCGCCAAGACCACGAAGGACCTGACCGAGCATGTCTGGGCCGGCGGCAACATCAAGCTCACGCTTGTCGCCACCGACGACGCCGGACATACGGCAACCAGCGAGGCTAAGACGCTGGTGATGCCGGAGCGGCCTTTCTCCAACCCGCTGGCGAGGGCCGTGATCGAGCAGCGCCGCGTGCTGGCGCTCGACGCCAACTCCAAGAGCCGCGTGCTCGACCTGATGGACGCGATCACGCTCAGGCCCGAAGATACGTTCGACAACATGGCGCACTACCTCGCCATCATGAGCGCCCGCACCCGGTTGAAGATGGCTGACAGCGACGACAAGCTGCGCGACGAGGTCGCCTATCTGTGGGAGATCGCGCTCGGCATCGAGGAAGGCAATCTTTCGGAGGCCGAGCGGCGGCTGCGCCAGGCGCAGCAGGCGCTGCAGGACGCGATCAAGAACGGCGCCAGCGACGAGGAAATCGACAAGGCGATGAAGGAACTGCGCGAGGCGATGAACCAGTTTCTGCAGGAATTCGCCCAGCGTGCGCAGCAGAATCCGAACGCGCCGCAGATGCAGCAGAACGGCCAAGAACTGCGCCAGAGCGACATCGAACGCATGATGGACCAGATCGAAAACCTGGCGAAATCAGGCGATCGCGACAGCGCGCAACAATTGCTTTCGCAACTGCAGGACATGATGAACAATCTGCAGGCCGGACGTCAGCAGCAGGGCGGCCAGCAGAACAGTGAAATGCGCCAGCAGATGGACAAACTCGGCGAGATCATGCGGCGCCAGCAGGAGATGATGAACGAGACGTTCCGCATGGACCAGATGCAGCGCGGCCAGCAACAGCGCGGGCAGAATCGCGACGAGCAGCTCGGCGAGAACGGTGAGCAGGGCCAAATGGGCGAACAGGGCGAGCAGCCCGGCCCAGGTGAAGACCGCGATCCGCTCGGCCGGCCAATGACGCCGCAGGAGTTCGCCGACGCGCTGAAGCGGTTGCAGGAAGGCCAGGGCAAGCTGCAAGGCGACCTCGACCAGCTGAGAAAAGGTCTCGAAGGCATGGGTCTCGAGCCCAATGAAGGGTTTGGCGAGGCCGGCAAATCCATGGGCAACGCCGAACAGGCGCTTGGCGACAGCGATGGCGATCAGGCCGTCGGTCACCAGGGCCGCGCGCTGGAAGCGCTGCGCAAGGGCGCCAAGGACATGATGAAGCAATTGCAGGCCATGCAGGGCGACGAGGGCGACGGCGAGCGAGGCGGCCGCCAGCAGAACGCCGACCGCGATCCGCTCGGCCGGCCGCGCGCCACCGAGGGTCCCGATTTCGGCGATTCGGTGAAGGTGCCGGACGAGATCGACGTGCAGCGCGCCCGCCAGATTCTCGAAGCGATCCGCAAGCGGCTCGGCAACGCGCTCAGCCCCGACATCGAGCGCAGCTATCTGGAGCGGCTGCTGGAGCTGAAGTAAAGCTGCCCTGCTCTAGCGGTTGGTGAACGCCTCTCGGATCGCCTCTTCCATGCCGTCGATGGCCTCGCCGGAAGCGTTCGGATTGCGCCGCAGCACTACGTTCGACGAATCAATGTCGCCGAACCCGTCGGCGGCCGTAAGTTCGCGGCAGCCGGCCGGGATGTTGCTGCGCGAGATCGGCGCAATCGCCAGCCCGGAGGTGACGGCGAGCCGCAGGCCGCCATTGGTGTCGCTGGTATAGGCGACACGGTAGGCGAGACCGCGCTGTTCCAGCGACTTGATCGCGAAATCCTTGCACCAGCCGGCACGATTATAGAGGGCGATCGGCACCGGTCGCTCCTCATGCATGTGATGCAGCTCCGACGTTACCCATACGGTCGGATCATGCATCAGCACCTCTCCGCCGGAGAGGTCCTGCCATTCGAACACCACCGCCAGGTCGAGGTCGCCGGCGGCGAGCGCCGCGATCTGCGCACCCGAATGCGCGTAGCGGACGGTGATGTCGACCTGAGGATGGCGCTTGGCAAAAGCGCCGAGCGCGCGAGACAGGATCGCGTGGCCATATTCCTCCGGAATGCCAATGCGAACCGGCCCGCCAAGCGGCGCTGCGACCATCGATGCCGCCGTCTCGTCCAGCAGCGATACGATCCGGCGGGCGTTGATGATGAGTTCGCTGCCGCGGCGCGTCAGCGCCACACCGCGCGAGCCGCGCTCGAACAGGCTGTCGCCGAGCACATCTTCGAGCTTCTTCATCTGCATCGAAACCGCCGATTGGGTACGGCCGGCCTGCTCCGCTGCCTTGGTGAAATTGCCTGTGTCGGCAACCGCTACGAAGGTGCGCAGCAGATCGCTGTCGAGCGTGAGCTTCATTTGTCCGCCATTAGAAATTCTGATTGCTGGCATCATTCCAATTCGTTTGCAACATGTCAAACGGCGGATAATAGTCGCCTCACCCATTGGACATGCGGCTGCGAAATCGGCCGCGGACCAATATAGAGTCCTCACTCGTACCCGCTGCCCGAAACGGTGGCGGGTTCTTTTTACCCCGAACGCAGGCCCGGTTCCGGGCCGCACAGCAAGGAGCCGTCGAACGACATGCAGAACCGGATCGTTCTCGGCATGGCAAGCCTTTGCCTCGGCGTTCTGGTGTTCTCGCTCCAGGATCCGCTGATCAAGGCCGTGTCGGGCACCTATCCGGTGACCGAGGTGATGGCGATCCGCTCCATCGTCGCCCTGCCCATTCTTCTCGTGCTCGTTCATGCCGATGTCGGACTCAGAGCGATCTTTTCAAAGCGATTTCGCATGCTGACGACGCGCGCCTTCATCCTGTTCACCTCCTACACGGTCTACTACCTGGCGATCGCCGCCCTGTCGCTTGCCGACGCGGTGGCGCTCTACTTCATGGCACCGCTGTTCATCATGGCGCTTGCCGGCCCTTATCTCGGCGAACGAGTGGCGTGGCAGACGCTGGTCACCGTCATGGTCGGGATGCTGGGCGTGCTAGTGATGCTGCGGCCCGGTGCCGGGCTGTTCGACTGGGCGGCGCTGCTGTCGCTGGCCTCGGCGGTGCTGTACGGCTTATCGCAGTTGATGGCCCGCAAGATCGGCGGCACCGAATCAGCCACGGTCATGGCGTTCTATCAGAACGGCGTCTACCTCTTGGGCGCTGCAGTGGTTGCAGGGCTGTTCTGGCTGGGGGGAATAGCTCACGCCACGCATCCGAGCCTCGAATTCCTGGTCAGGCCATGGATCTGGCCGACGCCAATCGATTTCCTGAAGATGGCGGCCTGCGGCTTCGTCGCTTCGGCTGGGATGGTCCTGTTGTCGCAGGCATACCGGCTGGCGCCCGCCAACAGCGTCGCCACTTTCGAGTACACCGGCATCATCTGGTCGCCGCTGTGGGGCTTCCTGTTCTTTGCCGAAGTGCCGCGATCGACCACCGTCGTCGGCGCGGCCCTCATCATCGGCGCCGGTCTGTTCGCGCTAAACGCCAATCGGCGCCGGAGCAGCGCGCCGGCAATCGCGGCAACCTGCGATCCGGCCTGACTGCAATCAGGCTTTGGCCGCTAGGCAAAACAGGCGAGCGCCTGTTCGACACGCGCGCGGATTTCTGCCAGCGTGAACGGCTTTTGCACGACGTCCACAATGACACCGTTCAATTCCTCGGCGCGCTCGCGCTGGTCGGCATAGCCGGTCATCAGCAAGATCTTCATCGCCGGAAAAAGCGACGCCGCCGATTTGGCCATTTGGATGCCGTCCATTTCCGGCATCCGGATATCGGAAACGACAAGGTCATAGCCGCCACGTGCTGCGCGGATCAGGGCAAGCCCTTGCGCGCCGTCGGCGGCGATGTCGATCATATGCCCGGCGCGTTCGAGCGCGCGGGCGGCGAGGGTGCGGACGGACTCATCGTCCTCGACGATCAGGAGCTTTGCCATAGCGGAATGTTTGGCGGGGAAAAGTTGACTTTTCCTGAACCGCAAACGGCATCGAAGATAAATCTATGCGTCGCCCTTGACGACGCCGACAAACGGCAATTCGCGAAACGCGTGGGCGACATCCATGCCGTAGCCGACGACGAAATAGTCGGGGCAGTCGAAGCCGACATAGTTGGCGTTGAGCGCAGTCTGGCGGCGCATGCGCTTGTCGAGCAGCACGGCGATGGCGCAGCTTTTGGCGCCGCGCGACAGCATCAGGTCGCGGGTGAAGGACAGCGTCTTGCCGGATTCGAGAATGTCGTCGATCAACAGCACGTCGCGGCCGGCGACTTCATTGTCGATGTCACGCAGCACCCTCACCTCGCCGCTGGTGGTACCGGCGCCGTAGCTGGAAATGAAGATGAACTCGACCTCGGGCGACAGGCCGACATCGTGCATGGCGCGGATAAGATCGGCGGCGAAGATGAACGATCCTTTCAGCACCGAAATCACCAGAAGGTCCTCATAATCGTGCCCGGCGATCTCCTTGGCGAGCTCCAGATTGCGCCGGGCAATCGCCGACGCCGAAAACAAGACCTCGATATCCTTGCCACGCACGATTGGCATTAGCCGCCTTTCCAGAAATGATCGCCCCTAATTGGCGAAGGTGACCGAGACGGTCTTGACCCCGTTTCTAGGCACGTCGAGCCGGCTGGAAAAGCCAAATCTTTCGCCGGGCGCCAGCGAATGGTTGAATGTCTCCAGCGTATAGCGGGTTGTGCGCCTGTCATTGCCGGTGACCCGGATTTCCAGCGGCGGCAAAGGCAACGGGCTGGCACCGTCATTCGCGGCCTCGCCACCGACGAACAGGACAGGTTCCGGCCCGGACGCATCGATACGCGACGTAACGCCTGAAATGCTGAGTGCAGCGCCCGTCTCCTGTGCCGCGAGAAGAAGCGGCGCCTGGCGCACCAGCGCGTGCCCGCCCGAGATCCAGAAGGCTGCAAACGCCACGCTGAGGCCGGCGATCCAGAAGATCGGCCCGCCGCGCGACGCCCGCAGCCGTTCCATCGCGGCTTTCGGCTTGCGCAACATGTCCATGCCTTCGAGCGATGGCGTGGCGATCACCCGCGAAAGCGGCGGTGAAAGGTCCATGCTGGCGGTGAAGCGCGGCAGCACCTCGAAGTCGGCATCGACGACGTCGGCGGCTGGATCACGCAAGATGCGTTCCGGCGCAGGATTTGCGGCCGAATCGGTCATGAATTCGCCGGAAACCGGGCGCGCGGTTCGATCGTCAGCCATCACGGCCCCAGCACTACGGCACTTGTTCGTCTTCGTTTCTTTTGCGTAAACGGAAATGGTTAACGCTTCCCCACCGGAACCCTTGTGACGCGCCTAAAAAACCTCCGAATTAACCGCCGGTTAACCATGCCGGCCGATGGTCTCTTCCCAGAGAAGGCTGGCTCGTCGCCGCCGCAAGTTTTAGGTCGTCGAACGTGATCCGCTTCGAAAATGTCGGCCTCCGCTATGGCATGGGTCCGGAAATCCTCCGCGACATTTCCTTGCACATACCGGAGCGCTCCTTCCAGTTCCTGAGCGGCCCTTCGGGCGCCGGCAAGACGACGCTGCTGCGGCTTTTGTTCATGTCACTCAAGCCGACGCGCGGGCTGATCACCATCTTCGGCAAGGACCGCTCGCGCATCTCGCGCACCGAGCTGCCGCATCTGCGGCGGCGCATCGGCGTGGTGTTCCAGGACTTTCGCCTGCTCGACCACATGACGACCTATGAGAATGTGGCCTTGCCGCTGCGCGTGCGCGGGCGAGAGGAGGCGAGCTACCGCACCGACGTGACCGAATTACTGAAATGGGTCGGCCTTGGCGAGCGCATGCATGTGCTGCCGCCGGTGCTGTCGGGTGGCGAGAAGCAGCGCGCCGCAATTGCCAGGGCGCTGATCGAGCAGCCCGAGATCCTGCTTGCCGACGAGCCGACCGGCAATGTCGATCCGCCGCTGGCGCGACGCCTGTTGCGGCTGTTCATCGAACTCAACCGGCTGGGCACTGCGGTGGTGATTGCAACGCACGACCTCGGCCTGATGGAACAGGTCGACGCACGGCGCATGATCCTGGCCGGCGGAAGGCTGGATATCTATGACTGACCTTTCCGTTCACCATGCCGAAGACCAGCACGCCGGTAAGGCTGCGACGACGCAGCGCGTTCAGCGCAAGATGGCGCCGATCTTGCCGGCGCAGAACATCGCCGGCCGGGCACTGGTCCTGGTCATTGCCATCATGACTTTCCTCTCCTGCCTGACCTTCGGCGCGGTGACGCTGGTGCGTGACACCGCCTCGGTCTGGGAGAACCAGATCTCACGCGAGGCGACCATCCAGATCAAGCCGGTGGATGGCCTCGACATGGAGGCAGCACTTGCCCAGGCCTCGCAGATCGCCGGTGAATTTCCTGGTGTGAAGAGCGCCAGGATCGTCGACCGCGATGCCACGGCGCGGCTACTGGAGCCGTGGCTGGGTTCGGGTCTCAACATCGACGAGCTGCCGGTGCCGCGTCTGATCATCGTCACCATAGACGAGAACAACCCGCCCGACTTCGCCGCAATGCGCGCCGCGATCACGCCGAAGCTGCCCAGTGCAGCACTTGACGACCATCGCACCTGGGTCGACCGGCTGGTGGCCATGGCCCGTACCACGGTGACAATCGGCATCGCCGTGCTGGCGCTGATGCTGTCGGCAACCGTGCTGACCGTGGTGTTCGCAACGCGCGGCGCCATGGCCGGCAGCGGCCACATCATCGAGGTGCTGCATTTCGTCGGCGCCGAAGCGCGCTTCATCGCGCGCGAATTCCGCCACCACTTCCTGGTCACCGGCATGAAGGGCGCAGCCGCCGGGGGTGCGGCGGCGGTGCTCGTCTTCATCGTCTTCTCATGGTGGTCGTCGCGCAACATGGCAACGCCGGAGGCCGATCAGGCGACCGCCTTGTTCGGTAATTTCGCTATCGGTTCGGCCGGCTATCTCGGCGTCGTCCTCATGGTGCTGGTCATCGGTGCGCTGACGGCGGCAACCTCCCATGTCACCGTCGTCACCTATCTCAGCGACATCGATGTCCGCCAGCCGGACGCGGGGTGATCACGAATAGAGAATTAGCGTAACGTAATGTGTGCTTTTCCACCTACTAAACGCCGCATTTCGGGGTTAACGATAGAGACGATGGACGCGCGCGAGTCGACCGGAACCGCTGGACAGTTACCCTTGGTGATTGGGCCATTCAGCGAGCGCGTCACGCCCGGCCGATTGGCGGGCGCATTGCGCATCTCCGCTTTCTTTCTGCTCGTGCTGGCAACGCTGTTTGCCGGCGGCTTCGGCTGGTTCGCCAACACTGTCAGCCGTCTCGCGACGCCTATCAATCCGGCAAAAGCCGATGCCATCATCGTGCTGACCGGCGGCCATTCGCGTCTCGACGCCGCTATGGGTCTGCTGGCGTCCGGCAAGGGCGAGCGGCTGCTGATCAGCGGCGTGCATCCTTCCGCCAGCCGCCGCCAGCTTCAGGTCGCGACCCGCGGCGACAAGAAATTGTTTTCCTGCTGCGTCGATATCGACCGCGCCGCGCTCGACACGATCGGAAATGCCGAGGAAAGTGCCAAGTGGGTGGAAGACCACGCCTATGGCACCGTGATCCTCGTCACCAACAACTATCACATGCCGCGCAGCCTGCTGGAAATGGGCCGGCTGCTGCACAAGGCCAAGCTCGAGCCCTATCCGGTTGTCAACAGCAACCTTGGCAATGGCGGCTGGCTGACCAAGCCCAGGGCGCTGCGCGTGCTGTTCACCGAATATAACAAATATCTGCTGGCGCTGGCGCGCGGCATCGTGCCGGTGAAACCAACGCCAACCGGCATCGCGCTGGCCGAGGCTGCTGCGCCGAACTGAGCCGATCTGGACCTGTATCATTCCTTGACCGTGGCGCATGAGGCACTGCGCAGGCGCGCGATCTCCTGTTCGAGACGTTCGATACGCTTGTCCCGCTCGGCCAGCGCCGCCGCGACGTCGGCAGCTTCGAACCGTTGCGGAATATGCTGCGGGCAATTGGAGTCCCAAGCCGAAACCGTGAACAGGATGATTTGTTCGAGGCGGGCCTTGTAGCCTTCCGGCATCAGCTTCGCCATCAGTTCGGCGTCGTCCTCGACGACACGCGCGCTGCCCCAGATCTTGATGCGCTGTCGGTGCGCATAGTCGATCAGGAACAGGAATGCGCGGGGGTTGTCGTCCAGATTGCCCTGGGTGATGAATTGCCTGTTGCCGGAGAAATCGGCGAAGCCGATCGTCCGCTCGTCGAGCACCTTGAGAAAGCCGGCCGGCCCGCCGCGATGCTGGATGTAAGGCTGGCCCTCACCATTGGCCGTCGACAGGAAGACGCTGGTCTGCGCCTCGATGAAGGCGGCGAGATCGGGCGTGATATCAGCTTGCCAGCCGCCACGCTCCTCGACGCGGGCATAGGCCACGCGTGAGCCTTTGCGGGCCTGGATCGCCTTGACGGTTGGCGTAAAGGCGACATCGCTGGTGAAGACGTGAACGCTCATTGGAAAGCCTCCTTCAAAGGCCGAGGTCCGTCAGAGAGGGATGTTCGTCCGGCCGGCGGCCGAGCGGCCAATGATATTTGCGGTCGGCCTCGCGGATCGGCAGGTCGTTGATGCTGGCGATACGCAAGCGCATCGATCCATGTTCATCGAACTCCCAGTTCTCATTGCCGTAGCTGCGAAACCACAAGTCGCTGTCGTCGTGCCATTCATAAGCGAAACGCACGGCAATACGATTGTCGCGGAAGGCCCAGACCTCCTTGATCAGCCGATAGTCGCGTTCGCGACCCCATTTGCGTGTGAGGAAGGTCTGGATGGCATCGCGTCCTTGCAGGAACTCGGCCCGGTTACGCCAGCGACTGTCGATTGTGTACGCAAGCGCGACCCGTGCCGGATCACGGGAGTTCCAGGCATCCTCCGCCATGCGTGCCTTCTGTCTTTCGGCCATGGGAACTCCTTGCAATGGGCTCACGGTTGCTGAATTCAGGCTGCCCTGCGGGCAGAAACGAGCGGAAAGTCGATCTCCGTCCTGGCAACCTCATTGACATAGTTGGTCCAGACATTGAGAGCGACATGCTGGACGATCTCGATGATCTGCGCATCATCGTAGCCTGCGAGCCGGACGGCGGTGAGATCCTCGTCGCCGATATGGCCACGGTCGCGCGCAACCTTGGCGCCGAAACGCACCGCTGCGGCGGCCTTGGGGTCGTTGGACCCGCCGCCGCGATTGGCGACCATCTCGGCGTCGTCAAGCTTGGCGAGGTTCTTGCCGAGATAGGTGTGGGGGGAAAGGCAATAGCTGCAGCCATTGATCTCGGCGACCGCCAGAGCGATGCGCTCGCGCGTCGGCGCGGGAAGGCGGCCCCTGGCAAGCGCTCCGGACAGACTGATAGCCTTCCAGCGCAGCCGGGCTATTGGAAACGAGCCTGAAGAGATTTGGGACGACACCGAGTTGCTCCTCGACGGCATGCAACATCGGCTGCGACGCAGCAGGCGCGGCCTCTATGGACGCAGGTGTAGCGATACGGGGCATGGCATTTCCTTCTCGTCGATCAGCTTCGCCACCAAATATGCCCCCTTCCATGTTTCGGATGTAGCTGTCATATTCGCAATTGATCCTTCCATTTTTCGGGAGAACCATGGATCGCCTCGAGGCCATGTCGCTTTTCGTCGCCGCGGTGGAGGCCAGCAGCCTTTCGGCCGCCGGACGCCGTTTCGGCATCCCACTTGCAACGGTCAGCCGCAAGGTCTCCGACCTAGAGCGGCATCTGAAGACGCGTCTCCTGAATCGCTCGACACGGCAGCTGACGCTGACCGACGCGGGTCACGCCTACCTGGCGGCCTGCCGTCGCATTCTCGACGAGGTCGGCGAGGCCGAGCGGACCGCCGCCGGCGAATACATCGCCCCGACGGGCGAACTGATCATCACCGCACCGATCGTCTTTGGCCGCCTGCATGTGCTGCCGGTAGTCACCGGCTTCCTCGCCGCCTACCCCGACGTGGCTATCCGCCTGATGCTCGCGGACCGGATAACCCAGTTGAGCGAGGAGCATATCGATCTCGCCGTCCGCATAGGCGAGCTTCCCGACTCGAGCCTGGTGGCCACCCGCATCGGCTCGATCCGGCGCGTTGTTTGCGCGAGCCCGGCCTATCTGGCCGAGCACGGTATGCCGGAGACCCCGAGAGACCTCGCGGCACATAACTGCATCACCTTCGAGGGGCTCACCGCTCCCGCCGCATGGACTTTTGCCACCGGCAAGACCGAGCTCGCTGTTCCGATCCGCTCACGGCTTCGGGTCAACACCGCGGAAGCGGCGGTCGATGCCGCGGTTGCCGGCGCCGGGATGACGAGGGTGCTTTCCTACCAGGTCACAGCTGCGGTGCGGGCGGGCACACTCCGCGCCGTGCTGCAGGCATTCGAGCCGCAGCCATGGCCGGTCAGTCTCGTGCATGCCGGTCAGGGTTTGCTGCCGGTGAAACTGCGTGCGTTCCTCGATTTCGCCGGCCCACGCCTGAAGAAACGGCTGGTGCAGGCGACGTGGCAGGCCTGACGAACTGGTAACCAAGTCATCGCCGGCCATCGCATCGTTTCCTTTTTGCCCGCGCTTGGTGTAACCAACGCACACCTCCTCACCGGGCACTTCTCCCATGCTCCTTATCCGCTCGCTGGCGTTCAACTTCGTCTTCTATGTCAATCTGATCGTCCAGATGATCCTCTGGACCCCGTACTATTTCCTGTCGCCGCGCCACCGCGCCTGGTTCGTGCCGAAATTCTGGTCGCGCACAAGCATGTGGCTTTATGACAAGATCGCCGGCACCAAAAGCGAGATCACCGGCCAGGAAAACCTGCCCGAAGGCTCCTTCATCCTGGCGCCCAAGCATCAATCCTTCTGGGATGCGATTGCCTTCTTCCCCCTCCTGCAGGATCCGATCTACATCCTGAAGCGGGAACTGACCTGGATCCCGTTCTTCGGCTGGTACATCTTGAAAATGCGGATGATCCCGGTCGACCGCGGCAGCCGCTCGAAAGCATTGAAGGCAGTCGTCGCCGCGACCAAACAGGAGCTGGCGCGCAATCCCCGCCAGCTGATCATCTATCCCGAGGGTACGCGCCGGGCGCCGGGCGACGAGCCGGCCTATAAATACGGCATCGTCGAGATTTATGCGCAGCTTGGCATTCCGGTGGTGCCGGTCGCCCATGTCGCCGGCCTCTACTGGCCGCGCCGGAAATTCCTGCGTTATCCCGGCACGATCAAGGCCCGCTTCCTCCCGCCGATCCCACCCGGGTTGGATAAGCAGGAATTCATGGAACGGCTTATTGGTGAGACGGAAGCCGCCTGCGACCAGCTGCTCGTCGAGGCCTCCAATGCGCCCAGCCCGCCGCCTATGCCGCCGACGGCGGTGAAGCGGCTGAGTGAGCTGGCCTCCGATACCTCGGCCTGAACTGCTGCCTGACCGGTAATATCCCCCTAGGGAACCACAGCCAGTGCCGTCGTCAAAACCAGCGTCGCCGCGAACGTCAGATTGATGATCCGCGAGGCCAGCGGTTCGCGCAGGAAGCGCGCAAACGCTGCCCCGGCGAGAAGCCAAAGGGCATGGATGGCGACGATCATCGAGGCGAGGACCGCCAGCTTGAGGCTTGCATCAAGCTCACCGGCGGACGACGTGCCGGCGAACACAGCGGCAATCGCCACGTAGGCTTTTGGGTTCGCGACGGCCAGAAGAAACCCACCCAGGAACGTGGGAAGTGCCGCCCCGCCGCTACGCGCAGCCAGAGGCGGAGCCGTTGCTATCTTGAAGGCGAGGTAGAGGATGTAGGCTGCGGATGCCAGCGCCAAGAGCGATGTGAGCTTCGGCACAGAGGCAAGCATGGCCGTGATGCCCGTCGCCACGACCAAAAGCACGGCGACCGTGCCAAGAACGATGCCCGAGGCGTAGCGGAGCGAATCGCGCAGACCGAAGGCGGCCCCAACGGCGGTGACGCTGATCGTCGCCGGCCCCGGACTGCCCATCACAACCGCCGATGCCAGCACAAGCGCGAGCAATTGCTGCCATAGATACGGGTGGGATAGAACTTGTCCGGCCATGCGTCATCCCCGCATCGTGCGTCGATGCAGGGACAGTACGGCAAGGCAGCGCCGAGCGTCTTGAACGATCGTGCAAACTCGTCCGCGGCCGGGTGTCCTTGACGCATCCACTGCTTGAATGTCCTGGGACACGCAAGCAGTCACTTCACACGCGGCTACGCACTCGCGCTGTCGAGCTCGGCGATATCGTCTGGGCTGAGCTTCAATGATGCGGCGTGAACGAGGCTGTCGACCTGGTCCAGCGTCGTGGCGCTGGCGATTGGCGCGGTGACGCCGGGCCGCGCGATCACCCAGGCGAGCGCCACTTCCGCCTGCTTGGCCGAGTGACGCGCCGACACGGCGTCGAGTGCCGCCAGGATGCGCATGCCGCGCGCGTTGAGATAGCGCTTCACGCCGTCGCCACGCGCGCTTTTGCCGAGATCAGCTTCGCTGCGGTACTTGCCGCTCAAAAAACCCTTGGCGAGGCCGAAATAGCTGATGACGCCGAGATCCTCGGCCATGCACAGATCGCGGAGCGGCCCATCGAAGGAGGCGCGATCATAGAGATTGTATTCCGGCTGCAGCACCGCGTAGCGCGGCAGGCCCCGCAGGCTTGCCACGTCGAGCGCGGCGCGCAACTGGCCGGCATCGAGATTGGAGGCGCCAACGTAGCGGATCTTGCCTTTGGCGAGCAGTTTTTGGTAGGCGCCGAGCGTTTCCTCGTAGGGGGTCGTCGGATCCGGCCAGTGCGACAGATAGAGATCGACGACATCGGTCTGCAGCCGCTTCAGCGACGCATCGATGGCCTTTTCGACATAGGCGGCGGAGAGGTCTTTCCTGCCCTGTCCCATATCCGACCCGACCTTGGTGATCACCACGACCTTGTCGCGGTTGCCGCGGCTCTTCATCCATTTTCCGATGATGGTTTCGGATTCGCCGCCTTTGTTGCCGGGAACCCAGCGCGAATAGGCATCCGCCGTGTCGATGGCGTTGAGACCGGCGCCGACGAAGCGGTCGAGCAGGTCGAAAGAGGTTTTCTCGTCGGCGGTCCAGCCGAAAACGTTGCCGCCCAGGACCAGCGGCGCGATGGACAGGTCGGTTTGACCGAGACGACGTTTCTGCAAGACTGATCTCCGTGGGGAATGGAAAGGAGCGGGCGAAAAGCCCGGGCTTAACTAGGTCTCACCGCGCGGAGGTCAAAGGCCCGGCTGTCTTTTCCGATGGACCAGCGCTTCACAAAGGCGCGACTCGCCGCGCTCCAAATGTCTACTGGCTTTGGCGCCGGTATTCACCAGGCGGCAGTCCGACCACGCGGTTGAAAAGCCGGCTGAATGAGGCCGTATCCCGGTATCCGACCTGGTAACATATTTCCGAAATGCCGAGTTTGGTGCTTTCAAGAAGTGTTTTCGCGGCCTCAAGGCGCCGGTCTTGAATCCATCGGCCAGGAGTGGTGTGCAATTCATCGGAAAACCGGCGCGCCAGCGTTCGCGGCGACAGGCGGAGTTGCGCTCCAAGGAAGGCAAGGTCGAGCGCTCCGAGCTGTTTTCTGGATGAAGCTTCGAGCTGGTCGCGGAACGGCTCTTGCGTGGGCAGCAGATCGGTGAGCGGGAACTCGTAGGGCGTCTGGATCTGCCGCGACGGCGGCAGCACCAGCAATTTGCGAACCAGGCGCTCCTCCCTGGCGAAACCAAGATCCCGCAGAAGCGCCTTGCCGAGCTCCAAGCCGGAAAAACCGCCGCCGCAAGTGTAGATCCGTCCGTCCCCGATCAGCACACGAGACGCGTCCCAACGCACCTTCGGAAAGCGGCGCTGAGCATCGGTCTTCAGCCACCAGGAGATCGTCGCGCGCTTTCTGTCGAGAAGACCGGCGTCTGCCAGGAAGTAACCGGCCCCGCAATGCGCGGCGATGATGGCGCCGTCGCGTTGCGCGCTTGCGATAAGCGGCGCGGCGTGGCGGCTCTCTTCCTCCAGCGCGGCAACAAGCTCCGGGATTTGCATGCCGGGCATGGCCAGCAGGATCAGCAGGTCCATGCGCTGCGAGGGTTCGCGTCTGGTATGGAAGGAAATCCCGGGCGTCGTCGTGGCGTCGGCCTGCCGAGCCACGAATTCGAAGGAAATCGCCGGCGCGCCGCGAATTGTGTTCACCAGCTCGAACATTTCGACAAGTGTCGCGGCGACGGCCGAATAAAAGGTCGACGGCAGCCAGATCACGGCGTGGACGGAACGATTGTCCAAGATGCCTCCTTTTGAACAGTTATGGCAAGTTTAGCACATAGATTGTCAAATCTGCCAATTCCGATTTTTGCCAGCGAGCATAGGTTCCGCGACACCGATGCAAACATCGGTGCCTGCGATCTGGCCGCGTCCAGATTGCATGACCAGATCGCCCGTTGTTGGAGGCCGAGATGAAAGCAATCGTGTTTGACGCAATCGGCTCGCCGCGGGACGTGCTCTATCTGCACGACGTACCCATGCCGCGAATTAGCGACGGCGAGGTGCTGGTCAGGATGGTTTCCGCCTCGGTCAACCCTGGCGACTTCCTGTTCATCCAGAACCTCTATCCCGAACCGAAGAAGCCGCATTTTCCCCACCAGATCGCCGGAAATCATGGCGCCGGCATTATCGATGCCGTGGGCGCGAACGTCGCTTTGAAACCGGGCACGCTTGTCGCGTTCAGCTACTACAATAGCTGGGCCGAATATGCGGCCGTTCCGGCCGAATGGCTGATCCCGCTACCTGCGGACTATCCGCTCGAACGCGCCGGACAGATGGTGAACCCCATCACCGCCTGGGACCTGCTGGCGGATTCCCGTGTGCAGCCTGGACAGTGGCTGGCCGTCACGGCCGGCTATTCATCGGTTTCGACGATGGTGATGCAGTTCGCCAAACGGCGCGGCATCAACGTGATCGCGCTCGTGCGACGCTCTCACGACAGGCTGGACCTGAAGCGGCTTGGTGCCACCGCCACCCTCGATCTGTCGGATTTGAAGGTCGGCATCAGGGAAGCGGTCATGGACATGACCGGCGGCGCCGGGTTGAACGGGATCATCGATAATGTCGGCGGACCCGCCAGTGGCGAATTGATCCGCACCCTCGCGATGGGCGGGCAGATGGTCATCAATGGCGGCATGAGCAGCGAGCGTTTCGAACTGCACAATTTCGACGTGCTGCTGAGCGGCGTAGAGATCAGGGCAAATATCTACCGCTACTTCTTTTCGCCGCCTGTCGAAGCCGACCGGCCGGTGTTGCGCGAGATTGTTGACATCTTCGGCCAACCCGATTTCCATATCTCTGTCGGCGGCATCCATCCGCTGGCGCAGTTCGAGCTCGCCGTGGCAAACAGCCTGGATCGCGCCGATCTCGGAAAGCAGATTTTCAGGATGTAGCCCGGACCATGATCCCGAACCGAAGGTCAGCGAAGCAAAAAGTGGAACCGGTTTTCGGAAAGATCATGGTCAAACAACGAAAGAAGATCACGACCCGATCCGTTTCGCCACTTCTTCCAGCCAGTGGTCGCGGATCCCAAGCGCTTCGAGGTGCTCCAGCGTGCTGAGCACGTAGTCCTCGTTCTTTCCCGACTGGCCGACGGACCCGCGAACGACGGTCGCCGCATCGGCCGCATCGAGCGCACCGGCATATTGCTCGTGGGTACGGTCGACGACATAGGCGACAGCCGAGACCGTCTCGCCCCCGTCCGTCTCGCCGCCACCCTTATCGCCGCCACCCTTATCGCCGCCCCCCTTATCGCCGCCACCCTTATCGCCATTGTCGAGGCGAATGCTAAGTATGCGCTCGAGATAGACATTGGTGACCAGCTCGCGCTCGCGCAGATAGGTGATGACCTCGTTGCGCAGATCGCCGGGGACGCGGAAGGCCAGCCCGATGCAGGAGCCGCCACGGTCGAGGCCGAGCACCAGGCCGGGCCGTTCGCGCGTGCCGCGATGCACGAAGGAGTAGACGCACAGCGAGCGGCGGTAGCCATGGAGGCGGGCGCGCCGCGTCTCGATATGCGCAAATCCCGGCCGCCAGATCAGCGAACCGTAGCCAAAAACCCAAAAATCGCCCATATCGCCAAGCCTGTTGCAGCACCGCACTGGAATCGGTGTTTTTCAATCCGTCTCCGTCTACCCGATGTTGCCGGAAACGACAGTCCCCCTCCAACGCGTTAACGAGAGCCGCAGCATGACGTCAAGTGACGAGCGTCCGCCGAATTTTTTCCGCCGGTTGTTCTGGCTTGGCGCTTTCATGGTCGTGCTGTTCGGCCTCTACAGCGCCGGCTGGTTCTACCTGGCAGACAAGGTCAAGAGCGAAGCCGCCAAAGCGGTGGCCGAGTTCAACGGCAATGGCATCGAGGCGGACTGCGCCAATCTCACGGTCAGCGGCTATCCCTCGAGCTTCGCCGTTTCCTGCGACAGTCTGGCTTACCAGGACGACACAAGGAACGTCGCCGCCTCGCTCGGCAGCCTCCACGCGGCTACGCACATCACCCAGATCCTGTCGCCTGGCGTCGACCTGCAGGGACCGCTCAGGACCTCCGTGCCGGGGATGGCGCCGCTATGGATCGACTGGGATACTCTGCGAGCGAACGTGAAATTGTCCTGGCCGCTGCCCCGGAGCGTTTCACTGGAGGCGGAGAGCCTGTCTGCCCAGACCGATCCGGCGGATGGCACAGACCCGGTCGAGCTGTTCAGCGCCGGGACAGCGGCCGGACAATTGCGTCCGAACGGCCAGGGCATCGACTATGCCGGGAGTTTTACCGATCTCGAAATCGACCCCGATGCCATCGATGGTCGCGTGCTGCCGCCGCTCGACGGCAGCGGCGACGTGACGCTGAAGAAAGGCGTGGCGCTGATCAAGACACAAACAAAGAGCCTGCGCGGCCAGGCGGTCGATATCGGCAAGCTCGATCTGTCGTCGGGAACTGCGCGTATCACCATTTCCGGACCGGTTTCGGTCGATGCCGATGGGCTGATCGACGCCGATTTGATGATCAAGCTTAGCGATCCGAAGGCGGTGGCGGCAATCCTCGGCAAGGCCATTCCCGAGCAGAAGAGCCAGATCAAAACAGGCTTTGCCGGGCTGGCGCTGCTAGGCAACGAACCGTCGATGCCGCTCAAGGTCGTCAAGGGCAAGGCCTCGCTCGGTTTTATCCCGCTGGGCAGGATCAAGCCGGTCGATTAGACCAAGATTGCGAACCTCCAGTTCGGAAAAGATCATGGTCAAACAGGAAGATAGATGAACCGCCCGGTGAAGCTCCTGAGTGTTGGCGCGCTGACGCTCGACACGATCTTACGCGTCGACACGCTTCCGACACGTCAGGGCAAGTTCATCGCGGCCGACGGCGTCCAGATCGCCTCGGGCATGGCTTCGAGCGCGGCCTGCGCCGCACGCCGCCTCGGCGCGGACGTATCGCTGTGGGCGAGCGCGGGAGACGACACCGTCGGCGATCAGCTGGTCGCCGGGATCGAGGCCGAAGGCGTCGATTGCAGCTTTGTCCGGCGCGTCACCGGCGCGCGTTCGGCACTGTCGGCCATCTTGGTCGATACGCACGGCGAGCGCATCATCGTTCCTTTCTATGACAAGCTCGCCCAGACCGATCCCGAGGCGCTCCCCACCCAAGATCTCACCGCATTCGACGCCGTCCTGGTCGACGTACGCTGGCCGGGCGCAGCAGCTCTGGCCATGGCGGCGGCGCGCGCAATCGGCCGTCCAGCCATACTGGACGCCGACACCGCGCCACGGGACGTGCTGGAACGCCTTTTTCCGCTCGCCTCGCACATCGTCGCGTCGGAGCCAGCGGCATTCATCCTCTGCCGCGAGGAGCAAGGCCCGCAAGAGGCCTGTGAAGCGTTGGCCGGACGCACCGATGCATTCGTAGCGGTGACGGGCGGCTCGGCGGGAAGCTGGTGGTTCGACCGCTCGGTCGCGTCCGTGCGCCATGTCGCGGCGCCAAGGATCAAGGCAGTGGACACGCTTGCCGCCGGCGATGTGTTTCACGGCGCCTTTGCCGTTGGTTTGGCGGAAGCCATGCCGATCGAACAGGCCCTGCGCTTTGCCAGCGCCGCCGCCGCGCTCAAATGCCAGCGTTTCGGCGGCAGGCTGGGCGCGCCGGACAGGGCCGAGACGCTGGCGATGATGGCCGCCCACTGGCCGGCCTGAGACAGCGGCGGGCTTTCAAATCGAATCGTACCGCCGCTGTGCCTTTTGTTTGAGCATCGGATTTCCCAAAATCGGTACCCACATTTGGGTTCGATTGCTCTATCCCTTGGATGGGTGCTCGACCGCCTGCCGGCCAAAGTCCGGTACGTCGATGTCCTGGCCGGCCTCGATGATCGAGCGGCGGACGGCGCGGGTGCGGGTGAACAGGTCGAACAGCTTTTCGCCGTCGCCCCAGCGGATCGCCCGCTGCAGCGAGGCCAGATCTTCCGAGAACCGCGCCAGCATTTCGAGAATGGCATCCTTGTTGTGCAGGCAGACATCCCGCCACATGGTCGGGTCGGAAGCGGCAAGGCGCGTGAAGTCACGAAAGCCGGAGGCCGAATATTTGATGACCTCAGACTTGGTGACCGACTGCAGATCGTCGGCGGTGCCGACGATGTTATAGGCAATGATGTGCGGCAGATGCGAGACGATGGCCAGTGTCATGTCGTGATGCTGGGAATCCATCGTATCGATGTTGGAGCCGCAGCGGCGCCAGAATTCCGAGAGTCTTTCCAGCGCCTTGGGATCGGTGCCGGGCAACGGCGTGAAAATGCACCAGCGATTCTCGAACAGTTCGGCAAAGCCTGCGTCCGGACCCGATTTTTCGGTGCCCGCCAACGGATGGCCGGGAATGAAATGCACACCATCAGGCACATGCGGCTGCATCTGCGCGATGACCGACGCCTTGGTCGAGCCGACATCGGTGAGGATGGCGCCCTGCTTCAGCGCCGGTGCGATTTCCTCGGCGACCTCGCCCGAAGCGCCGACCGGCACCGAAACGATGACCAGGTCTGCATCGCGGACCGCCTCTTTCGCGTCCACCGTGTAGGAGGAGCCGAGACCGAGTTCGCTTGCCCGTGCCAGCGTCGTTTCGCTGCGTGTCGAGATAGCGACGTGGCGGGCAAGACCTTCGCGGCGGATGATGCGGGCCAGCGACGAGCCGATCAGGCCGATGCCGACCAGCGCGATCTTTTCGAACATCGGTGATGTCATTGTCTCAGCTTTTCAGAAATGTCGTGAGCGCGGCGACAACGCCGCGATTGGCCTCTTCGGTGCCGATGCTCATGCGCAGTGCATTCGGGAAGCCGTAGCCGGAAACGCGCCGCAATATGTAGCCGCGCGCTGAGAGGTAGTCGTCCGCAGCCGCCGCCGAATGCTTTTGGTCCTCGGGAAAGTGGATGAGCACGAAATTGCCGACGCTCGGCGTCACCCGCAGTCCGAGCTTGGTCAACTCCTCGCTCACCCATCGCAGCCAGGTCTCGTTATGCGCCACGCTGCGCTCGACATGGTCGCGGTCGCGGATCGCGGCAATGCCGGCCTCGATCGCCGTCGCGTTGACGTTGAAGGGACCTCGCACGCGGTTAATCGCGTCGATGATATGCATCGGCGCGTACGTCCAGCCGATCCGCGCGCCGCCGAGGCCGAGCTTGGAGAAGGTGCGGGTCATGACCACGTTTTCCGCGCCAGCCACCAGTTCGACGCCGGCTTCATAGTCGTTGCGGCGGACATATTCGGCATAGGCGCCATCCAGCACCAGAAGCACATTTCGAGGCAGGCCGGCATGCAAGCGGCGCACCTCCTTGAACGGCAAATAGGTGCCGGTCGGGTTGTTCGGATTGGCGAGGAAGATGATTCTGGTCCGCGGCGTTACGGCGGCGAGGATCGCATCGACGTCGGCGCGCTCATTGGTTTCCTTGACAGACACCGGGACAGCGCCAGCCGACTGGATGTAGATCTTGTAGACCATGAAGCCGTGTTCGGTGATAACGGCTTCATCGCCGGGCGCGAGATAGGTCTGCGCAAGCAGGCCCAGAATCTCGTCGGAACCATTGGAACAGACGATGTTCGCCGGGTTGAGGCCATGCACCTCGGCGATCGCCTCCCGCAGGCGCCTGGCGGTGCCGTCGGGATATATGTCGAGTTTGGCTGCGACGTCGCGCGCGGCCTCTATCGCCTTCGGAGAGGGGCCGAGCGGGTTCTCGTTCGACGACAATTTATGGATCTTGGCAACGCCGGCCGGCGCCGTGCTCTTGCCCGGCACATAGGCTTCTATGTCCATGATCCCCGCGCGGGGCGTTGGACGTGCCTGATCCGATGGCTGGTTCATATTGCAAAAAATCCGTCGAGAACGTTTCCGCCTAGTGTGATGGATTTGGAGTTCCTGCCATTTTGGTGGCATCAGCGCTCAGGAACTTCAAATCCAGCACACTAGAATTCATTGGTTGCTAGTGTGGCGAATCCGAAATTCGCCCACTGCGCTGCTCCAACGCGATGCGAATTTCGGATTCGCCACACTAGAAGCCGCAGCGGAAATACAAGCCGTGGCCCGGAATGTCGAGAGCGTCAATTATGGGTGAGCGACTGGCCGTTGACGCCGAGGCGCGCCGGTCCTAGAAGAAAGGCGAAATCCCGTGGTGATTTGGCCGGTCGGCTTGCAGCCACGTTAAACAACTCGCTAAAGGGCCGTTTGCATTCTGTAACCGGCTTTGCGAAAGCAATGCCGGTTTTTGTTGTCCGTTGCCGGCCGGACAACCGCATCGCCCGAAAATCGGAATCGATTTTCGGAAAGCGCGATGGGTAATATAAGAGGATGCGATGGTCGCGCTGCGCACTAAAAGAACCAACAACGAGGCCGACCAACCGTCGAGCCCGGTGTTGCGTTTCGGTGCCGACAAGCCGCTCAAGCTCGACGCCGGCACGCTGCTGTCACCGTTCCAGATCGCCTACAAGACCTACGGCACGCTCAACGACGCCCGCTCCAACGCCATCCTCGTCTGCCATGCGCTGACCGGCGACCAGCATGTCGCCAGCACCAATCCGGTGACCGGCAAGCCGGGCTGGTGGGAAGTGCTGATCGGCCCCGGCAAGATCATCGACACCAGCCGCTTCTTCGTAATCTGCTCAAACGTCATCGGCGGCTGTCTCGGCTCGACCGGCCCCGCCTCGACCAATCCAGCCACCGGCAAGCCCTACGGGCTCGACCTGCCGATCATCACCATCCGCGACATGGTGCGGGCGCAGTTGATGCTGGTCGACCATTTCGGCATCGAAAAACTGTTCTCAGTGCTCGGCGGCTCGATGGGCGGCATGCAGGTGCTGCAATGGGCGTCGAGCTATCCGGAGCGCGTTTTCTCAGCGCTGCCGATCGCCACCGGCGCGCGCCATTCCTCGCAGAACATCGCCTTCCATGAGGTCGGCCGGCAAGCGGTGATGGCCGATCCGGACTGGCATGGCGGCAAATATTTCGAGCAGGGCAAGCGCCCGGAAAAGGGACTGGCCGTGGCGCGCATGGCCGCTCACATCACCTACCTGTCTGAAGCGGCCCTGCACCGGAAGTTTGGCCGCAATTTGCAGGACCGTGAAGCGCTCACCTTCGGTTTCGACGCCGACTTCCAGATTGAGAGCTATCTGCGCCATCAGGGCATGACCTTCGTCGACCGTTTCGACGCCAACTCCTATCTCTACATGACCCGGGCAATGGACTATTTCGACCTCGCCGCCGACCATGGCGGCCGACTGGCCGACGCATTTGCCGGCACCAGGACCCGTTTCTGCCTGGTCTCCTTCACCAGCGACTGGCTGTTCCCGACCGAGGAGAGCCGCTCGGTCGTTCACGCGCTGAACGCGGCCGGCGCCTCGGTGTCCTTCGTCGAGATCGAGACCGATCGCGGCCACGACGCCTTCCTGCTCGACGAGCCGGAG
Source organism: Mesorhizobium sp. f-mel (assembly GCF_053850215.1). Lineage (NCBI taxonomy): Bacteria > Pseudomonadati > Pseudomonadota > Alphaproteobacteria > Hyphomicrobiales > Phyllobacteriaceae > Mesorhizobium > Mesorhizobium sp. f-mel. The sequence continues at coordinate 86,921 of NZ_JBSPTO010000005.1, forward strand.
CTGTTCGCGGCCATCAACGGCTTCATCGCCTCGGCGGCCCGCGCGAGGGGGCTCAGCGCATGACCCCTGAAGATTGCAGGCTTTCCGGACCGGCACCATGCACCAGGCATCAGCGCATGACCCCGAAAAGTTGCAGACTTTTCGGATCAGGATCATGCGCCAGGCAAAAGGCGAGATCATGAGCGTCAACCACGCCCAGCGCGTCGACCTCGAAGTCGTCGCCGATCTCATCCCGCCGCAGTCGCGGGTGCTGGACGTCGGTTCCGGCGATGGCCTGCTGCTCGAATTGCTGCAGGCGACGAAGCAGGTCGACGGCCGCGGGATGGAACTGTCGCAGCGCGGCGTCAACGAATGCGTGGCGCGCGGCCTGTCCGTCATCCAGGGCGACGCCGACAAGGACCTCAAATTCTATCCCGACAAGGGTTTCGATTTCGTCGTCCTGTCGCAAACCTTGCAGGCGACCCGCAACCCGAAGCTGGTGCTCGACGAATTGCTCAGGATCGGCAAACACGCCATCGTCTCCTTCCCCAATTTCGGCCACTGGCGGGTGCGCCTTTCGCTGTTCCTCGAAGGGCGGATGCCGGTGACCAAGGACCTGCCCTATTCCTGGTACGACACACCCAACATCCATTTCTGCACCATCCGCGACTTCGTCAATCTCTGCGAGGAGCTCGGCGCAACGGTGGAAAGGGCAACCGCGCTTGACGCCAATGGCCAGAAAATCGGCCTCTCGATGCCATGGTGGTTCTGGAATTTCTTTGGCCAGCAAGCGGTGTTCCTGCTGAGGCGATAACGGCCGTCGCTTCTTCGGCCAATATGGCGCTCGGCCTGCCCGAGTCCGAAGACCATGGGTGTAGGACTGATCGCCATTCATCGACCAGCTAGCGATTAAGTTCCGGAAAATACGGATCGGAGAAAAACCGCCGGTCGCGCTCGCCTTGCAGACAGTCGACCGGTGTTGCCGCATCGACCCGGATCGGTACGCGATCGGCCCAGGGACCGGCAACACCGCTGACCTCTAGGATCAGTTTGCGGCGTATGGCGGTCACGAATTCGGAAGCGGCATAGACGGGCAGCACGAAAGCCCCAGGCCCGCCCGTAACGCACTCGGCATAGTATTGGTCGAGATGGCTGAAGCTGGGCGACGGGCTGATCAGGATCGGCAGGCCGTTGATGACGATACCCTTTGCCACCGCAGCGTCGCGTGTCGTGGTGACGGGCATCCCGGTATTGTTGGGGCCATCGCCTGAAATGTCGATGACGCTGCGCGTCGCCTCGAAAGCGCCTCCATCCAAAAGCTTGGCGCCGAAGCCGAGCGCACCGGAAATGGAGGTGCCGCGAAAGCTCCTGAATGGGCGCGCCTCGATCTTGTCGGCGAATGCGTCGGCGCTCTCAGCGTTATCGATGACCTGCCAGGCAATGACCGCATCGTCGCGAACGGTGCCTGCCCATTCGAAATAGGCCAGCGCGATGCGGCCGGTCACACCCGAACGCACCGCATCGATGAAGTCGGGGTGGCGCAGCGCCTCGACATAGCCCGCGCGCTGCAGGGCAAATTCCCTTTCGTCCATCGAGTGTGAAATGTCGACCGCCAGCACCAGTTCGACGTCCACTGCAATGGTATTGGCCGGCGCGGCCAGTGGTGCTGCCTGAGCGCAGGCAAGGCAGGCAAGCAGGCTAATGCATGTCGCCCAAAAGTGCGAAGCGGTTTTGGGGTAACGACATGCATAGAAACAAAGGCTTAAAACGTGTCGCATGAATCTCTTCAACGGGACGCGTTTTAAGCGCGTCAAGCATGGGTCCAACGCCGCGAACTTCCGCACGATGCCGGCAATCTTTCGCCGCGATCACGGCGAAATAAAGCTTGGCTGCGTATCGCCAGCTACGTCTCTTGGTAGGCTGCGGCGACGGCCGGGGGTGGTTCGATCGCGCCGGCCCTGACACGGACTGGCTTGAGAGCCGGTCGGTCGACGTCTTTCACGATCGCCAACGAGCGCGGAAAGAATTCAATGTTCTGCTGGCTCCGGCCAATGTTGAGGATCGCGGCGTCGGCAAGACGCGCCTCCAGCATCGACAGCACCCGACTCAGCGTCGCGCCGTCGAACGTGTCCAAAGCCTCGTCGATGATCACCCATTTCGGCTGCCGCAAAACCAGCCGGGCAAAGGCAAGCAGGCGCTGCTCGTCATCGCTCAATTCGCGCTCCCAGCGCGCCGAGCGGTCGAGCGAGGACGACAGACGCCCAAGACCGACCTCGGCAAGCACCGCCGAGATCTCGGCGTCGCTGACCGCGGCATCGGCGTGGTTGAGCACCTCGCGCAGCGTGCCGAGCGGGAAATAGGGCTTGCGGGGAACGAAGGCGGGCACCTCTCCGGCCGGCATGCCGATCCGCCCGCTTCCCCACGGCCACAGACCGGCAATGGCCCGAAAGAACAGCGTCTTGCCGGCGCGCGGATCTCCAGTGATCATGACGCGCTCGCCCGCGCGGATTTCGACATGGGGCTTGGCGAGCTTCGTACATCCATCCCGCGACGCAACCTCGAGGTTCTCGAATGTCAGCTTGCCATTCGGGTTTTCGCCGATCGTGATGCGTTCTTCGGTGTCGTGCAGCACGTCCGTTTCAACGAGCGCGATGCGGAAATCGGCGACGCGCATCAGCGTGGCGCGCCAATCGGCGATGCCGCCGATATTGTTGATGAACCAGCGCAACGAGGCATGCACCTGGTTGAAGGCGCCGACAGCCATCATGAGCCCGCCGAAGCTGATATCGCCGGCGAAATAGACCGGTGAGGCGACGAGGATCGGTGCGACGACAGTGATCCAGCCATAGGTATCGGTCACCCAGGAAAGATTGATCTGGGCGCTGTAGATGCGCCGCATCGCGCCCAGCACCGTGCCGAGGTCGAGCTCGAGCCGTCGTCTCGCGTCGGCTTCGCCGTGCGCAAGCGCGATGGCATCGACATTCTCGTTGACGCGGACCACCGAGGAGCGCAGCTCCGCTTCACGCGTATAGCGGTCGCTGTTGAAGCGGATGAGCGGCCGTCCGACGAGCCAGCTCAGCCAGGAGGCGGTACCGGCATAGAGGATCGCGGCCCACACCATGTAGCCCGGAATGGCCAGCGAATAGCCGCCGATATGGAAGACGAAACCAGAAGACAGCGACCATAAGACGCCGACGAACGAAACAAGCAAAATCAACGACTGCAACAGCCCTATGCCGAGGCCTGTGGAAAGATCGGAGAGATGTCCGGCATCTTGCTGCAGGCGCTGGTCAGGGTTGACGCCGATGGCGCCGGCGTTGGCGAGCCGGAAGGCGCGCGCCGGCCGCATCCATTCACCGATCAGATCGAGGGTCAACGCCTCACGCAGCTTCAGCCGGATCCTCTGGTCGAGCCAGGTCTGGCCGACATTGAGCACCACAAGTCCGCCGGCGATGGCGGCAAAGACCAGAAGCTGGTGCAGGAAGCCCTGCATATCGCGCCGAGCCAGCGCGTCGTAGAAGGGCTCGTTCCAGCGATTGAGCAGAACCTGCCCGATCGAGGTTGCCACAATGACGGCGACAATGCCGACGCAGGCCCAGAGCAGGTGTTTGCGGATCGGCGAAGTCCCCAGCGCAAGCTTGATCGTCGCCAATTGGTCGCGCAAGCTGCTGGCCTCGATCGACGCGGCAACCGGCTTGGCGCTGGCCTCTACATCCGGATGATCAGCCATTGGTGAAGTCCTTGAATTCGCAAGCGGTGCTGAAACCGGTGAACATGTCGACACATTCGGGTAGCAAACCCGCCCTCGACAGATAGGTGAGAATAAGCTCGATCCCGATCACGAAAATGTCATCGACGGCTCGGCAATGTCGCCTTTCCCGGTCGGCGATATCCGGCCGAGCCTTGTGGCGCCATGCGGCGAGAAAACCGGCACGAAGACGCGGCGAGATGCGCGCTGGACGACCGGCACGCCCTGATAGAGCCGCTTCTGCGCCTCGACCACGATGACGCCGGAAAAGATCGGCCAGAACCTGCGGCCGGCGCGCTCCAGCACATTGTGGAACTGCATCATGAAGCGTCGCCGCGATGGCGGGAAGAACAGGGCGTCGGACCAGGCGGCGGGCGTGAAGTTTGCTTCGCGCAGCAATTCGGTGAGCTGGCCGCGCGAAAAGGGCCGGCCGCTGCCGAACGGCGTATGCTCGAAACGGGCCCAGACACCGCGCCGGTTGGGGACGACGATGACGACGCGGCCGGCGGGCGACAGCACCCGCCAGATTTCGTTCAGCGTCTCGCGCGGGTTCTCGGCATGTTCGAGTGAATGGACGAGCAGCATGCGGTCGATGGAGGCGTCGACCAGCGGCAATTCCTCATCGAAGACCAGCGCGGTTGCGGTCGGCCCCGTGGCCGGCCAGACCACCGCGCCTTGCGTCGCCGGCATGAAGGCAAAGACACGCTCCGCGTCGGTTCCGAACCGCTCCAGCCACGGCAAGGTGTAACCGAGGCCGACCAGCCGCTCATTGGGCACAACAGCCCATATCGAGGACAACGCCATGGTGATCGAGCGTTCGGCCAATCGCCCGAGCGTGGTCGAATAGAAGGAGCGAAGGTCGACGATATCGGAATGCATGCGCGGCACGCTATCTTCGATGCTGTCCAAGTTCAACAAAGGCGGATGACATGCGCGGGCAAGCGCCCTATGTCTGCGGCGACTACTGCATGGGCCCGAAATCGATTTCGATTTCGGAAAGCACGATGCAGCAGATAAAGGTGTTAGAGCGTTCTTTGTGCGTCCAACTGGACGTACGGCGCTCTGGAGCAATTCCAGGAAAAGTGTGAAATGGTTTTCCATCCGGAATTGCGCAAAAACAACGAGATAGAGCGGTTCGGCGTTTCCGTGAAACGCCGAACCGCTCTAGTGGAGAGATGCTATGCCGGTTGAAATCGAACAGTTCATGTGCCGCAGCGACAATTTCGGCGTGCTGGTGCATGACCCCAAAAGCGGCCAGACCGCGATCATCGACGCGCCCGAGGAGGCGCCGATCCTGGCTGCGATCGAGCGTACCGGCTGGACGCCGACGATGATCCTGACCACCCATCACCATGTCGACCATGTTGAGGCCAATCTGGCGCTGAAGGAGCGCTTCAAGCTGCGCATCGTCGGACCGGAAGCGGAAAAGGCCAAGATCCCCGGCATCGACGAAACCGTCGAGCAGGGTTCGGTCATCCACCTCGGCGAGGAGAAGATCGACGTGATCGCCACGCCCGGCCACACGGCAGGCCATGTCTCCTATCATCTGCCGGGATCGAAAGTGGCGTTCACCGCCGATACGCTGTTCGCGCTCGGCTGCGGGCGGCTGTTCGAATGCAAGCCGCCGGTGATGTACGATTCGCTGAAAAAGCTCGCGGCACTTCCGGCCGAGACGGTCGTTTATTGCGGCCATGAATACACGCTTTCCAACGCCCGCTTCGCGCTGACCGTCGACCCGACCAATTCGGCGTTAAAGGAGCGCGCTGCGAAAATCGAGGCGCTGCGCGCCGACGGCAAGCCGACGCTGCCGACCACGATCGGCGAGGAACTGTCGACCAATCCGTTCCTGCGCTGGCACGATCCGGCAATCCGCAAGCATCTCGGCTTGGAGAACGCCTCCGACGCCGAAGTGTTCGCCGAAATTCGCAAGCGCAAGGACAATTTCTGAGCACCATTGATGGTCTGGAAACCGTGACGTTCTGGGGCCAATGACCAGTTCCGCCGAAATCATCGCAACGCTCGGCCTGAAACCGCATCCGGAAGGCGGCTGGTATGCCGAAACCTTCCGCGATGGCACGGAAGACGCGCGCGGCCATTCGACCGCGATCTATTTTCTTTTGGAGCAGGAACAAGTGTCGGCCTGGCACCGCGTCAAGGACGCGGCCGAGGTCTGGCACTTCTATGCCGGCGCGCCGCTGGCGCTGTCGATACATGGGGAAAACGGGCCGGTGATCGAGCAGGTGCTCGGCACGGCACTGGCGGCGGGCGAGCGGCCGCAGATCGTCGTGCCGGCAGGTTGGTGGCAGTCGGCACGCAGCCTGGGCGAGTGGACGCTGGTCGGCTGCACCGTGGCTCCGGGCTTCGATTTCGCCGCCTTCGAGCTGGCCAAACCGGGCTGGCAGCCGGGAACGACGTAGGTATGTTGAGATTCAGGTCAGGCCGGCATCACCCTGATATCGACATACCTAACCCAACAGGAAACCCATCGTGATCCCCAGCTGGGCGGCGTAATACAGCATCCAGACCGCGTAGCGCATCCAGACACGGTGCGGCGAGATGGCGGTCAGCAGGAACTTTTCCGAGGCGAGCAGCCCGTCGGACGCCATGAACAGCACGGCGCCGCCAAAGACCCAGACATTGCTCAGGGTGAGTGCTGAAATTCCCATGGCAAGGATTGCCGCGATATAGACGCTGATCGGAAGGTGCAAGGCGGGGCCGACACGGCGCCAGAGCGAAAAAAGCATGGCGAGCGCGAACACGGCCATTGCCAGGGCAATCGACCCGCGCCACGGCTCGGCCGAGAGCAGCCCGATCCCACCGCCGGAACGCAGGAACAGCGCGATGTAAAGCCCATGCGCGACGAGAAAACTGGCCAGCCCGCCGAGAAAAGCCTTTTCATCGTCGCGCGACAGGAACGCGTCGCCGACGGCGCTGAGCGCCAGTGCCGCCACGAGCAGCCACGGACCGCCCTGCAGCGAGGCCAGCACGGCAAGCATTGCCACGGCCAGCGTCTTGACCGCAGAACGCGCAAGCGTCGGCGGCATGTCGATGATGAAGGCGTAGATCACCGCCGCCACCAGCGAAAACAGCAGCGTCGCATTGGCGTTGGCGTCAATGCCGCCGGGAAACGGCATCACGCCCCAGCCTCGCCAGTTGCCTGCTTGCGCAAGAACAGCGATTTCGCCGCAAGTGCTGCCCCGCCGGTGATCAGCACGCAGGCGGCGAGAATGCGCAGGGAGGGCTCGGCGAAACCGGCTGATATCAGCACCAGCGTCGACAGCAGCGGCGCGGCATAGCTCGCCGCGCCCAGCACCTGGATGTTGCCGCGCTTGACGCCTATGTCCCAGGCGTAGAAGGCCGCGCCCACCGGCATCAGGCCGAGGCCGAGCACGGCCAGCCACTGCCCGGCGCCGACAGGCAGCACCGTCTCTTCCAGCATCAGATGGCAGACAAGGGAAAGCGCTGCCGTGGCCGCACAGAACCAGGTGACGACGCTGGTCGGCACCGACGGGAAGCGCCGCGACAGCAGCGAATAGGCCGACCACAGCACGGCGCAGACGCCAGCCATCGCATAGCCAAATGCATAGCGCGCGTCGAAGGCAAGCCCGCCGCCCTTGGTGACGATCAGGAAAGTGCCGGCAAGCCCGAGCAGCGCGCCGACGATATGGTTCCAGGCCAGCCGCTCGCCCGGCATCAGCGCCGATCCGAGCACGATCAGCAGCGGCCACAGATAGGCGATGAGGCTCGCCTCCACCGCCGGCGCGTTGCGCAGCGCAGTGAAGTAGAAGAAGTGATAGCCGAACAGGCCGGCAATGCCGATCACCCACACTTGCGGCGGTATCTTCTGTCGGTTGGCGGCGGCCGGCATGAACAGCCGCGCGACGAGCCCGACGCCGGTGCCGATCGTGAAGGTGATCGCCGAAAGCAGGAATGGCGGCACCGCACCGGAAGCGTCCGTAAGCAGCGCCAGCAGCGCCCACATGGCGATCGCCGAGAAGCCGATCAGTGTTGCGCGCCCCATGTCCGTCGGCCTCATGCCTGTTTCTGGCGGCGCGCAATCGCGCCTATTCTGTTGCTTCGAACCGCTCCGCGCTGACGGTGAGAGTGCCGATTTTCGTGCTGACGGTGGCGTGGATCGGCGCATATACGCCAGTTTGACCGACCGGCGCAAATGTCACCATGATGCGGCTGCGATCCTTCAGGTACTTCAAAGCTTTGCGGTTCTTGCGGTACCCCGCCACCGGCTCAAAGCCCAGCCTGCAGGTGACGGTCTCGCCCCTGTAGCCGCGCACCGAGATCGAACCTTTCGAATAGTATGTCAGCGTCAGATTGGCGCGCATCTCGCCGTCATAGAGTTTCACCGTGCGCCCGCAGACCTTGTCGAGGCTGTCGGCATGGATGACGGTGGCGGCCATCGGATCGAGCACCGACGCGAGATGGCTGGCGCCCAGCGGTATCCAATTCTTGGGATTGCGCTTCTTCGGCGCAGGCACGACCTTCGTCGCGATAACAGTGCCATTGGCGAACTGGATATCGATCATCGAGGCCTTCTCGCCCGACTTGTAGTCGGCGCGGAACGCTTGCGGCTGCAATTGCTTGCCCGAAATCTTGCCTTTTGACGAGACCGTGCCGCGTGTGTCGTCGAAGATTGTGGCGAGGCCGGCGCTGGAGACGCTGCCGTCGATCGAATAGGTATCGCCTTCGTAACTGCTGGAAAAGGTTGCTTTCGCCACCGAGAGGCCGAGGATCGATACCGTATACTCGCCCTTGAAGGATTGTGGCGTGGCGGCAAACGTTGCCGTCGGCAGTGCAACGGCAAGCGAGGCAAGAAGAGCAAGAGACGAACGAAGCATGGCGGGGATCGATCCTCGATTTTTCAGCGGAAGCGGACAACTCCGGCCTGGCATCTCGTTGTGCGACCGCTTATAGGCTGAATTCCGGCCTTTATGTGAAAGGCGTCGCCACACCCGTGCGCAAGCCGGAGCTTGACGCATCGGCGAAATGCAACTATGGAACGCCAACTTTTTCCATAAGGCCGCCTGACCGAAACCGCGCGCCAACCGGCGCGGGTCGAATGTTTGGCCAGACCGAGAACTGAAGGTTTAGAACCATGTCCCGCACCTGCGAACTCACTGCCAAGGCAGTCATGTCCGGCAACAATGTGAGCCACGCCAACAACAAGACCAAGCGTCGCTTCCTGCCCAATCTCGTCAATGTGACGCTGATCTCGGAAGCGCTGAACCAGAATGTGCGCCTGCGCATTTCGGCCAACGCGCTGCGTTCGGTCGAGCATCGCGGCGGCCTTGATGCTTTCCTGGCCAAGGCCGACGCCAAGGAGCTGTCGCAGCGCGCGCGCCTGCTGAAGAAGCAGATCGCCAAGAAACTTGCCGAACAGCCGGCCGCTTAATTTTTTCAGGCAACCGCCTTCCAAGGAGTGTCGTCCGAACTCGGCATGACACCCCGCTGGTTCCATTACCCAGGATAAAAAAATGAGTTTTTTCTCCCGATACCTGCCCTTTGTTGCGGCCATGGCGCTTGTCGTGGTGGCGTCGAACATGCTTGTGCAGTTCCCGCTGCAAGGTGCGATCGGCGGCTTGTCGCTGGCCGACATTCTGACCTGGGGCGCCTTCACCTATCCCTTCTCCTTCCTGGTCACCGACCTTGCCAACCGCCGCTACGGCCCGGCCGTGGCGCGCCGGATCGTGTTTGTCGGCTTCACGGCGGCGGTGATCTGCTCGGTCGTCATCCCGCCCTTGCTGTTCCGCTACGGTCTGATCGAGTTCGAAACGGCCGCCGACCGGCTGGTGCGCATTGCGGCGGCTTCCGGCACCGCGTTCCTGATCGCGCAACTGCTCGACGTGACCGTGTTCAATTGGCTGCGCCGGCAGAGCTGGTGGCGGGCGCCGATCGTCGGCACGCTGGTCGGCTCGGTGTTCGACACCGCCGTGTTCTTCACCGTCGCCTTTTCAGCGGCCTTCGCCTTCGCTGGCCCGAACGATGGCTTCGCGCTTGAAACCGCGCCGCTGATGGGCGTGCTGCCGGTCGAGACCATGCGCTGGGTGTCATGGGCGCTCGGCGACCTCGGCGTGAAGCTGATCATCGCCGTGGTGGCGCTGATCCCCTACCGGCTGCTTGCCGCCCGCTGGAGCCAGCCGGCACTGGCGGCATAGACCATGATCCCTGAGAGTGGGTGCCGGTTTTCGGACAAGATCATGCTCACAGGGTCTCGAGCATGATCCCATGGGTCCAGCTCGATAGCGCGAATACGCCTGACGGCGACCACGAGCTTCGCCTGAAACAACGCGGCGCCGAATTCTCGATCATGCTCGGCTTGAACGAACTGATGAACAGCCGCCTCAGCGGCTCCGAGGAAGCGCTGGCCAGGCTGTCCTGCCAAAGGATTGCCGGCCGGCGGCAGCCGAAAATCCTGATCGGCGGGCTGGGCATGGGCTTCACGCTGCGCGCCGCCCTTGCCGAGCTTGGCGCCGACGCCGGCATTGTTGTCGCCGAGTTGGTACCCGCCGTCGTGGCGTGGGCGCGCGGCCCGATGGCCTCGGTGTTCGGTGGCTGTCTCGACGATCCGCGCGTGACCGTTCGCGAGGCGGATGTCGGACGGCTCATCAAGTTGGACGTGGCAACCTATGACGCCATCCTGCTCGACGTCGACAATGGGCCGGAAGGGATTGTCTACGGGGCCAATGACGCTCTTTACAGTATAGCCGGGTTGAACAGAGCGAGAGCAGCGCTCAAGCCCGGCGGCGTGCTGGCGGTCTGGTCGCAGGGGCCCGACAGCGGCTTTACCCGCAGACTCAAGCAGACGGGCTTCTCTGTCGAGGAAGTTAGGGTCCGCGCCAATGGCAAGCGCGGCGCCCGCCACGTCATCTGGATCGCGACCAACGAGCAATAGGCCGAATTCTCTTTGCGAAGCTGCGAACATCGAAGAGCTCGAGACGGCAGCCTCGCCATCAGCCAATCGCCGGCCGCACGTTCTCAATCCTCGTGCAGCACAAATTCCAGATAGAGATTACGCTGTAGCATCGAGTGGTTGTCGTCCGAGATCAGCGACACCATCAGTGCGCCGTCGTCGCGGGTCCAGACGTCGAGCCCTTCCATATTGTCGATCTGGTAGGCCATGTCGGCTTCCATCAGCACCGGCCCGTCGGCAACGGCGCCCTTCTCGACGCCTTCGCCATAGATGCGCCTCAGCCGCATCTTGACCCCGCCAGCCATCGAAAAGCTGCGCTCCAAAAGCAAGAGGTCGCCGTCCGGCAGGAATGCGCCGTCGGTAATGTCGAAATTGCCGTTGCGCTTGACGGTGAAGACACCTTTGTGCGGCCCTCCGATAACAGCCGCATAGATGTTGCCGGCCTTGTCGAGGCTCTTCTCCGACACGACGACCAGCCCGCCTTGGTGCTGGCCGTTAGGATGGGCGTGGGTGACGGTCTCAAAGCCGCGATTCAGGCGAAGTTCCCAGGCTGGAATCAGGGAATCCAATTGCTTGAACGGCGGCTCCATATCGTGCGGGTCGATCTTGAACTGGGAAACACGGTGGTTGCGCTCGAAGCCGACCGTGGCAATGCCACCCTTGACCGCAAGGCCTTCGGCGTCGACCTTCCATTTCTCTTCGATCAGGCCCGCCTCATCGACCATCTGCTGCATACGGAAATACCGCATGCCCGACGGGCGCTTGTCGGCATCATGGGTAACCGTGCCGAAGAACCAGAAACCAGTGTCGGCGACGCCGATGAAATTACTGCCGGGCTTGAGGAAGCGAAACGCCGACAGCGCGCCGAAATCGCGTGACGGCGAGGTCATGTCCAACCCGCCGACGAATTCGAGCGGGCCGAAACGCTTTTCGTCACGGCCGATATGAAACCGGTCTATCAGCCGTGCCGAGATTTCGATCGGCTCGACCGAAACGCTGCCCGCGGCGATGCAAGGCGACAGGGCGATGCCGGCAACGAACAGCGCTGTGACGGCGAAAAGCGTCTGCAGAAAGCCGCCCCGCGAATAAATCATCCGGCGCGCCGCATGCCGCCGCGTCGCGTGTCCCGCGTACTTTCCTCGCCAAACAGTGAGGCCAGTTGCTCGGTCATGGCGCCGGCCAGTTCCTCGGCATCGACGATGGTGACGGCGCGGCGATAGTAGCGGGTAACGTCGTGGCCGATGCCGATGGCCAAAAGCTCGACCGGCGAGCGCGTCTCGATCAGTTCGATCACCGCGCGCAGATGCCGTTCGAGATAGTTGCCTGGATTAACCGACAGCGTCGAATCGTCGACCGGCGCGCCGTCCGAGATCATCATCAGGATCTTGCGCTGCTCCGGCCGGGCGATCAGGCGGTTGTGCGCCCACAGCAGCGCCTCGCCGTCGATATTTTCCTTGAGCAGGCCCTCGCGCATCATCAGCCCGAGATTGCGGCGCGCCCGTCGCCACGGATGGTCGGCGGATTTGTAGATGATGTGGCGCAGGTCGTTGAGCCGGCCGGGATTCGGCGGCTTGCCTTCCTTCAGCCATTTCTCGCGTGCTTGCCCGCCCTTCCAGGTGCGGGTGGTGAAGCCGAGGATCTCGACCGAGACGCCGCAGCGTTCCAGCGTCCGCGCCAGAATGTCGGCGCAGGTGGCGGCGACCGTGATCGGCCGGCCGCGCATCGAGCCCGAATTGTCGAGCACCAGCGTCACCACCGTGTCGCGGAATTTGGTGTCACGTTCCTGCTTGAAGGACAGCGGCTGCATCGGATCGATGACGACGCGCACTAGCCGCGCCGGATCGAGATAACCCTCTTCGAGATCGAAATCCCAGGACCGGTTCTGCTGCGCCATCAGGCGGCGCTGCAGCCGGTTGGCCAGCCGACCGACGACGCCGGAAAGGTTGGCAAGTTGCTTGTCGAGAAAGGCCCGCAGCCGATCCAGCTCTTCCTCTTCGCACAGGTCCTCCGCACCCACCGTCTCGTCGAAGGCGGTGGTGAAGACCTTGTAGTCGATCTCCTTCGACAGATTGGTGAAGGGATTGTCGTTGCGGCGCGCCTCGCCGGGCGTCTCGGCATCGGCGTCGTCATCGTCGGACAGGTCGTCGGCGGTGGCATCGGATGCCTCAGTCTCGGCCGATTGCTCGTCGTCGGACGACGCCTCGGTGTCGTCGGACTGCGATTGCTCGGAGCCGGAATCGTCCTCGCCGCCCTCCTCACTCTGCTCCTCGCCCTGCGGCTGGTTGTCATCGTTGTCCTCTGTGTCTTCCGTCTCCTGGTCGTCGCCGAGTTCCTCGGCCATTTCCATGGAAGCCAGCATCTCGCGCACGACACGGGCGAAAGCCTGCTGGTCGTCGAGCTTTGCCGACAGTCCGTCGAGATCGGCACTTGCCTTCTCCTCGACCCACGGGCGCCAGAGGTCGACCAGCCGCTCGCCGCTCTTTGGCACGGTGCGGCCGGTCAGCTTTTCGCGCACCATCAGGGCGAGCGCTTCCTCGATCGGCGCATCGGCCTTCTCCTTGACGTCGATGAGGTTGGCCCTGGCGTATTTGTCCTCGAGCATCGAGCCGATATTGTCGGCCACACCTTGCATGGCGCGGGAGCCGATCGCCTCGACGCGGGCCTGCTCGACCGCATCGTAGATGGCGCGGGCCTGCTTGCCTTCCGGCGCCAGCCGAGTGTGGATGCGCGTGTCGTGACAGGCGCGCTTCAACGCCATGGAATCGCCGAGCCCGCGGGTGATGGCGATATCGGCCTTCGACGCTTTTTTCGGCAGTTCAGGCAGCCGGGCGCGGCTGCCGGCAAGTGCCGGCCGGTCCTTGGCGAAACCGACTTCGAGGTCCTTGTCGCCGGCAATCGCCCGCATACAGACGGTAACGGCGCGCTTGAAGCTGTCGGCCTCAGCCCCCGTCTTCGACTTATTGCGCGTATTGTCGCCCGGACCCGCCATCGATCATTCCTTGGAGCATGACCCCGAAAATCAGAATCGAGCCATGCTTAGCCCAGCACCACATTGGCGGCCGATTCGGGCAGATCCTGGCCGAAGGCGCGCTGGTAGAACTCGGCAACGAGCGAGCGTTCCAGCTCGTCGCACTTGTTGAGGAAGGTCAGCCTGAACGCCATGCCGATATCGCCGAAGATCTCGGCATTCTCGGCCCAGGTGATGACCGTGCGCGGGCTCATGACAGTCGACAGGTCGCCGTTGATGAAGGCCGAACGCGTCATGTCGGCGACACGCACCATCTTGTTGACGATCTCCTTGCCCTTGCTGTCGCGATAGTGCTTGGCCTTGGCCAGCACGATGTTCACCTCATTGTCGTGCGGCAGATAGTTCAGGGTGGTGACGATCGACCAGCGATCCATCTGCGCCTGGTTGATCTGCTGGGTGCCGTGATAGAGGCCGGTGGTGTCGCCGAGACCGACGGTGTTGGCGGTGGAGAACAGCCGGAACGCCGGATGCGGGCGGATGACCCGGCTCTGGTCGAGCAGCGTCAGCCGGCCGGACGACTCCAGCACGCGCTGGATGACGAACATCACGTCCGGACGGCCGGCATCGTACTCGTCGAAGCAGAGTGCGACATTGTGCTGATAGGCCCAGGGCAGGATGCCGTCGCGGAATTCGGTGATCTGCAGCCCTTCCTTGACGACGATGGCGTCCTTGCCGACGAGGTCGATACGGCTGACATGGCTGTCGAGATTGACGCGCACCATAGGCCAGTTGAGACGGGCGGCGACCTGCTCGATATGCGTCGACTTGCCGGTGCCGTGATAGCCCGACACCATGACGCGGCGGTTGTAGGCAAAGCCGGCGAGGATCGCCATCGTCGTGTTCTTGTCGAACAGATAGTCGGGATCGATGTCGGGCACATGCTCGCTCGTCACCGAATAGGCCGGCACCACCATCTTGGACTCGAAGCCAAATTTCTCCTTCACCGACACGGTGCTGTCTGGCAGGTTGGCGATGTCGCGATCGACCTTGTTCATCTTTATCAACGTCTCCACGGGCGAACGCCGCGTTTCGCCGGCAATCGATTTTGTTCGGGGGCGGTCTTAGAGCCTTTTCCAACCTTATGAAAGTTGGAAAACGACACGAACCGAATGGTCGCTCAGCACAATCCTGCCTGCTTGAGCACGCGATAGGCCTGGAGCACATCGCGGAACCGGTCTTCCGAACCTCTGTCGCCGCCATTCGCATCCGGATGGTGGCGTTTCACCAGTTCCTTATAACGCGCCTTGATATCCTTGCCAGTCGCCTTTGTATCAAGGCCAAGCGTTTCCAGCGCCTTGGCCTCAAGCGGCTTGGCCTTGCGCTCCCGCGCTTCGCGCGGATCCTTCGGGCCTTTGAACAGGTCGAACGGATCGCGCATGCGGTTGTAGTAGCCGGCGCGGCCGGAACGCTGCTGGGCGAAATCGGGCGAGGAGCGCGTCGAGGCGCCGTTGACGCCCATCTTCCAGGTTGGCCGGTGGCCGGTCATCGCTTCCTTCTGGAAGCGGGCGATCTCGGTATCGGGGACACCGGAGAAATAATTGAAGCCCTTATTGTACTCGCGCACATGATCGAAGCAGAACTGGAAATATTCGCCCTCCTTCATGCGCCCGACCGGCGCGCGATGGGTGCCGGCCTCCTTGCAACCGTCCCATTGACAGATCGGCGAGCGCGACTTCAGCTCCGCATCCTTCTCCGGGCGGATGCGAATTTTTTCGAAATATTTGGGGTACGGTTTCATCTTACCCATTTATGGGCTGTTCGCTGGTGCGAAACAAGAATTGACATTTTTGCAATGATCGCCCTAACCGCTGAATCGGGGCATAAAGCGGGCGATCGGCGAATTTTGTCGCGGCGACGGTACCGCGCGTCCTTCCGGACGCGCAAGGGCGCCGATTTTCGAGGGTCATGCGCCCGCATATGTGGTGAAGGGAAGTACGAATGTCCATACAGTCAACGATGGAAGGCAAGTTGAAGAAGGCGTTCTCGCCGGAGCGGCTGGTGATCATCAACGAAAGCCATCTGCATGCCGGCCATCACCATCAGGATTCCGACCATCACGGCACTTATGACGGCACCGGCGAGACGCATTTCCGCGTCCGCATCGTCTCCTCAGCCTTTGCCGACATGAGCCGAATCGAGCGCCATCGCGCGGTCAACGCATTGCTGGCCGACGAGCTGAAGGCTGGTGTCCACGCGCTGGCGATCGAGCCGGCCGCGCCGGACGAAAAGACCAGGTGGTAGGCTTCAGCCGAGCGCCGCCTTCAGGAAAGTCATCACTGCACGGGTCAAGGTGTCGCCTTCGCCGAAGTCGCGGTTGATCGACATGTGCGAATAAGCGCTGCCGTCGAACAGTGTCACCTCCGTTCCGGTCGCCCGCAGGCGCTCGGCGAAGGCCCGTGAGGCCGCCTCACGACCCGATGCGCGCGAATAGGCGATAAAGGTCGGCGGATGTTTGCGGCTCCCGACATGGGTGGCAGGCGAGAGCGCGCGCCACTGCGACGGGTCGGGAAAGGCCCGGGCATAGGCCGGTGTCATGCCGCCGCTGCTCGCAAGCGCCTCCAGATCATAGGCCCTGGTATCGTTCAGAACCAGCGCCGCGACGCCCGGCAGACCGCCGCGCAGCCCGGTCAATGCGGCGAGATGGCTGCCGGCCGAATGGCCCATCACCGCTATCCGGTTCGGATCGCCGCCGTATCTGGCGATGTTGGCGCGCACGTAACGATATGCCTGCTCGACATCGTCGGCCTGGGTGGCGACATCAGCCTTAGGCAGCATCCGGTAGTCGATCGAGACGAAGCAGAAGCCATTATCGAGCAGGAAGCCCGGCTTGACGTCGACGTTGGTGCGATTGCCGGCTCGCCAGGCACCGCCATGAATGAAAAGGACCACAGGCAGGGAGCTAGCGCCAGCGCGCGCGTAGATGTCGAGCCTGGCCGGTCCGTAGTCGAAGGTTTGCGGAGATGGCAAAAGCCGGCGCGCCGCCGAAGCGCTGGCCGGCAACAAAGCCATCGACATCAAAAGCAGGGTTCGCCGATCGATCACCGTCATCTCCAGACAGCCCAGCCGAAAAGTGCACGCCGGCGCGGCGAGCGTGCAGTCAAGGATTGGTGAGCCGCGACAGAACCTGCCAGAACTAGATGTCACCGGCCGGCCTGATCCTCAACCTTGCAATCCGGTTCTTGTCGCGCTTCATGACGACGAAGCGCTTGCCATGAAAGGTGAACGCCTGCTTCTCGTCCGGGATCAATTGCGTCTCGTGGATGACGAGACCGGCAATGGTGGTGGCTTCTTCGTCCGGCAGGTCCCAGGCGAGCGCCCGGTTCAGGTCTCGGATCGACACAGTGCCGTCGACGACGACGGAGCCGTCGGCTTCCTGCTTGACGCCCTGCACGTCGATGTCGTGCTCGTCGGCGATCTCGCCGACGATTTCCTCGATGATGTCCTCCAGCGTCACCAGCCCCTCGACCTCGCCATACTCGTCGACGACGACTGCGAAATGCGCCTTGCGACGCAGAAAGGCGTTGAGCTGTTCCTGCAGTGTCGTGGTATCGGGCACGAACCACGGTTTTGAAGCGATCTTCATCACGTCGATCTTGGAAAAGTCGTTGCCGACATCGTTCAGCGCGCGCAGCAGGTCCTTGGCATGCAGCACGCCGACGATGTTGTCGAGCGAGCCCTTCCACAAGGGCATGCGGGTATGCGGGCTCTGCAGGATCTCGCGCACCACCGCTTCCGGCGGATTGTCGGCATTGACCGAGCGCATGTTGGTGCGGTGGACCATGACATCGGACACTTCGAGCTCGTCGAGATCGGACAGGCGGCCGATGCGGGCGCGATCCACGCGCACCACCTGGCCGTCGCGCCGAAAATCGTCGACGGCGCCTCGCGCTTCATCATGATTCGAATGCTGCGGCTCGATGCGCTGCAGTTCATAGCCGAAGGCAGCGAGCAGGCGCGCGCGAAAGGCGAAAGCGAGCAGGCCGAGCCCGGCCAAGACACCAGCGCCAATCCAGCCGGCCTCGTTCATCCCGGGCGGCTCTTCTGCTGACCCGGGCTGCCTTTCGGCTGACCCGGGCGGTTCTCCCTCAGAAACGACAGCACTTCTGACGTCGGCACATCCTTGGCGATGAAGGCCTGGCCGATGCCGCGCGTCAGGATGAAGGTCAGCGCGCCGCGCGAAACCTTCTTGTCCTGGGTGATGAAGGCAAGCAGCGCTTCGGCATCAGGCAATTCACCCGGAATATCGGCCATGCGCCAGGGCAGGCCAACAGCGCGAAGATGCGCCTCGACGCGCGCCGCATCGTCGGGACTTGCCAGGTTGAGGCGTGACGAAAAGCGATAAGCCAGCGCCATGCCGATGGCGACTCCCTCGCCGTGGACGAGACGGGCGCTGTCATAGTGGGTGGCGGCCTCGAGCGCATGGCCGAACGTGTGTCCGAGATTGAGCAGCGCGCGGTCGCCGGTCTCGAACTCGTCGCGGGCGACGACATCGGCCTTAGCGCGGCAGGCTTCGGCGATGGCCTCGGCCCGCTCCGGGCCGCCGGCGAACACTCGGCCCCAGTTTTCCTCCAGCCAGGCGAAGAAGTCGGGGCGATCGATGAGCCCGTATTTGGCGAGTTCGGCGTAACCCGCCCGGAAATCCCGGATCGGCAGCGTATCGAGGACTTCGGTGTCGGCCAGCACCAGTTTCGGCTGATGGAAGACGCCGACGAGGTTCTTGCCGCGCGCACTGTTGATGCCGGTCTTGCCGCCGACGGAAGAGTCGACCTGCGCCAGCAGCGAAGTCGGGACCTGCACGAAATTCATGCCGCGGCGCACGATGCCGGCGGCAAATCCGGCCAGATCGCCGATGACACCGCCACCGAGCGCGATGACGACATCGCCGCGTTCCAGTCTTGCGGCGAGCACGCCGTCCACCACCTCTTCGAGATGCGCGAAACTCTTGGTCTTTTCCCCAGCCGGCAACGTGATCACGGCGGGCTGGATGCCGCCCTTTTCAAGGCCGGCCTTCAACGTCTCGAGGTGTGCTGCGGCGACATTGACGTCGGTGACCACCGCGGCGCGCGTACCGGGCAGGCGGCGCGAAATCTCGCTGCCGGCGCGCAAAAGCAGGCCGGAGCCGATCAATATGTCATAGGCACGATCGCCGAGCCCGACTTCGACGGTGACTGTCGTATTGGTGCTCACGACCGCACCTCGCCTGTCACGGCCGCAATGCCGAAATACCCGCAAAGCGCATTCACCACCTCGGCCGCGATGACCTCCTTGCGATCGTCGCGGGTCGGCACGGTGACATCGGCGGCTGCGTAGACCGGATAGCGCTCAGCCATCAACCGCTCGATCACGGCGCGGGGGTCGGCGCTTTTCAGGAGCGGCCGGTTCTGCTTCTTGGAAACGCGGTCCATCAAGAGGTCGATCTCGGCCTTCAGCCATACCGACACGCCATGGCCGGCAATGGCCTCCCGCGTCTGCGCACTCATGAAGGCGCCGCCGCCCGTCGACAGCACCTGCGGACCATGTTCCAGCACGCGCAGAATGACCCGCTGCTCCAGCGCCCGGAACTCGGTCTCGCCATAGCGTTCAAACAATTCAGGGACGCTCATGCGCGACACGCTTTCGATCTCCTGATCGCTGTCGATGAAAGGCAGTCCCAGGATCCCCGCCACCTTGCGGCCGATCGCCGTCTTGCCGGCGCCCATAAGGCCGACAAAGACGATGGAACGGTTGCCCAGCCGGCCGAGCAGCGCGGCATGGCTCTCATCGGGAGGATTTGCTGGTAGTGCGTTCATGACACCATGATGTTTCTAAGCAGGTTCCGCCAAGTGTCCTACGGTTTTGCGCCAAGAACTGCGACAAGCCAAAGAATCTAAGCAGGCATTCGTGGGCCAGCCCACGAATGCCTACTTAGGCCCTCTTTGCCGGCGTATCGACATCAAAAGCCTGATTGCGTCAAGCGTGGCGGCGCCGAGCGTCGTCCGAGCTTCGCCCTTGAATTGGCCGGATTGGCGTCTCATAAGGGCTCAGGGTTTGGAAACGCAGAACAAGAAGACGGGCGAAAATTGATGCCGACACTGTTCCGCTTTGTCGTGACGCTCACGATTCTGGCCGGCATTGTCTATGGCACGATGTTCGCTCTGGCGATGTTCGTCGAGCCGAGAAAGACCGAAATGAGCGTACGCATTCCTCCCGAAAAGCTGAACCCCAAGAAAAACTGACCCAAAAGAGAAGTACTGACCCAACAGAAATGAATAGCGCGGCCCGCATCGAAGCCTTTTTGGAAATGATGAGTGCCGAGCGCGGCGCTGCCGAAAACACGCTTTCCAGCTATCGCCGCGACCTCGAAGACGCTTCGGCCGAGATCGACGGCGGGCTCGCGGGTGCCGCCGCCGCCGATATCCGCGGCTATCTCGACGAGATCGCGGCGCGCGGTTTTGCTGCCACCTCGCAGGCACGCAAACTGTCGGCGATCCGCCAGTTCTTCAAGTTCCTCTACGCAGAAGGCCTGCGCGGCGACGACCCGACCGGAACCTTGGACAGTCCGAAGAAGGGCCGGCCGCTGCCGAAGACGATGAGCGAGGCCGACACCGGCCGGCTGATCGACCGTGCAGCGCAGGAGGCAGCTGACGCCTCGCTGAACGACGGCGACAACCTGGCGGCGCTGCGCCTGCATGCGCTGGTCGAGGTGCTCTACGCCACCGGCCTGCGCGTTTCCGAACTGGTCGGCCTGCCTGTCACGGTGGCGCTGCGCGACGATCGTTTCTTCATGGTGCGCGGCAAGGGTGACAAGGAACGGATGGTGCCGCTGTCGGCAAAGGCGTGCATGGCAATGCGGGCCTGGCTCGCTGCCCGGGCAACGGTGCCGGCTTTCGCAGATAGCCCGTTCCTTTTTCCAGCAGCAAGCGACAGCGGCTATCTCTCCAGGCAGGTTTTCGCCCGCGACCTGAAGGGTCTTGCCGCGCGCGCCGGCATCGCCTCGGCGAAAATATCGCCGCATGTGCTGCGCCATGCTTTCGCCAGCCATCTCCTGCAGAACGGGGCCGATCTCAGGGCCGTGCAGCAGTTGCTTGGCCATGCCGATATTTCAACGACGCAGATTTACACGCATGTGCTGGAGGAGCGGCTGGTGCGGCTGGTCAACGATCATCATCCGCTTGCCGACTAGACGTCATATCGCTATGTGAGGACGACGTTCCACCGCCCGGCGCCTCTGTTTCCCAGGTTCCGTCAGTCATTGCCTCCCGGCTTATCGGTCCGCTCAAGAATGTACAATTACCTCGATTTCGAAAAGCCGGTTGCCGATCTCGAAGGCAAGATTGTCGAGCTGAAGAAGCTCGCAGAGAATGGCGAGGCGGTCGATGTCGGCGATGAGATCAGCCGTCTCGAGAAACGCGTGCGTGACGCGTTGCGCGACACTTATAGGGCGCTGACCCCGTGGCAGAAGGTGCAGGTGGCGCGCCATCCGGACAGACCGCATTGCGTCGACTACATAAAGGGCCTGTTCAACGATTTCACGCCGCTTGCCGGCGACCGCAATTTCGGCGAGGACCAGGCGATCGTCGGCGGCTTCGCCCGCTTCCGCGGCGAGCCGGTGGCGATCATCGGCCAGGAAAAGGGTTCCGACACGGCCAGCCGGCTGAAGCATAATTTCGGCTCGGTACGGCCGGAGGGCTATCGCAAGGCGGTGCGGCTGATGGAACTCGCCGATCGCTTCAACATCCCGTTGCTGACGCTGATCGACACGGCCGGCGCCTATCCCGGCGTCAATGCCGAGGAGCGCGGCCAGGCCGAAGCCATCGCCCGCTCGACCTCGGCCTGTCTCGGCCTGAAGGTGCCGTCGATCTCGGTGGTCATCGGCGAAGGCGGCTCGGGCGGTGCCATCGCGATCGCCACCGCCAACCGCGTCTACATGCTCGAGCATGCCATCTATTCGGTGATCTCGCCGGAGGGCGCCGCCTCGATCCTGTGGCGCGACACCACCCGCTCGAAGGATGCGGCGACCAACATGAAGATCACCGCCCAGGATCTGCTGGAGCTGAAGATCATCGACGCCATCATTCCCGAACCGCTCGGCGGCGCCCATCGTGGCCCGGAAACGGTGATTGCCGCCACCGGCGACCTCATCGCCAAGACGATGAAGGAGTTCTCCGGCGCCAACACCGATTTTCGCGAGCAGCGCCGCGAAAAATACCTGGCTATGGGGCGAAACCTTTAGCGCGAGATGGGTGTCCGCGCCGTAATGTGGCGAGATTGAGCGCTTCCGCCACAAAAATGCCGCGGCATTCGGTTCAATCAAATTGCTGTAAGGGGATGCGTCCGGCGCTTGCGGTAAGGAATTTTCAAGGTTAACGGGCTTAGGGTTGGGCCTGACGGCGCTGATGCCTGCGGTCCGAAAGAAAAGACATAGCTATATCCATGTTTGCCAAGCTTGCCCGCACCGGACTTCTGATTGCCGCGATAGGCGTCGCCGGCTGCAATGATTCTTCGATGAAGGATTTTGCCCCCCACGCCAATAAGCCGCTGCCCGACAAGATCCTGGCCAGCATGAACGCCAAGGGCATGACCCGCACCTCGCCGGTGATGGCCCGCATCTTCAAGGAAGAGGGCAAGCTCGAAATCTGGAAGGCCAAGACCACCGGCCGCTACGACTTGGTCGCCAGCTACGACATCTGCAAATGGTCGGGCAAGCTGGGCCCCAAATTCACCGAAGGCGACCGCCAGGCGCCGGAAGGCTTCTATACGGTCCGTCCGGCGCAGATGAATCCGCGGTCGAGCTACCACCTTGCGTTCAACATCGGTTATCCCAACGCCTACGACCGCGCCAATGGCCGCACCGGTTCCCATCTGATGGTCCATGGCGCCTGCTCGTCGTCGGGCTGCTATTCGATGACCGACGCACAGATCGAGCAAATCTACGCCTTCGGCCGCGACGCTTTCCAGGGCGGCCAGACCGAGTTCCAGATCCAGGCCTTTCCGTTCCGCATGACCGCCGCCAACATGGCGCGCTATCGCAAAGATCCGAACTACGAATTCTGGAAGATGCTGAAGGTCGGCTACGACAATTTCGAGATCACCAAAGTGCCGCCGAAGGTCGATGTCTGCGAGAAGCGCTATGTCTTCAACCAGGTCGCGGCTGACGGCGCGACCTTCGATCCGGCCGGCGCCTGCCCCGCGACCACGCAGCCGGATTCGCTGAAGAGCGCCTTCAATGCCTATCAGAGCACCTACGAAGCGGCTTTTAACGGCGCGGTCAAGGCTAGCGTGCCGGCGCCCAAGCCGACCATCGCCGGGATCAAGGAAGCCAGCATCGTCTCCGAGTGGTCGAAGAAGCGCGCCCGTGGCGAACGCGTGCCGATCGAGCCGCCCTCGCTCAACGCCGACGGCTCGTTGACGGCGACGGCGCGCATGGGCCGCATCGATTCGCCGGCCGGCCGCAAGATGGCCGCGCTCGACGCGGAGAAGGCCGCCAAGCAGAAGGCCGAGGAGCAAAGGCTTGCCGCGATAGAAGCAGCCAAGGCCGAGAAAGAGGCAGCTAAGGCTCAGGCTCTGGCTGAAGGGGAAGCGGTCCGGGCCGCAGCCGAAGCGCCTGTCGCCACTGCAACCGTCGTGCCCTCCGAGGCCGCCGCGGCAATCGAAACGCAGGCGGCGAGTGCCGACGAAAGCACGACGACAAGGCTGAAGAAGAAGCTGCTCGGCATGTTCGGCGGCTGAGGTTCATGCTTGAACAAGAAGATGGGGGCCAAGAAGAAAGGCCCTCAACCAGCCCCGCCGCCGTCTACGATCTCAAAGGCCTGAACTGCCCGTTGCCCGTGCTCAAGGCAAAAAAGCGGTTGGCAACAATGCAGCCGGGCAGCCGCCTGTGGCTTGAAACCACTGATCCCCTCGCCGTCATCGACATTCCCGCCTTCTGCACCGAGAGCGGCCATCGATTGATCGAAACGGCAGCGATATCAGGCGGCCATCGCTTCCTCGTCGAGCGCGGCGGTGGCTGAGTCTCAACTTAGCTCGTTCTGGCGAAAGCGGCTGAGCGGACAATCTCCCTTGAGGGGGAGATGCAAGTTTTGGCAAAGAGGGCAGGCCAGAGAGGTTGCCGCGCGTGAAGCGCCAACCTTTTCTTTCGTCCTGCGGGGCGTCGCACCACCGAGGCGACCCCCTCTGTCGCCTTCGGCGACATCTCCCCCTCAAGGAGGCAGATTGGTAGCTGCACGGACGCCGCCAGCTCCGGAACGTTTGCAATTCCGTTAGAGGACAGTGCGGCGTTCGGAAATTGAAGCTACCGCCCGGCGATGGCCAGCGGGTTGTTTTCCAGCGCTGCGCGGTCCGGTGTGTCGATCGACGGCCGGCTGGTGACGGCGGCAAACAGCCGGCGGACGTAGTCTTCCGGCATGTCGAGCGTGATCAGCACCAGCCTTGTGCCGCGTTGACCGTCCGGCCAGGACGGCAGCCGCGCCGGCGGATGAAGGATCTTCTGTACGCCGTGGACGACCAGCGGCCGCGACGGGTCTTCCA
Source organism: Mesorhizobium sp. f-mel (assembly GCF_053850215.1). NCBI lineage: Bacteria > Pseudomonadati > Pseudomonadota > Alphaproteobacteria > Hyphomicrobiales > Phyllobacteriaceae > Mesorhizobium > Mesorhizobium sp. f-mel. The sequence goes on from NZ_JBSPTO010000005.1 coordinate 111,107, forward strand.
GCAATTCGATGACGCCCTTCATGCGCAACAGGCGCTCGCCATGCGCCGATCGCAACAGGTCAAAGAACATCTCGATCGCCGAAAACGGCACCGGCCCTTCATGAACCAACGAGTAGGAGCGCACGCGGGAATCGTGCCGATGGTCGTGATCATGGTCGCTGTGGTCATGATCGCCATGGTGATCATGGGCGGCTTCCTCGCCCAGCCAGCGCCGCACGTCGGCGGACTTGGTGGCCGGGTTGTAGAGGCCGCAATCGAACAGCGCCGCTACATCGGTCCTTCTGTCACCCGCATCGAGCAGCTCGGCACCCGGATTGATCTGCCGCAGCCGGGCCCGCAAGGCCTCGACGTCGCGCGGATCGGTGGCCAGATCGGCTTTCGTCAGCACGATGCGGTCGGCGACGGCCACCTGCTTCACCGCCTCGACATGGGCGTCGAGCGTCGCATTGCCGTTGACCGCGTCGACCAGCGTGATGACGCCGTCGAGCCGGAAGGCGTGGACCAGCGCCGGATGCGCCATGATCGACTGCAGCACCGGCGCCGGATCGGCGAGGCCGGTGGTTTCGATGACGACACGGGCAAGCCGGGCGATGCGGCCGGTCTGCAGCCGGTCGATGAGATCGGCCAGCGTGTCGACCAGTTCGCCGCGTACCGTGCAGCAGAGACAGCCGTCGGAAAGCTGGATGATGCCGTCGGAGGCCTGTTCGACCAGGAGATGGTCGATCGCCACCTCGCCGAACTCGTTGATGATGACCGCGGTGTCGGCAAGTGCGGGATCCCTGAGCAGCCGGTTGAGCAGCGTCGTCTTGCCGGCGCCGAGAAAGCCGGTCAGCACCGAGACGGCGATGGGAAAGCCGCTGCTCATCAGGCTAGTTCAAGGCCTTGGCGGGCTGGTCGTCCTGGGCCGCGGTGGCTGAACCGATCACTGCCGGCTCGGCGCCGGGCGGCGGCGGCAGGTCGGGCCGCCAGTTCGGCAGCGGCACGTCGGCATATTCCCGGCCCGATGCATCGAGCATCGCCTTCGGCTTCGGACCGGTGGCGCCGCCAAGGCCAACCGCGACCAATGTCGGCACATGGTCGAGCTTTTCCCGATAGGGAGATTTTGGCGCATTCTTATCGCCGACGGGGACGGCTTCCGACTGCTCCTTAGCCGGCTTCTTCCTGCAAATCTCGTCATTCAGGTCGTTGACCGATGTGGTGTCGCCATAGGGAGGCAGCGCCGCCACCGTCAACCAGCCCGGTGTCGGCGTGGCAAAGCCGTGGTCGAGCAGCCTGGCGACGGTCTCGGCGCGGGTGACGGCCGACTTCTCGCCAAGCACCACCGCCACCAGCGTGCGGCCGTCGCGTGTTGCCGAACCAATCATGTTGAAGCCCGAGGGACAGACGAAACCCGTCTTCATGCCGTCGGCGCCGGGATAGCGGCCGATCAGAAGATTGTAGTTCGGGATCTGCTTCTTGCCGACGGCCAGGCCCTCGATCGAGAACCATGGGGCATATTGCGGAAATTCGGTGCGGATCGCCATCACCAGCAAGCCGAGGTCGCGCGCCGTCGTATACTGGTCCGGCGAAAACAGCCCGTTCGGGTTGACGAAATGCGTTCCGGTCATGCCGAGCCGGCGCGCCTCGGTGTTCATGCGTTCGGCGAAAGCGGCCTGCGAACCGCCGATGTTTTCGCCGACGGCCATGGCGACGTCGTTGGCCGATTTGACCAGCATCATTTTCAGCGCGTTGTCGAGCCGCATGACCGAGCCCGGCTTGAAGCCCATCTTGCTCGGCGGCTCGCCGGCGGAACGTTTCGTGACCTTGATCGGCGAATCGAGCTGGACCTCGCCCGCGGCAATCGCACGAAATGCCACATAGGCGGTCATCAGCTTGGTCAGCGAGGCAGGATACCAGCGCTTGAAAGCCTCCTGGTGCTGGAGGATCTTGCCATTCCCCAGATCGAACACGATCGTCGGATTGGCGAGAGCCGGTCCGGCCAGCACCGGAAGCGCCACGGCGCCCGCCAGCAATAGTTTGAGGAAATGCCTGTACCGCATCGTGGAATCCGAAATCGCCTCTTGCCGCAGTCGCCTCTGGCTCCGTAAGATTTGTTACGCGATCGCCAGCATGGTGATCCGGCCCCTATCCGGATCGCAATCTTGCGGTGCTATTTAGCCTATGTGACGTCAAGATGGCAAAGTGCCTGAATGACAATTGTAAAACAGCAGGCACAATTTGCAAAGCAGCAGGCAGAGCCCGTCTGCTCCAACAGCGAGATGGAACCATCATGCCGATCCTGAACCGCGCCGCCGAAATGCAAGACGAGGTCGCCGGCTGGCGCCGCCATCTGCACCAGACGCCGGAGCTGAATTTCGACGTCTTCAAGACCGCCGCCTTCGTCACCGAGAAGCTGAAGGCCTTCGGTTGCGACGACGTGGTGACCGGGCTCGGCAAGACCGGCGTCGTCGGCATCATCCGCGGCCGCCTGGGCGAAGGCACGACCATCGGCCTGCGCGCCGACATGGACGCGCTGCCGCTCAACGAGATCTCCGGAAAATCCTACGCCTCGACCATTCCGGGCAAGATGCACGCCTGCGGCCACGACGGCCACACCGCAATGCTGCTCGGTGCTGCCAAATATCTTGCCGAGACGCGCAATTTCGCCGGCTCCCTCGCGGTGATCTTCCAGCCGGCCGAAGAAGGCGGCGGCGGCGGCAACGAGATGGTCAAGGAGGGCATGATGGAGCGCTTCGGCATCTCCAAGGTGTTCGGCATGCACAACATGCCGGGCCTGCCGGTCGGCCAGTTCGCCATCAAGCCGGGCCCGATCATGGCGGCGACCGCCGAATTCACCATTACCGTCAAGGGCCGAGGCGGGCATGCGGCGATGCCGCACGGCACGATCGACCCGATCGTCATCACCAGCCAGCTCGTCGGCGCTCTGCAGACGATCGCCTCGCGCAGCACCGATCCGGTCGAGGCTGTCGTGGTGTCGGTGACGAAATTCCACGCCGGCGACGCCTACAACGTCATTCCCGAGAGCGCCGAGATCGCCGGCACCGTGCGCACGCTGAAGAAGGAGGTCGCCAGGAAGGCTGAGGAGCGCGTGCGCGCCATCTGCGAGGGCGTGGGCGCGGCCTTCGGCGCAACGATCGAGGTGGATTACAATGCCAATTATCCCGTCACCTTCAACCATCCGGAAGAGACGGCCTTTGCAAGCGACGTCGCCGCTGATGTCGCCGGCGAGGCGCATGTGCATCGCGCCATCCAGCCGGTGATGGGCGGCGAGGATTTCTCCTACATGCTGGAAGCGCGGCCGGGCGCCTTCATCTTCATCGGCAATGGCGACACCGCCGGTCTCCACAATCCGGCCTACGACTTCAACGACGAGGTCATTCCGCACGGCATGAGCTATTGGGTGAAGCTCGCGGAGACGGCGCTGGCCGCCTAATGCATCGCCCCCAAAGCCTACCCTCGGGCTTGCCCCCCAAGGGTAGGCAGCCAACGCGACGCCGATACCCACGCATCTATCATGGGCGGTCATGTAGGGTGGAGGGGAGCCGCAACCGCTGGGACTTTTTCGAAATCAGTGGATGGCGCCTGGACCGCTATGGTCCGCTCTTCGGGTCCTCGACCTCCAGCGCCTCCATGACGGGCGCCAGATCACTCTCTTCGACCGGATCGGCCTGCTGCTGTTCGCCGGTCCGGGCCTTGTCCAGAGCTTTCTCAATCGCCTCTTCAATGTCGCCAATCTCGTCTTCGCGCACCTCGTGACCATAGCCGGCGGCGTTGGCATCTTGTTCGAACTGCTGAGCCAGGACCGCCACGCTCACCTCGCTTTCAGCGGGCAGGTTACCGACGTTCTCCTGGAGCCAGGTTTCAAAGAACTCTTTCGTAGCACTCATGCGGCATCTCCTTCGGCACACTAAAGCGCGGCGGTGGTCCGAAGTTCCGCTATCCCCAGCTCATCTTTGCGCCTCTCGCACATCGGCTACGCAGGAAAGCGCCGCTTCAGCCAATCGGCCATGATGGCGGTGACCTCCTCCGGCTTCTCTTGCTGCGACCAATGTCCGCAACCATTGATCACATGTTTTTCGAGATCAGCTATGTGAGCGTCCATTCCATCCATCAGCGCCGGGGCCAGCACGACATCGTCCTCGGCGCCGATCATCAGCGACGGCACCTTTATCGTCTGGTCGACGTTCAAGCCGGCTTTCCAGTTGCGCGACAAGTTGCGGTACCAGTTGATGCCTGGCGTGAAACCGGTGCGCCTGAAGCTGTCGACATAGAATGCAAGCTCCTCCGGCGTCAGGATCGAAGAGCCGGGCAATGTCTTCGGTTCCGGTTGCTCGAGCGCCTTGATGAAGGCCATGTGCCGGGCCTGCGGCGGCAGCCTGGCATATTGCGCGGCGGTGATGACGCCCTTGCGCATATTGTCCCTGAACACCCGCGCCACGTCATGCGCCATCAATCGGTCGGCGAGATCGCCGTCCTCGAACAACAGCACATACATGTCGGGGCTGTAGACCTCGCGCATCTGAGGGATCGGGTCTTTGGTCGCGTCGGCCACGAACGGCTTGCCGGGGGCCGTCAGACCATTGAGAAGGCTCGGATGCAGCCACAGCATCTCGTGGGGAATGAACGGCGTATTGAGGCCGACGACGCCGGCGACCCGGTCCTGGTGAAAAAGCGGCAACTGCCACGCGATCAGACCGCCCCAGTCATGACCCGCGAAAACTGCCTTTTCGACGCCGAGCGCATCGAGGAGACCGACGAGGTCACCGGTCAAATGCACCATGTCGTAATCCTCGACCTTCGACGGCCGATCGGTCAGACCATAGCCGCGCTGGTCTGGAACGATGACGTGGTAGCCGGCGGCGGCCAGCGGCGCGACCTGGTGGCGCCAGGAAAAAGCGATCTCGGGAAAGCCGTGCAGCAAGACCACCGCCGGTCCCTTGCCGGCTTCATAAACGGCCATATCGATGCCATTGGTGCGAACGTATCGGACCGGCGGCATGGCCGGCGCCGCGCCAAAAGCCGGCATTAAGGGCGCAACGAGACTGGCGGCGGTGCCGAACAGCACCGCCCTGCGGGAAAGATTGATCATGGCAGAAGTTTCCGTAGCTGCTCGAATTCTGATCGAATGACTGCCTTGCAGGCAGAAACGTTGCGGCCGGCGCGGATCAGGACAAGGATGCCTTGGTAGAGAAGCAGAAGCCTGACGACCAGAAGCTCGACCTGCCCTCCCCCGATCTGGCATTCGACGACCCGCCTGATGGCGGCTTCGAGTACGGCGAAGCCTTGCGCCAGGCCTTCCGAGGCGACCGACGGCTGAGCACCGAACTCGACGGCGGCATTCGTCAATAAACAGCCATGCTCGTCGCATTCTGGCGCGCGCAGCAATGACAGGAACAACTGTTCCAAGCCATCCAGATCGCCTGCCTCACCGACATAGGTCTCAATCCGGTGACGGATGACGGCGTCGATGTAGTGGCCGAAAGCCGCCCGATAGAGACCTTCCTTGTCGCCAAAGGCATTGTAGATCGAGCCCGACGTCAGGCCCGTGGCATCGGCCAGATCCTTGATCGAAACACCCGCGAAACCGGCTCGCCGAAACGCGCTCATCGCGTGTTGCAGCACAGTGGCTTCGTCAAACAATCGTGGTCTGGTCATCTAGGTGGGCCCATTATAAAACGACCATTCTAGAATGAGCATTTTATAACTGGAGTCAAGCGGCTTGTAGAGATCATTGAAAAATTGCCGAGGTGGGAGATGCGGCGCAGGCATCAAACGGATCGTCATCGCCATGCGGCCTCTTGGCGAAACGGTCCGAAGCGGTTATGTGTCGGGCCGCGTGGTCCCGTAGCTCAGTAGGATAGAGCGGCAGATTCCTAATCTGTAGGTCACAGGTTCGATTCCTGTCGGGATCACCAACAAAATCAATAGCTTGGTGATCATTTGGGCGGCGGCCATGTCGCGCCATGTTGCAATTGGCTACCGTTGATTTCCAACGGCTTCCTGCGACTATCGGCGGATCCACGCCACATGGCCGCGACATGGGGGAGGCTATGGGACTGGTTTTTACCGGCAAACAGGTAATCAGCGATGAATTCGAGATATTGCTGGAAGCTCACGATGGCGAGAAGGTCGTCATGATCGCGGCCGGGCATGTGGGCGCGGTATTATCGGCGTTGGGCCGAGGTCACCCTTGCCAACATCGATGCCGGCCCCGTCGAGTTGATGCCATCTTTGGCGTGGTTCGTGCCGCCGGCGAAAGGTCGAGGTGGTGAGGATCGAAGAGGTTCTGGAGAACTGGCGCTAGTCGAAGGCTCAAGGAAGACACGACCATGAGAACCATTTTTCGGGACAACGGGCTTACGATCGTCTTGGTGGCGATGTTCCTGTTCAGCACCGTCGGCATGATCTGGTCAGGCTGTTCTGCCTACAATCAAGACCTTCGTGAGCATGGCTCGGCAGCGATCGGGTTGTTGGCTTATTTGAAAAGCGGCAACTTCCTCTCGGCGCTATTCGAAAACTGGGAAAGCGAATTCCTGCAGATGTCGGCCTATGTCATGCTAACAGCGATGCTGTTTCAGCGCGGCTCGGCCGAGTCGCGTGATCCCGATGATCCCGACCGGCCCAAGGACGAACTTCCGACCGCCACCCGCAGGCGCAATCCCATCCTGTCGTGGCTCTATTCCTACTCGCTTGGCATAGCGCTGGCCCTGCTGTTCATCATCTCCTTTGGCTTGCACTGGTGGGCGAGCCTGACTGCTGCGAACGAGGAAGCGCTGCTGCACGGCGGCAAGGTTCAATCGATAGGAAGCTATCTTCTCGACGCCCAGCTATGGTTCGAGTCTTTTCAGAACTGGCAGTCGGAGTTCCTGTCGACCGCGGTCCTGGTCGTCCTGTCGATTTTCCTGCGCCACAAGGGCTCCCCGGAATCGAAGCCTGCTGGCGCGTCAAACTCCGAAACCGGCGCATAAGTCTCCGCGTGCAGCCAACGATCGCTATGCGTCGGCAATCAGGCGGTACCGAAAACGGTCGCGAATGTGGTCGCCAAAGAAGCGGCCTTTTACGAAGGCGTTTCGGAAGGCCGCATAGGTCTCTGGCGGAACAGCCTCGTAGTCGTAACGTTTGCCGCTCGCCACGAACCACACCGAGGGAACCTTGGTCTGCGGATCGTACTCGGTTTTGCGGATTGAGGTTGATGGCATGATTTCGGCGCTCTATACGAGCGCCATCGGCATGTAGCGGATGATCACCGTGTCTTGCCGGAACCGCCGTTCGAGCTCGGCGCGCCGTCTGCGCCAGTCCGGTAGGTCGATCTCCTCCACCATCACTTCGAACATGACGACATCATCTTTGCTGGCTGCTTGCCATCCTGCCACTGACCTTCCGCGGGCGCCTGCAGGTAGGCCGTAACGCCTTCGAAACAGCTGGCCAGGTCTTCCTTCACACGGTCGAAATCCTCCCGGCCAAACGGCCGGCCGGTGTTGTCCGCGCGGGGAAGCAGGATCTGGACGAGGTGCACGGCGACCGCTCGATGAAAAGCGGTCAACGATTGCAAAAACAACCGTTCCTTTGCTCGGCCGGGCGATTGATCTATGCGGACGGCATCGGGGCATTCGTCCCCGAGACTGAGGGGGCGAGCGATTTGCGCCGTCCACCTAGCGCATCAAACCCGCCGCCCGAAGGGCATCCTCGATGATCTTCTTCACGCCGGGTTGGCCCGATTCCGTGTGACGCGGGAACTGATGGAGGGCAGCCAAATGTGGGGACTTCGTCTTCGCATTTTCCATAGCTGGCGCCGGTGACTGGGGTAATGGCCGTTGGCTGGCGCGCATTTGCGGCCTTGATTTCCGGGAGGCGCTTTCCTCCGTTGCCGCGATCCCCCAGAACTGCGCGATCTCGCGTGTGGAAGCGATGCCGACATCAATCATATAAGGTCCCGGAGCGCCGAGGCCGTTGCCGAGCGGCGTGCCGTGGCCCATCCCGGCGATCATGTTGATTTCGATCAAGGCCTCTCCCGCGCCGTTACGCCAGACCTGCTTTGCGTGCGGTCCGGCAGCTTCCACGAGCGTCGGTGCTTTTTCAAGCCGGTGGAGGCCTCGCCATTGGCCTGCGATCGCTTCCGCGTTGGAAGGCGAAACCGTGTGGTCAGCGGCACCGTGCCAAATCGAAATCCTCGGCCACGGTCCCCGATGATCCGATGCGCGGCGGAGCGCCCGTTGCAGATCCTGTTCCGATGGACCGCCGTAGCCGCGCATGCGATCGAACGCCTCCGGGATTGTCGTTGCGCTGCCGTAGGGCAGGCCGGCAATTAACGCACCGCCGCCAAACACTTCCGGATAGGTCGCCAGCATGGCCGCCGCCATTGCGCCTCCGGCCGAGAGGCCGGTGATGAAGATTCGCCTTCGGTCGAGACCGTGGGTGACGACCATCGTCTCGATCATCTGGCGAATCGAAAGCGCCTCGCCCGAACCACGCTTGGTGTCGCCAGGCTGGAACCAGTTGAAACAGAGGTTCGGATTGTTGCCGCGTTGCTGTTCGGGAAAGAGCAGCGCGAAGCCAGCCTCGTCGGCGAGTTGGGACCAGCCGGAATGATGGTCATAGCCGGCCGCGTTCTGTGTGCAGCCATGCAGCACGACGACGAGCGGGGCGCCCTTGGATAGGTGATTGGCAATGTAGAACTTCGCTCCCAACCCGCCGGGATTGGTACCGAAGTCGGCCAGCGTCTGGAGATGGTCCGACGCGCCGAGGTCGGCGGTATGCGTGGCATGTCGCGCCCGCAGCGCGGCGAGGCGGGCGATGGTATCGGAGATTTTTCGCAATGGAGCCGTCCCTGTTGTGACCGCCCGGAAGACGGCAATCTGTGCAACGCACGCGCAGCAATATCGTTGCTGCACTGCACAATAACAAGAGAGCTGGGGAGATAGAGTCCGGCCGACCTCTGCGCCGGCCGGGAGTAGACGTCTTCAGCCTCGACTAGCTGTGGGATAGAGCGCGTCTTCTTCGTCGTCGCGCTGCTTGCCGCCTAACGATGCCGCTGCGCTGGCGATGAACGCACCGATGATGTCGTCTGGTTCCTTGGGCTTGTGGCGTCATCCGCCGCAACGAGGTCATCGGCCGAGGAGCGTCGTAAATCCGTTGGCGAAGCTTCCGAAATTGTCGGCCCGCGTATGGCCGGCAGAAACGGAGACGGCGATGTGATCAGCACGCTGCAAGACTTGTCGGCATTGGCCCGCGGCAGCACGCGCCGCCCTCTGCGCGCATGCAGGCACAGGCACGCGCCGGCTGGATCATTGATCAGCTACCTTTAGTCTGGGTCGTATTCGGGGGCACCTCATCGAGCAGGGTCGTTTCATCCGAGCCGTGCGTCGGCTCAACTGGGGGTATTTCCCCATTCGGGGTCATCTGATCGATGGCATCAGGCAGATCTCGCGTGATCCTGGCAATGAGCTCCTCTCGCGAAAGACCGGTCTGCATAGAAAGAGACGTGAGCGTATCCTCGTCTATGGCCATCTCCACCTCGCGTGGCTCGATTGGCTGGTTCGGCCCAGTGCTCACCCAAGAGTCTACCTTCGATCCCGAGCCCACATTTCTAAATCGTTCGAGGATGTCGCCGAGAGCAGTGCCCGACATACCTTTGGACAGTTGATCGACGATTCCACCTTGCGGATTGTTCGGATCGCGCTCTCGTGCGCGACGGATCATGTCTCCGATCTTGTCGCGGTTCTGGTAAGCTAGAACCCCAAGCATCGCGATCGCTAATTTTCCCAGATTTGCCATTGGTTCCTCCTCGTTCAGATGGAGAAGGGCTCGGCCTCGCAAAAGTTCCGCGAACGATGATCTAATATTGTGCAGGACGCACGCTGCAATTTGCGGTTTCCGCCTATCACTTTGAAAGAACTTGGCTTTCGTCGTCGATTGAGCAAACTGCAAACGGTGGGTTGCAGTTTGCACACCACTTGGGAACAGCAACATGCCGACCGCAATCGCGTATTGTCGAGTTTCCACACAGCGGCAAAAACGCTCGGGCTTGGGCATTAAGCCCAGCGTTCCGCAGTCGCCCGCTTTGCCGAGGCCGAGGGAATGATCATCCTCCAGGAGTTCACCGAGATCGAAACCGGAAAGGGCGCGGATGCTTGGAACCGACCAAGGCCGCCCTCGCCCCTTGCAAGACCACTGGAATGAAGCTCGGTAATCCGACCAATACAGCGGAAGCTGCAGCGAGAGGTCGAAAGATCTCGATCCGGGAGGCTGACAGATTTGCCCAGACCGTGCTGCCATCATCGCGCCCATTCAGCACTCTGGCATAATCAGCCTGCGTGGATTAGCAATCGCTCTGAACAACCGCGGGATTCGAACAGCGCGCAATGGCCAATGGCAGGTATCGAACGTCCGCAATCTGCTCTTGCGAACTTCCGCGACCCTTAAGACGTCGAGTTCTGCTTTTATAGGCGGGAAATTGGTCAGTCGGGTGATCATTCGTAGTCGCCCATCGTGTCACCAGCGAGGCGTCGGCTCACGGGCGGCGTCGTAAAATCGCACGCCGAGCCGATGTTTCTTTCGCTGGTGCGAGATGCGGCCTTTCTTGCCGCGGCTGGCTGTCACTTCCTTGCAAGGAGCGGTCGGCTCGATGGTTTTGATGACGTGCTCGACCATGGCGCCGCCGAAATTGCGCTCTGCCACGATCCTGTCGGCCTTCACCTTGTCCGGCGTCTGCGACCAGCGGCCATGATATGCATCGACAGCTCGGCGCCCCCAACCGTCAGGAGATAGCATGCATGTCCGGTCAGCAAGAACGTAAGCGCGACCGTCGATACCCTTGCCAGCCACGATGATGCCAATCTCGTCACCATCATCGCTTTGCCCCTTGGTGCCTGAAGAGTCGACGGCAACCACGACACGCTGCAGATCGGGCTGGCGGCAATGTTAATTTCTTCGCCCTCGGCGGGGGGTGCTTCGGCGGATAGCCAGTCCGGCGGACCCGCTCGCTTCCAACCCGGTTACGCGAGTGCGTCCTCGGAACGGAGTCGCATCATCGGCGTTACCGGGCCAACCAAACGCTGCCAATGATATGGAGGAACGGGCGTGATCGAGCTGACCGAGAAGGAAAAGCGCTTTCTCAAGCGCGTTGACACCATCACTCACCTTCCCTGGTCGAACAAAGTCACCGCCGCAGATACCAAAGGCAAGCCAATGCGTATCGCAAGGGCGACGTTTGCCCGATTTAGAGACGACGGCATCATCATCCGATCTACTAGCGACCTGACCTCGAACACCTACGTCATTAATTCTGCACCCGTGACGCCACAAGTCGCGGAAGTGCAGGAAGCGTCCTGATCGGGCGGGATTAACCGTGCGGATCGCCCTGATCTCAGCGCCCGATGATCGCGCCTGATTTTGGTTGCGCAGGTCACCGTTTGAGCACTCGCGGGAACAAAGGTCGTTTCCGCCTGTTAGACCACACCTCGAACAACGGGAGACTGCGATGCTCACCAAATCTCTATTAGCCCTTATGCTGGCTACCAGCTTAACTGCAACAGCAGCACCTGCCCTTTCGCAAGAGACGCCAACACCTACACCGCCTGCCGCAGCCGATGATGCTCGCGACGACTTCGACTGGGGTTGGTTGGGCCTTATCGGCCTACTGGGTCTGGCAGGTCTAACAGGCCGCAGGAGGCGGGACGACACTCTCGGTCGGACGAACGTCAGGTAATGAGCTACGGCGTGAGCGCCGAGCGCCGCTCCGCCATCCTCGCCGCCCCTATGTAGCGCTCCGCCTCAGATGTGCGATGCTGAGCACCGCACTGGCGCCTTCTCTGCGGCGTTCTACATCCTGCCTGGATGCAGTTCAGCGCACAATGATCACCCTCAAGCGCCATGGCTGGTCCTGGAGCGATGATGCGAAGCGGTGCGCCGTCTGATTGGCGAGGTGGAATTGAATTGCTTCACCAAGCGTCGCAACGTGTCCTCTGACAATCGATAGTCTTTGAACGCCTCCAGCGCACTGCTTGACCATGAGGGCCTCGGTGCCGGGTATATGGAGCGGTCGAAGACGCTCGCCTGTTTCTAGCGCTGTTTGGCAGGAAGACGAACAACGCTCGCTCTCATTCCTCGCGACCTTCTGACCAGCAACGAAACGCGCTGTTAACGCCGTTCGCGGGTGACAGGATGTAGGCCGCAGTTCGAAAGTGTAGCCTGCATTTCGTTGTCAGCCGCGGAGGCGGAAATGAAGTTGCTTCGGATTGCGCTCCTGTGCACGGCCATGATCGGCCTTGGAATGCCGCCCGTTCGAGCTGAGGATCAGCCGGCTCCGCCGAACAGCGAAGCAGCAACAGAGCAGCCGCCAGTTCATTGCGAGGGGCAAAACTGTCTCCCGCCGGCGGATAACCCTGTGCAGGAATGCACCGGACAAGATTGCAGGCCAGCTCCGCCGACTGAACCGGGTCCGGAGATTGAGCAGGTCGAGTGAGCAGCAGCAGCGGACGATCTCTCTGTTGGCAGGGATACGGCTCATTGTTTCCCGCGCTTCCGGCCAGCAGCGCCACCGCTGGCGTTCCAGACTGTGCCAACCAAATCGACGCCTAGGCTGCACGTTCGCGAACAGCCGGAACCAACGGCGACGACAAATGGTTTACCAATCGAAGGGACAGCAATGGATGCAGGATAATGGAATTTCTGGATTTGGAATTGGCGAGAGCCCGACAGCGGCTCAGCCGAGCGGAGCTCTCTCTTAGGCGTGCGAATGAAATGCTGGATGAAGACTGCGGTGTCGGCATCAATATTGCGTTGTGCAGCAGGATACGGGCTGCGCAACGTCGCGTGGCCGAGGCCAGATCGCGGTTGATGAAGATCGATCCAACCAGCGCTGACGGTTTTCGCACGGGTTGAACCGTCCCGCCCGTCGACGCCGCGATAGGTCGGGGTCATGCGGCGTTACCTCCTGGCCGCTGCCCGTGCCCACTTCGCAAGTAAAGCTCGCGCTGAACAGCGTCATGAAGCGCTCGCGGTTCGCGGTTGATGGTATCCCGATTGAACCCGGCACGTTGCGCCTGTCCGCCCAAGGTCGCAACCACCTGCTTCCAGTAGTTCGTCGCAGCGGCGCCGCGCTTGACCGAAAGCACCTCGGCAACACGTCGGACTTTGCCGACACGCTTCGCCATCGGGAAGGCGATCACCAGACAGGGCGGGTTTTAATCCAGAAGTTCGAGCTGCTTCATGCAACCCTCCTCCTGGCTCGCGCGTAAGCGCCTAGTTCTTCACCTTCATCGCCTGCCCCCCGCAAGGGTCCAAAGCCGCCTCCGTCAAACCGATAGCCCGGCTAGAACCATCATGTTGGTATAAATCTGAAACGCTATCGTGCAGATCGCTGCGAGCGAGATCGGCACGCCAAACGGCACGACGCCTTTGCGGTCCAGGTGCTGAACGTAGAGGCGGAAAGCGCCTTGCGGCAGCATGAGCGGATTTTTGACGACCATCGCCGTGGCGAGAGCGAAAACCAGCAGCAGCACTGAAAATACGACGAGGCCGCTGCCGCCTATCAGCAACGGCACCACCGCCATCAGCTTGACATCGCCGGCCCCGATCTTGCGCATGGCCCAGAACGGAAAGAGCGCAACAAACAGCAAAAGACCGGCAAGCGCGCTCAGGCCCATGTCCCACCACGACCCGGACTGCACCGATAGGAGCTGCAGCGAGCCCAAACCCAGGCAAAGCAGCAGCAGCACGTTCTGGTTGGATATCTTTTGGGTGGTGAAGTCGAGCCAGGCGATCCTTGCCAGCAAAGGAATGGCTAGTCCCTTCAGCAGCAGCGATGCGGCGAGCAACATGCTGTCGCCTTACCGCTCGAGATTCTTCACGCTCGACGACAGCAGCTGCAGATTGTTGGCCACGGTCGGATCGTTGGGCGCCAGCTCATAAGCCTTGAGGAAATTGCTGCGTGCGTCCTGCAGCTTGCCGCGCAGCAGATAGGAATAGCCGACATTGTTGTAATATTCGGGCGTCCCGCCGACCAGCCGGAAGGCTCGGGCGTAGGCGTGGTCGGAGAGGTCGAAGCGGCGGATGCGATCGCTGCAGGCGGCCAGGCCCATCCAGGCACCACCATCATTGGGCGCCAGTTGTGTCGCCTTGTAGAACAAGGCGCCGGCATTGCCGTAATTTTCCGCGCGGAACTGGTTCTTGGCTTCGGCAACGGCCTGGTCCGAGGCATAGTACTCGACGTCGCTGACCGTCTTCAGCCCGTCGAAGGCATCGCCAAATGCCGTTACGTCACCTTTTGAGGGCTCGTTGGTGCGGACGACGCCGCTGGTATCAGCCGTCTGACAGCCGGAAAGCACGATAAGCAGCAAACCGGCTAGGGCTGCGAGGCGCTTTGGCCCTATCATTTCGTCCCCCAAAAGAGTTCTCCGACTCTGTATTTCGACCAAAGCACATGATCGTCTAGAAGAAAATGCCCCTCATTCGGATGATCACCGGTAACATGATGACCATCAAGACGACCGGGAAGATGCAGAGCCCCAATGGGATCATCATCTTGACCGGCAAAGCATTGGCGCGCTCTTCGGCACTCAGGATTCTCTGGCTGCGCATTTCGTCGCTGTAGACGCGCAAGGCTTCCGTGAGACTAGTGCCAAGTTCTTCCGACTGCCTGAAAAGCACAGCGAGCGCCCGCGCCTCGTCAAGACCAATGCGGTCGGCGAGTTCGCGCAAGGCCTCGCGCAATGGCTTGCCGGCGCGCAACTGCAAAGTCATGATCGAAAGCTGGATGCCGAGCCACCTGTGGGTGCCGGCTAGTTCACCGCTGACACGCTCGACGGCCGCCTCGAGGCTCATTCCTGCGTCGGCGCAGGTTATCATCATGTCCATGAAATCGGGAAAGCCACGACGATAGATCCGCTTTTGTGCCTTCTCGAAGCGATCGAGCAGGACGCTTGGAACCACGATGCAGGCGAGCCCAAACAAAGCAGAGCCGGCAAAAGCTACGAAAGCGGGCAATTCAGGCGGCAGGACGCGTGACAGCAGCGCATAGGCAGCCAGAAAGCCGACACAGACCGCGCCAAGCCGCGACAAGGTGTAAATGAGTGGAGCGCTCGACTGGTAAAAGCCGGCGCGAAAGAGCTTCGCGTCCAAGGCGCTGGGCTCGTCCCGCTCCTTTTCGATCGATCGAAAATATGCATCCACTGGCCGCTGCGCTGCGATCTTGGCCAGCTGCTCCTGTCCAACGAGCGAACGGCGATCGGCAATACCTTCAGCCATCAGGCTTTTTGCGACCAGCTTGCGCGTCTGCAGCGCCGGCAAGAAGACGAGCGCGCCGAACAGAAAAAGTGCCACCGCCGCCACGAAGACGGCAATGGAAACCAACAAACTCAGGTTCTGGACGTTCGAAAACAAGTTACGCTTCGCCCCTGTTCAGAAATCGAAATTGACCATTCGATACATAATGAAATCGCCCAACAGCGCCCACGACCCGAAAATCAGGAACACCGGCAGGATGACCGGATTGTTCCAGACCGTTCCGTAGTAGGCTGGGGCAAGTATCTGAAGGATCAGGAACATCGCGACCGGGAACAGTGAGATGATCCATGCCGACACTCGGCCCTCGGACGAAAGCGCCCTGATTTTCATTCGCAATTTCTGCCTCTCGCGCAAAACTGACGCCAAATTGTGTAGAATCTCGGTGAGGTTGCCGCCGGTCTTGGCTTGAATTGACAGCGACACCGAAAGCAGATGAAGACCTTCGAAGCCTACGCGTTGTGAAAGCTTGCGCACGGCTTGTTCAATACTGAGTCCAAAGGTGATTTCGTCGGAAACGATGCCGAATTCAGTTCCGAGCGGATCAGGCATTTCGCGGGCGACGAGACCAATCGCCACCGAGGCCGGATGTCCGGCGCGCAGTGAACGAACGATCATGTCCAGCGCATCCGGGAGCTGTTTCGCGAATTTCTGGATTCGCTTGTTGCGGGCGCGCCGCAGAACAAGAAGCGGCAGCACAAATCCGACCACCAGAAAAACGATGAGGGATACGAAGGTCGAAAAACCCAAAAAGATCGACAACAGCGACGCCAATGCCAGGCCAGCGAGCAGGAAGGTCGCAGCGAAAGACAGCGGATTTCCGGTGATACCGGACTGGGTATAGAGCCTGTTCAGCCCGATCAGGCCAAAGAGAAAGTCGCCCGAATCCGTCAGCCCGCGTTCGCGCAGCAATCCTTGCAAGGTCAGTTCGGCCGGAACGTCATCAACCAGACGCTTCATCCGGCGGTTAATCGTCCTGACTCGCGAGCGGCGCTTGACAAAGGAAAAATACAGGGCCTCGCCAGCAAGAATCGTCGAGGCGGCCGCGAGCACATAAATGAAGTAGAGCAAAGTCTGGCCGGTGGGCATCAGAGCGCAACCTGCGGATTGAAGGCATCCTTGGCAAAATGATGGCCCAGGGTCGCCGCCTCCGGGGCAAAGCGTGGACGGACGCCGGTAGCGCGGAAATCGCCAATGATTTTGCCCTCCGGCGTCACCTCCCGGCGGACAAAATGGTAAATTTCCTGAAGCTGGACGACATTGCCCTCCATGCCGGTCAGTTCGGAGATTGAAACGACGCGCCTTCCACCGTCCGAAAGACGCTGCGTCTGCACGATGATGTCGATGGCCGACGCGATCTGCGCTCGGATGGATTCGTGGGTCATCGGCATGCCGGCCATGCCGACCATCTGCTCGAGGCGGGAGATCGCGTCGCGTGGCGTGTTGGCATGGATGGTGGTCATCGAGCCTTCGTGGCCGGTGTTCATCGCCTGCAGCATGTCGAAGGCTTCCTCGCCGCGAACCTCGCCGACGATGATGCGGTCGGGGCGCATGCGCAGCGCGTTCTTCAGCAGTTCGCGCTGACGAACCTCGCCTTTGCCCTCGACATTCGGGGGGCGCGTCTCCAGGCGGCCGACATGCGGCTGCTGCAATTGCAGTTCCGCGGCATCCTCGATGGTGATCAGGCGCTCCTTGGCCGGGATGTAGCTAGACAGCGCATTGAGCAATGTCGTCTTGCCGCTGCCGGTGCCGCCCGAAACCAGGATCGACTTACGCGACTGCACCGCGATCCGCAGGAGGTCGATCATCGGCTGGCGAATGGAGTTGAGCGCCATCAGGCGCTCGAGCGAATAGGGATTCTTGGAGAATTTGCGGATCGACACCAGTGGGCCATCCACCGAGACCGGCCGCACCGCGATGTTGACGCGCGAGCCGTCTTCCAGGCGCGCATCCGCCATCGGCGCCGATTCATCGACGCGCCTGCCGATGGCCGAGACGATCTTGTTGATGACGCGCAGAAGGTGCGCCTCGTCGCGGAAGCGGATCGCCGTCTCCTCGATCACGCCGCGCCGCTCGATGAAGACGCGCTTGTGGGTATTGATCAATATGTCGGTGATCGAGTCGTCCTTGAGCAGCGGCTCGATCGGCCCAAGGCCCAGCATCTCGTCGGCTGTCTCACTGGTCAGCCTGTCGAGCTCCCGCGCGTTCAGCGGTACAGCGCGAGCACGAACGAACTCGCGAACGATTGGCCGGATTTCGTTCAGGATCTCATCCTTCGATGCCGTTTCAAGCGCGGCAAGATTGAACCGGTCGATCAGATGGCGGTGGAGCTCGACCTTGAGCGTCAGGAAATCGTCACCTGACGCTTCGATGTCGGCTGCCGGGGGAAGCGCCGCGACCGGCAACGTCACGATCGGCTCAACCCTTGGCTCGACCCGCGGTTCGCCTGGCCCCTTGGTGAATCGGCCCAACATGACGCTTCTTCCCCGTTTAATCCCCGCGCTGAAACTAAGCGTTAACCACGGACGGCACAAGCGCCAGCCGCGCACCATGCAAATTAATACTTCGGACATAGTTAAGATCAAGCATCAGAAAACGCGACGTTTATTTGGTCAGCGACGCTGTCCTAATGCAACACGGGGGCTCGCCTTTCAATGCAAAGTGCCTTTTTTGCCACAAAGGCGTCCTGGAACTCACCTAAGGCCTTAGATATAAAGGAATATGCACCATCACTAATGCTGCCCCGCTTCCGCCATATCCACGGCCAAATTGTGAACGAATGGTTAAGGAGGATGAAAAATTCAGACAAATCAATGTTTTGATTAGTGTTAGAGTGGCAATATCATAGCGCGGCCATGTACATGATAGTTAAGGATCCGTTAATCCCGTTTGACTCCGGTTTTCGCCGGGACTTAGATTCGAGATGACGGGGGATGCTCAGGTATGGATTTCATCCTTGGCTCGTCTCGTCGGGTTCAAACTCCAAAGGGGAGAGATTGGCATGAAGAAGCTCATGACGATGACCCGGCAGTTCCGCGACGACGAAAACGGCGCTGCCATGGTCGAATATTCCATCCTTGTCGGCATCATCGCCGCAGCAGCGATACTTGCTATCCTGGCGATCGGCGGTTGGGTGACCGGTCGCTTTACCGGCCTATGCGCCGCGCTGGAAGCATCGCCACTCGGCACCTGCAACGTGGGAACGGGCGTCGGAACCTGATCGCCAGATCACGCTCAGGCCCGGGTCCCATCCGATCCGGGCCTGAATCCAATCGCGGCGGGCGAATTCCCGCACTTAGGCTTTGGGCTTGGGGCTTGGGTTATGCGCGCTAACACACTTATCATGATCGTTCTTGCGGGCGTGTTCGGCGTCCTGGCGGTGGTGCTCGCCAATGTCTGGCTCGCCAGCCAGCGTAGTGCCATGGCGGAAGCAAACGGAA
Organism: Mesorhizobium sp. f-mel; assembly: GCF_053850215.1. Lineage (NCBI taxonomy): Bacteria > Pseudomonadati > Pseudomonadota > Alphaproteobacteria > Hyphomicrobiales > Phyllobacteriaceae > Mesorhizobium > Mesorhizobium sp. f-mel. The sequence continues at coordinate 129,829 of NZ_JBSPTO010000005.1, forward strand.
TCCAGCGCGATACGGTTGTGGTGGCAGCGGTGGCGCTGAAATTCGGCGACACACTGTCGGCCGACAAGCTGCGTGAAATCGCCTGGCCTGCAGGTGCCATTCCGGCCGGAGCTTTCAAGACGACGAAAGAGGCGCTGGCTGGCGAAGGCACCAAGCAGGCGCTGCAGGCGATCAGCGCCAACGAGCCTGTTCTCGCCACCAAGATCACCGGTCCCGGCCAGCGTGCCACGCTCTCCGCCGTGCTCGGCGAAGGCATGAAAGCCGTCTCTATCAGGGTCAACGACGTGCTCGGCGTCGCCGGATTTGTCTTTCCCGGCGATCGTGTCGACGTACTTTTAACGCGAACGGCGCGTGGCGAAGGCGGCGCGGATAAGAGCTTTGTCGACGTGCTGCTGCAGAGCATGAAGGTGCTCGCCGTCGATCAGGTTGCCGACGAAAGCACCGACAGCCCGACGGTGGTGAAATCGGTCACGCTCGAGGCCAGCACCAGGGATGCACAGAAGCTTACCTTGGCCGCCGGTGCCGGCCAGCTGTCGCTGGCGCTTCGCCAGGCAGCCGCCAGCGAGGGCGAGACGACCGAACGCATCACGCTTTCCGACCTGACTGGCGACACGCCGGCCGACGTCGCCGCCAGGGAGGCCGAGCTCGCCAAGCAGGCAATAGCCGAAGCTGAGGCCGCGGCCGAACGCAAGCGCGCGAACGACAAGATCAATGGGCTGACCCAGGCCGTGGAACGTGTGGGAAGCAGGCTCGACCTGTTGAGCAGCGCAAAACCTGCTCCGGCAGTGGCCTCAGCACCCCAGGTGCAAGAAGTAGTTAAGGAAGTGATCAAATTTGTGCAGCCGGAGCCGCCGGCGCGTGCGACGATAGGCGTTTTCAGGGGTGTGAAGCTCGAATCCTACGACGTGCCGCGACAGAAATTACGCTAGGGCATTACCGAACGAGTCGGTAGGGGGGTAGTCTAGATGCGAATGTTCCGGGGACCACTGGCGGCTGCCGCGCTGGCCTGTTCCGTGATGCTATTGCCGATCGATCTTGCTGCTCATGCAGCCGACCGCAGGATCGATGTATCGAACCCCAGCGTCCACCGCATTTTCCTGCCCATGTCGCAGTCGGTGACGATCCAGGTGAACGCCACTCTCGGCGACATCGTCGTCGGCGACGAGAAGATCGCCGACGCCCAGCCAATGACCGACAGGACGCTCTATGTCATTGGCAAGAGTGCCGGCACCACCACCGTCAACCTCTTTTCCGAGGACAAGCGCTCGCTTGGCGTGATCCAGATCGAGGTCGGCGTCGACGTGAGCGACATGGCGCAAGCAATCCGGCAGGTCGCTCCCACGGCGCGCATCGATATCGGTTCGGTCAATGGCAAGGTGAGGCTCGGCGGCCATGTCAAGGACGGCGCCACACTGGCGGCGATCCTGCAGGTTGCCCAGCAATACGGGCCTGACGCGATCATAAATGCAGTGACCGTCGACAACAGCCAGCAGGTAAACCTCGAAGTGCGGGTGCTGGAGGCCAAGCGCAATGCCGGCCGCGATCTTGGCGTCTCAATCAGGAGCACCAACGGCAGCGGCACGACCCGCACCGGAACCGGTATTGCCACCGTGGATGAGGACAATTTGGTTCTTGGACCTGGAGGTCTGATTACGGGCCTTCTTTCGAACAGCAATCCATTCGCGGCGCTGATCACTCGCGTCATCGACAGCAACATCAAGGTCGATTTGATCATAGAGGCGCTAGAGGCCAAGGGTGTTGTGCGCATGCTGGCCGAGCCCAACCTCACCACGCTGTCCGGCGAGCCGGCCAGCTTCAATGCCGGCGGCGAAGTTCCTATCCGTAGCGTCGACGGTGATGGCGAGGTCCAGGTCGAGTTCAAGCAATTCGGCGTCAATCTGCTGTTCACGCCGATCGTTCTTGCCGACGACAAGATCAATATCAGGCTGGCGCCGGAAGTCAGCGACCTCACCGGTTTCACCAGCGCCGGCGACCCGATCTTCACCAATCGCAAGCTGTCGACCGTCGTCGAATTGCGCGACGGCCAGAGCTTCGCGGTCGGCGGGCTTCTGTCGAGCAAGAACACCAAGCTACAGAGGCAGGTGCCGTGGCTCGGCCAGGTGCCGATCGTCGGGACGCTGTTCCGGAATTCGAGCAACCAGAAGGAAGAGACCGAACTGGTCGTGATCGTGACGCCGCATATCGTGCGGCCGGTGAAACCAGGCGAACAACTGGCGACGCCGTTCGACAAGACACGGCCCGCCAACGACCCCGAGCTTTTCCTGCTCGGTCAACTGGAAGTGACCAAGGACATGGTTCGCAAATATGAACTGGGCGAAGGTGTCGTTGGCCCCTACGGCCACATGCTCGACCTCAAATCCAAGGACAAGATGCTCTATGTCAAGAAATAGGATCTTGCTCATCCTCTTGTGCGCCGGCTTGCTGACGGGCTGCGCCGACTATCTGAATCGCTACGAAACGATGACCTTGGCCGCAGGCGACACGCAGAAATACAACTCGCTTCTGCAGACGGTCGACCCGCTCAATCCGGCCTCCAAGAACACGACGATCAAAGGCGACGGCGTGCGCGCCGCCGCTGTCGCTGAGAGCTACAGAATTCCACCGCCACCACCGCCGCCGCCAGCCATTACGGTCAATGTCGGCAACACCGGGGTTGAATAGAAGGATGCGGGTTCGGCGTCAGGCAAAGCGACTGGCGTCAGGGGAGCTAAGAGTAAGGCCATGCTGCGGATTGTTCGCGCGTTCTGGCACGATCAGAGGGGAATAGCGCTGATTCTCGTCAGTGTGACGCTGCCGGCGATCATCGGCTTTTCCCTGCTGGCGATCGACATGAGCCGGGTCAACAACCTCCACAACGATCTTCAGAAGGGCGCTGACGCGTTTGCACTCGCGGCGGCAGCGGAACTGGACGGAAGCAGCGGTTCCTGGGCGCGGGCCGAACGCGCCATGGCGACGCTCGTAGACAATGAAAGCAACTTCTCCACGGCAGGCAGGTTCACTCTCACCTCCGGTCAGCCGGGAGGCACGCAGCGCTGCAACAGTGCTGGGCACATTTCCTGGTGCTTCCTCAAAGCGATCCCTGCCAACGACGGAACCAAGATCACAACCGCCAATCAGGCCAACTATCTTGCAGATGCCAACCTGGCTGTTGGACAGGCGGAAACACGGTTCATCCAGGTGACAGTAGCTCCCCAAGGCTTTGCCGCGATCTTTCCCGCCTCATTTGTGACATCCGGCGCCAGCGACAGCTTCAATGTCGGGGCGGTCGCGGTAGCGGGCTTCACCTCCGGCGTCTGCGATTTTACGCCTGTCTTTATGTGCAATCCCTATGAGATGGTGAACGGGACAAACAATGCCGGGGGTTATACGCTTGAGCAGGCCGTTTCCAATCCGGCTGTCCGTCGCCGGCTGATCGAACTGAGGAAGGTCGGAAATGGCGCTGCGGCCGGTCCGGGCAACTTCGGCTTCCTCGAGCCGCCGGAAGGTGTCGGCAACGGGGCGCAGGCGCTAGCGCAGACCATCGCAACGTCGACGCCGATCGGCTGCTACAATTCCGCGAACGTAACGACGAAGACCGGTCAGAATGCCGGCCCGGTGCAAGACGCCTTCAACGTTCGTTTCGGGATTGGAGCTAACGGCAACCACTTCGACAGCCCCGAATACGGTCCGGCCGCCAATGTCCGAAAAGGCGCGATACGGACTACAGGCAGCGCCAATCAATGCCCTTCCATGAACCAACTTTCATTCACCGAAGCTGGAACGATGGGCCTTCCGCGCGATGCGACAACGCCGTATCTGGGCGGCAGGATGGGCGACGGAAATTGGAACTTCTCCGGCTATTGGAGCACTAATTTCGGTTCCGCTGCCTATCCAACCGCATGGGACACGACCAAGCCAACGCGCTATGAGGTCTATCGATACGAGATATCGAACGGGTTGGTGGCGACCGCGTCGACCGGTGGAGAGATCGGAACGCCGGCCGCAGCTTGCCAACCGCCTGTCACGACAGTTGATCGTCGGTTGCTTTATGGCGCGATCCTGAACTGCATTGCACTCGAAGCTGCTGGCAACGGCCTGTCCGGCCATAGCACCAATCTGCCGGTCGAAGCCTTCGGCAGTTTCTTCCTCACTGAACCCGTGCCGTCAGCATCAGAGGACGCGTCGGTGATGGTCGAACTGGTCGACGTAACCGGCGGTGCAGGCCAGGGCACGCTTGACAATTTCCTTCGCGACGAAGCCCAGCTCTACCGGTGATGGCGATGATCGCAGCCCTGTACCATCGTCTCCACAGATTTCGACGCGAGCAGCGCGGCACGGCTCTCGTCGAAATGGCGCTGATCGCGCCGCTGATGCTGATCCTGTCGGCGGGCGTGTTCGAGTTCGGCAATCTGATCCACCAGAAGCTGCTGATGGAGGCTGGCCTGTCTGACGCGGCACGCTTTGCCGCGCGCTGCAACAGCCAGTTGTATACCAAGGCCGGGCTGGCGGCGATCGATTGCGCCGATATCGCCACAAACATCGCCGTGTTCGGCAATGCTGCGGGGACAGGGAGTGCGCGCATCGTCGGCTGGCAGAAGGCGAATGTGACGGTGACCATTGCCGCTTCAGGCTCGTGCCATGACGCCGTGGTCGCAGGTGTCACCCAATATCGCGCTACCACCGCACAGGTCTGCATCGTCAGGGCGGCGGGGACGTTGGCCTATAGTGGCATCGGAATGCTGTCTCTGGTCCGCATTGGCCCCATGACGCTAAATAGCTCTCACGAGGAGCGGTTGATCCGGTTCTGATCATGATCAGGGGTTTCGCAAAATCGGAAGGCGGCGCGACGACGGTGGAAATGGCCATCGTATCGACACTGCTGTTTGCCCTTGTTCTCGGCTTCGTCGATTTCGGTTACGCCCTTTATCAGTGGAATGCAGCCAACAAGGCCGTGCAGCTCGGCGCACGTCTGGCCTCGATTTCCGATCCGGTTGCCACCGCGCTAGCTACAGCCGCACCGACGACGACACCTGGCGCCCCGGTGGTTGCTGCCGCTTATGGACCCTTCGCCTGCACATATACCGCCGGCACGGGCGTTTGCAGCAATGGCGGCACATTCAATGCCGCCAATTTCAGCCGTATCTTCCGCGGCGATACGGCAGTCACCAATGACGACGCCTGTGTCCCGCTGGCGACAGACCAGCGGCCGGGTATGTGCCATTTCTTTTCAGGCCTGCGGCGCGACAATGTCGTCATTACCTATTCCGCCACCGGCTTGGGCTATCAGACCCGGCTGGGCGGGCCGGTGCCGACAATCACCGTCAGGCTTCAGAACCTGACCTTCCAGTTCTTCTTCCTCGGCGGCCTGCTCGGATACGGAAACCTCACCATGCCCTCGATGCTCAGCACGGTCACGGGCGAAGACCTGAGGAGTACATCCCCATGAACGCCCTCAACACCAAGGTCCTCCCGACCAAACGAAAGCAGGTGGCGCTGTTTTCGTCGGATCCGCAGTTCAAGCGCGAGGTGGCGACGCGGCTGGACGCGCTGGCCATCTACGACGTCCGGATTTCCGAGACGGTTGACTTCCTCAATGGTCCGCCCCCCGAGACGCGGCCGGGCATCGTCATCCTCGACCTGGCCAATGGCGAACTGCTCGGCATGCCCGGCATCGTCGCGGCCCGCGCCTTGTGGGCATCCGTGCCGCTGATCGCGGTCTCCGACGAATTGACTTCCGAGCAGACGCGCATCCTGGTCCGCATGAACGCCTCGGACTGGTTGCACAAGCCGCTCGACGCCAAGGAGCTGCTGAACGCGGTCACTTTCCACGACACCGGCAACCAGGGCACCAAGAGCCGCATCATCACTTTCATCAGCGCCAGCGGCGGCGCCGGCGCCACCACGCTCGCTTTGTCGGCTGCGGAATTCCTGGCGTCGAAATCCACCGAACGCGCGGCTTTGACCTGCCTCGTCGACCTCGATTTCCAGAGCGCCAATTGCGGCGCCTACCTCAACCTGTTCAACCAGTTCGACCTGGCCGGCATCATCGGCCAGCCGGAAAGGCTCGATGTCGAACTGATGGACGTCATCAGGCTTTCGCGTCCGTCCGGCCTGACCCTCTATTCATTCGAGAGGCCACAACTGCCGTTTGAGCCGCAGGGCGCCAATTTCGTGTTCCGGCTGCTGGACCTCGTTGCCTACCGGTTCGACGACATCGTCATCGACCTGCCGAATATCGAAACCCCCTGGCAGAATTCCGTGCTTTCGACGAGCGACGAGATCTTCATCGTCTTCGAGCTCAACGTCGCCTCACTGCGGCAAGGCAAGCGGCTCTACACGAAGATCCGCGAGCTGCGCGGCAATGCGGCGAGCATCACGCTGGTCGCCAACAAGCATAAGCGCAAATGGTTCGGCAACCACTTTTCGCGCCGCGAACTCGAGAAGATCTTCAAGGCGCCGCACATCAAGTCGGTCAGCATGGACAATGCGCTGCTGACCGACGCGCTGAACCGAGCCATCCTGCCTTCCGAAGTGGCTGGGCGGGCGCGTTTCAACAAGGACCTGAAGCGGATGTTCAAAGAGCGGCTCGATGATGCAGCCCGGTAGATACCGCATCGTCCCGAGGCTTGCCGGTGCCTGCATCATGGGCCTGGCGTTGGGGATGCCGGCCTGGGAATTCGCCCATGCCCGATCCGCGCTGTCGGACCGGCCGCCGCTGCCGGCAATGGGCCCCAGCCTGCGCAAGGCTGTTGCTCTCCAAACCGTGGAACGGCCCGGCACGATCATCATCCGCAAGGACGAGAAGGCACTCTATCTGGTGACCCGGCAGGGCGAGGCGCTGCGCTACCAGATCAGTGTCGGGCGCGACGGCTTTGGCTGGACCGGCATCGTCAAGGTCGGAGCGAAAACGGAATGGCCGGAATGGCGCCCGCCTAAGGAAATGCGCGCCCGCCAGCCGGAGCTGCCGGAAATGGTGCCCGCCGGTCCCTACAATCCGCTCGGTGCCAGGGCACTCTATCTGCTGCGGGACGGGCGCGACACGCTCTACCGCATCCACGGCACCAACGATCCCAAGGGCATCGGCTTCGACGGAACATCGGGATGTTTCCGTCTAACCAACACCGATGTGATCGATCTTTTCAAGCGCGTCTCGGTCGGCGCAAGGGTGGTGGTCCAATGACGATGATCAGCGACCCGGATATGCCAGCGATCGACATTGGGCCGGCAACCCACACTGGAGGGCAAACTGTCGTGGGGAAACCAAGCAATGCAAAGATGATCGGCGTTGTCGCCGTCGGCGCCTTGCTGATCACGGCGGTGAACATAACGGCCGCGGTCTATTTCTACCGCGGCATCAACGATCTGCGCTTTGTCGAACGGCGGCTGGAACAACTCGGATCGTTCGAGCAACGGATCGCAGCCCGGCTTGAGACGGTCAACAACGGCTTTCAAAGCCGGTTTGAAAAACTGGACGGTCAACTGCAGGGCAGCTTCAACGAAGTCAAAGGCAGTATTGCCCGGCTTGAACAGGAGCTGCCCCTGGCCAGTGACGACGACATGTCGAGCATCGCGGAGCCTTCCGTGGTCACGACCAGCACCATGGCGGATGCAGCCACCGATCTCGAAGAAGCGACCCAACCCAGTATCGTCGAAGCGCCGCGCCCGCCCAAAAAGAGGATCGCGGCGGCGCTGCCCCCTGCCCCAAACTCGTCCTACCAGCGCATAGTGCAGCCTGACGGCAAAGTCCATTACAAGAAAATCAATTAGAAGCGACAGACATCGAGAGATCGGTTGTGCGCTCAGCTGGATTCCGAGCTGCCGTCGCCTTGTTGGCAATGCCGATCGGGAGCGCGATGGCTGTGCCCCGAGCTAGAGATCCCGCTGCAGAGCACAACGCCGTATGGCGAGCGCTTGGGAACGCTGTCGCGCTTCGACAAGAAACGCAACATGACAGTAGGCGCAGGCTGCAGTGCCCAGAAGCAGCACCAGGCTGTTCTGCCATGTGAAATCGAGGATCAGCGAGAATGGATGGCCGCTGGGCGCGGTGAATGCCGCAATCGTGCTCGCTGTCTCAGAATGGCTGCTGGAAGCGATCATCAACCCGACGAAAAGCAGAGCGACGTGGTTGGTAAGGAAGAAGAACGCGGCCGATTTTCTCGTCCGGCAAGCCATCCAGCAGACGATCGACGCGGCGGTCACGATGGCGGCATCAAGGACCATTGAACCGCCCAGATAGAGGTCGACCTGCTGCCAGAACATCGTCGACAAAGGGCGTAGTTCAAGCCAGATCCGCCACATGACGGGGCTGGCCGGATAGGTTCCCAGCAGGAACGTCGCTGCTCGCTCCCCTGCCAGAATCAGAAGGATGAGCGCTGGAAAGGCAAAGAGCAGTAGCGGCTTGCGCGTCATGTTCCCTCGACAATCGATAAGCAGAATAGGCTGCAAAGATTGCGCGAGGCTTAATGGACGGCGCGCTCTTCCCGAATAGAGGCGCTTCTGAGCCACGGCCCCGGTGAGTCGCGGCAAGCAACATTGATCATAGGCGCAGGCGTCCTGCCACAACGTAGCGAGCCGCCCGCTATGTGCCATTTTCGCTACATTCCCGAAACTTACCTGTTTTAAGCCGGCGCTGAATCAATAAACCCTCACATATTCCAAGAATTTGGCGGATAATCTGTCAAAGCTCGGTGAGAAGGCTTCGGCCATATAAAAACGTACAGAGCAGAAGCGTGGGTGGGGTAGAAATGGATACGACAGCCTGGTCGATCAAAAAACCGGTGGGCCCTTTTACCAGGTACGTGTCACGACAGACAAATCGACGCTCGAACGGGATGGCAAGGCCCATCATCCCGGGCATGATCTGCTCAGTCGACATCAAGACAGGACGCAAGACGATCCTGAGTTACCTTTTTAAGCCGATCAACAAGGCGCGTCAGGAGGCTATGAGTGAGCGCTAGCGCCACCTCTCCCGCCACCAATCCTGATCCGCTACTCCTGCCGCTCGCCAACGACGATTTTGCACTGGAATTTCGAGTTGTGGCGCGTGGCGGAATGCGCCGCGGGATCCGCCTGGAGCGGGCTTTTTGGATATCGCTGAAGCGGATGGCTAAGCGCCGGAAGTGCACGATCGGCATGCTGATCGATGAGATAGCCGGAACTCAGGCACAGAACGGCAACCTGACATCGGCAATCCGGGTAGCCTGCATACGCGGTCAGGCGGAGGAATACGGGACGTTGAGTAAGCTCGCGTCAATAAGGACAATCAACGCCATACTGGTTGCCTGCCCCTCGCCTGCATTTGCCTTGACGTCATCGAAGAAGATCCTGACTTTCAATGTTCCGTTCCAGCAACTGGTGAAGCGCCAACTGCCTTCCGGACCAAACGACGATGCGCGGCACGACCTCAAGCTGGCGCTGGACCTCAACGTTGCCGACATTTTTGCGCGCCTCGACCTCGACGGCGACACTCCTGTCACCAGCGGATTTGTCATCGGCGCCGGCGAACGCCAGTACCGTGGTCAGTTGAGCGCCGTGCGGGCGCCGGTGATCGAGCCGGAGCTGCTAATAGCGTTCGTCTTCGGCTAGACCGGTTCCGGCAGTACTGAGCGGCAATCCTGCAAGACGCGTTGTGTAATTTTACGGGGATCATAGCCTGCTCCGAATCTTCGCCAGGAGCAACGACGCCGCCCTTGATGTCGGCCAAAATCCTCACAGTCGCCAGCCAGCCGCTCGATCGCTACGCGGGGAACCGCCGCTTCAGCCAGTCGAGCATGAGGGGGGTGACCTCCTCAGGTTTCTCCTGCTGGGACCAGTGTCCGCAACCAGCGATCACATGCTTCTTGCTGGCGAATGGGTTGGTTCGCTGACGCTGATTACCCGGGCGCCTGCGCCAATCACACACGCCGGCCGGTTTTCGCGTCGAACAGGTGGGCGCATGCGCGATCGATCTCGATCCGCACCTGCGCCCCCTGCCTGAGCGGCAGCCGCTCGCGGAACAGGCAGGAAATTTCCTCGCCGGCGCAGTCGACCTTGGCGAAGATTTCCGAACCCGTGGCTTCCAGAAGCGTGACCGTTCCTGGCATGCCCTGGGCGGTTGCGCGGATATGTTCGGGGCGGATGCCGTAGACAAGTTCGCGTCCTGCAGCGTCAGCCGGGCGGGCACCTTCCGGCAGCGGCAGGATCAGCCCGCCGGCGCTGCGGAACGCGCCTTCCTCGATGCGGCCGGCAATGAAGTTCATGGCGGGCGAGCCGATAAAGCCCGCAACGAAGAGATTGGCCGGCTGATCGTAGAGGTCGAGCGGCGCGCCGATCTGCTCGACCAGGCCGTCATGCAGCACGACGATCTTGTCAGCCATGGTCATCGCTTCGATCTGGTCATGCGTGACGTAGATGGTGGTGGTGCCCAGTCGCTGGTGCAGCGCCTTGATCTCGCCGCGCATCTGGACGCGCAGCTTGGCGTCGAGATTGGAAAGCGGCTCGTCGAACAGGAAGACCTGCGGGTCGCGCACGATGGCGCGGCCCATGGCAACGCGCTGGCGCTGGCCGCCGGAGAGCTGACGCGGATAGCGCTCAAGCAGCTTTTCCAGGCCGAGGATGCTGGCGGCATTCCTGACGCGGCCAGCGGTATCGGCAGGATCGGCTTTCTTGATCTTGAGCGCAAAGCCCATATTGTCGGCCACCGTCATATGCGGATAGAGCGCATAGTTCTGGAACACCATGGCGATGTTCCGGTCCCGCGCCCGCAGATTGTTGACCATGCGTTCGCCAATGGCGATCTTCCCGCCGGAGATCGTTTCAAGTCCGGCGATCATGCGCAGCAACGTCGACTTTCCGCATCCCGACGGGCCGACCAGGATGACGAACTCGCCGTCGGCGATGTCGACGCTGACGTCGTGAATGATCTTGGTGGCTCCGAAAGCCTTCTGCACGTTGTTGATCGTTACCGATGCCATTGGATTTCTCCGGGGAAAAGAGTGATGTCCAGCTAGAATGCGGCTTCAGCCGCCCTTGACGGCTCCGGCGGTCAGCCCGGCGACGATCTGCTTCTGCGCGAACATGGTCAGGACCAGCACCGGCAGCGTCACAACCAGTGCTGCGGCGGCGAGCGGCCCCCAGCTCACCTGCTCATAGGAGAGCATGTTGTAGACGGCGACCGGCAGCGTCCGCGTCTCGCGGCTGGCGAGCACCACGCCGAAGACGAAATTGTTCCACGAAAAGATGACCGACAGGATGAAGGCGACAACGATGCCCGGCTTGGCGATCGGCAGGGCGACCAGCCGAAACACCTGCCAGGAGCTGGCGCCGTCGATGTTGGCCGCCTCTTCCAGTTCCATCGGCGTGGTCTCGAAATAGCCGATCATCACCCAGACCACGATCGGCACCGTCACCACCAGATGGATGATGATCTGCGGCCAGAGCGTTCCGAGGATCCCGATCCATTGGAACAGCAAAAACAGCGGGATGAGATACGATAGCCCCGGCGTCATGCGGGCGATCATGATGACGATCGCCGATCTTTCAGCCTTGAGCCGCGCTATGCCATAGCCGGCCGGCACGCCGATCAGCAGCGCCAGCAGTGTCGCCGTGCCCGTCACCAGAACCGAATTCCAGAGATAGAGCAGGAAATTGTTCTCCTCGAACACCTTGACATAGTTCGACCAGGCGAAACGTTCGGGGATCAGGATCGGTGGATAGGCGCCGTTGTCGATCTCGAATTTCAGCGAAAGCGAGATCATCCAGAGGAAGAACAGGATCGCCGGCGAGACGATGACCAGAGCCGCGAAAAACAGGCCGATCTGGTTGAGCAATCGTGAGCTCATCTATTTGCCCTCCGCATCGTTCCACTGCGAGCGCTGGCGCAGCATCAGGAGAATGAAGGACAGCGCCACGATGACGATGAAGAACACCACGGCCATGGCCGAGCCATAGCCGATGTCGTAGTAGGAAAAGGCGGTGTTGTAGAGATAGATGTTGATGGTTTCGGACGCCGTGCCCGGTCCGCCCTGGGTCATCGCATAGATGATGTCGAAGCTCTTCAGCGCATCGATGGTGCGGATGATCAACGCAATCATCAGGAACGGCGCGATCATCGGCAGCGTGAGGTAGCGGAATTGCTGCCAGGCATTGGCACCGTCGATCTCGGCGCTCTCGAACGGCTCGCGCGGTACCGAGGCCAGCCCGCCCAGCACGATCAGCATCACCAGCGGCGTCCACTGCCAGGTCTCGACCGCGACCAGCGAAGGGATCACCGTGTTGGCGTTGAATATCCATTCCTGCGCCGGGATGCCGACCAGCGACAAGAGGTAGTTGAGCACGCCGAGCTGGGGATGGAACATCATGGTCCAGACCAGCGCCACGGCAACGGGCGTTGCCATCATCGGCATGACGAAGACGCCGCGCAGCAGGCCGCGCAGCGGAAACCTGGCATCGAAGATCAGGGCGGCGACAGTGCCCAAGAACATCGGCGCTGCCACCGAGAGGGAGGTGTAGGTCAACGTATGAACAAGGGATTCCCAGAATCGCGGGTCGCTGGCCAGACGGAGATAGTTTTCCATCCCGGCAAAGCTCCGCGACTGGCCGAGCGTCCAGCGGTTGATGCTCATCCAGAGCGTGAAAGCCCAGGGAAAGACGATCACGGCGCTAACGACGACGAGCGCCGGAACGACGAAAGGCCAGTAGTTGGGAGCCAGCCGGATCGTCTGGCTCCCCTCGATGACCTGTTCAGTCGTCACCCCGGTGCGTTCTGGGGCGATGGCGGACATTAGCCCTGCTCGCTCCTGTCGAGAACCGGCTGGAACTGCGCGGTGGCCTTCTTCAGCTCTTCGGCAGGATCAGCGCCGGCAATCATGTTTGTCAGCGCCACGCCATAGATGTCGCGGAACTCAGTGACCGGGATGATCACCGGCAGCGCCAGCCTGCTGATATTGCCGGACTGAACCACGGCATCGAGCCAGCTTGCCGGCATGGTGACGCCTTCGCGCACCTTTGGGTCTTCCAGCACCGACTTGCGGAAAGGCACGCCGGCGCCGGCCTGGAGCAGGCGCGCGCCCATGGCCGGGGAAACCGCCCACTGACAGAAGAGATAGGCAGCTTCCTTCTTTTCGCTGGAGGCGGTCACGCCGAGGCCGTCGCCAAACGTCCCGGAGGCATGCGCCTTCGGCCCCTTGGGCATGACGCCATAGCCGACCTTGCCGACCACGCGCGACTTTTCGGGATTTTCCATCGGCGGGGCAAAACCCACGCCATCGAACCACATGCCGATCTTGCCTTGCAGGAAGGCGGACTGCGCTTCAGCCCAATTGAAGCCGGTGACACCCGGAGGGGCGGACTTGGTCATCAGCCTCTGGTAGAGGGCAGCGGCCTCGATCGCCTCGGGCGTTTCGGTGCGCAGCTTTCCCTTCTCGTCGAGCGGCGTCATGTCATAGCCGAGCATCAGCGACGTCCACACCGGCGTGTTGGCATTCTTGAGGCCGCGGGCGACGAAACCGAAAGTGTTGGTCGATGGATCGGTCAGCGCTTCGGCGGCGGCCACCAGCTGGTCGAACGATTCAGGGTATTTGAGGCCCTTGGCCTCGAACAGCTCCTTGTTCCAGTAGACGATCCAGTAGTCCACCGAGAAGGGCAGCGAACGCAGCACGCCCTGGTTGTCCTTGGCGAAAAGCATGCCGGCCTCGGCGAAATCGCTTTCGACCAGGCCGGGATCGGTCAGGGTCGGATCGGCCAGATAGCCTGATATGTCGGCCAGCCAGCCACCCTTTTCGAACTGGCGCTTCTGCACGTGATAGCTGAGATGCACGACGTCGAAGCTCGGCTTGCCGGAGCTGAGCTCGATCACCGTCTTCTGCCGCTGCTGTTGTTCCGGCGTCGCCTCGGCATTGACCTTGATGCCGGTCAGCTCCTCGAATTCGGCGATATATTTCAGGATGGTGTCGCTGCGCGGACTTTTAACCAGATTGACGTCGAGCGTCGTGCCGGCAAAGCGCTTCCGGTCGACGCTGGCGGAAAAGCTCGGGCGAAGGCCCGCCAGGCTCGCGGCAGCGAGCGCCGTGGTTCCTGCAAGGACTTGCCTTCTTGTTGGCTTGAACGGATTGGACGACATTTCTTCCTCCCTGGGTTGCTGTCGTTGTGGATAGTGTCGCGGCAGCCGCGAACCATACGTCCTCAGATCTGGAGCGCCAACCGGCGCGCGTTGTCGATATGCCGGCTGATCGCCTCGACCGCCTTTTGCGGGTCGCGGCTCTCGAGCGCTTCGATCACCGTTAGGTGCTCCTGCATCACCGGCACGACACGCCCGTCGATACGGAAACGCTCCTGGTGGATTAGCCTGATCTTTACCGAATTGACCAGATACGCCTTGGCGATGATCTCGTTGCCCAGCGCATCGATGAAGGTGTCGTGCATGGCCCAATCGATGTTCTGGGCCCTGGCTTCCATTTCCGGCGTCGGCGCCAGCGACAATGCTTGGGCCAGCATGTCCTCATGCTCGCGCCGCAGGCGGCCGAGCTCGGCGTCGGAGGCGTTGACGGTGAACAGCGCCACCGCTTCGCGCTCCATGAACAGGCGAAACTGAAAGGCCTCGCGGATCAGGTTGATGTCGATATGGGCGATCTGCATGCCGCGCTGCGGGATCGTCGTCAAAAGCCCCTCGGCCTCGAGACGCGGCACGATCTCGCGGATGGCGCCAAGCGGCAGCCCGGTAAAGGCAACCAGCTCACGCTGCGACACGAACTGTCCCGGCCGCAGATCGCGGGCCAGCAAATGCCGCGTGAAGCTGGCATAAGCTCTTTCCCTGAGGGTTGCCGGTTCGCTGCTGTCGTCCATTTCAGCGCGCTTCCCTTTGCCGGTCAGGCCGGCTCTGTCGCAAACAGCCTGTCATAGGCGGCAGCAAGCTGTTGCCGCCCCTGCGAAGCGATCGGCTCCAGCGGCGGACGGACAGCCAGCCAGCGCTCGTCGCCGGTCTTGCGCGCCACCATGACCTTCACTGCCGGGATGACCGGATATTTGAGCAGTTCGAGCACGAACCTCTCGACACGAGCATCGTCGCGCCCGTCCTCTGCCATGGCGCGGATTTCGCCGGTGACGAAATTGGCCATGCCGGAGATGGCGCCCTGCCCGCCCTGGCGCACGCTTCTGGCCAGGTGCCGCTCGTCGCCGATCAGGATCACCAGGTCGCCATGGGCTCTTAGCAGCGCCTCGCTGTAGCTCCAGTCGCCACCCGAATCCTTGACACCGGCGACCACGCCGGGAAAGGCGGCACGCAGCCGACCGATCAGGCTGAGCGGGAGCGGCACCATGGTGACAGAGGGGATGTTGTAAAGCAGGACGCCGCGGGCCAGCGGCCCGAGCGCAGCGAAGACGGCGGAAAACCATCCGAACAACCCGTCCTCGCCGACATTCTTGAAGTAGCTCGGTGGAGCCAGCAGGATGTTGCGGACGCCGCACTGCAAGGCATGCCGCGCCTGTTCGGCGGCGTCTTCGGCCGCATCGACCAGCACGCTGGCGACGAGCTGATGTGCCGGAATGCCGGCGGCGAGCATGGCCTCGGTAACAAGCCGCCGCTCTCCCGTGCCCACGGAAGCGCCTTCCCCGGTGGTGCCGAAGAGCGTTGCGCTGCTGCAGCCGGCGCCAAGGCAAGCGCGGGCCTGCGTGATCATGGGAGAGATGGCGATTTGCCCGGACGCCTCGACAGGCGTGGTCAGGGCAACCGAAAGACCAAAGCGCGAGGCCACTGCTATTCTCTCCAGATGTCGATGTGCAAGCAGTCCTAGCACGCTAACATGTTAGCTGTAAATTGCAGCGGCGCTCTTTTCGAAACGATGTCGAATATCGGCGTGAAGGAAGCGGATTTGGGCGGAGGCCGACTTTCCGTCAGCGCGATCCCTACTGTCCGGTCGCGTCCGCGTAGATATCGAGGACACGGGTGATGCTGCCGATCAGAAGGTCGTGCGCCAAGGGCTTGACCCGGTCTGCCGCAATCTCGGCGTCGAGCTGCCCCAGATACTGGCTTATCAGAGGCCGGGGAATGTCCTTCTCGCTCAGCACGTCCAGCAGCGTCTGTGTCGCGCGCTGCGCCGCCGGCGTCGGCCAGTAATAGCGGATGCGGTCGCTGAACGAGAAATGCCGCTGCACACGCTGCTCTTCCGGCGTGCCCGGATAGTATTTCTGCCAATTGTCCGGCGACGCCAGCATGAAGCGTTCCATCGCGGCAGGCAGCCTTTCGCGCGAAGCGTCCGGCGCGAGCACATCGGCGATGTGGCTGAGCCCATACAGCGCTTCGCGAAGCGCGAAGGTCAGCCAGGGGCCGACCTTGAGAATGGCGAAGCCGTCGCGAACGAGAGCGTTGAGCGCTTCGGCCGGCTGGTAGTCGGTCGAATGCGCTTCAAAAACAAATTGCGGCATGCGGTCGAGCACAGCTACCAGTTCGGTCGCCTTGGCCGGCGCATAGGACACGATTTCGGTGTTGCCGAATTCGACGCCGGGCTGGACAACGACGCCGATCGCTCGGGCAAAAGCGGCTTCGAGGCCGGCGCGGGAAAACGCTCGCGCGTGTACCTCGACGGTGCGCAAGGCATCTCCGGGCGCCGTCACACGCACGTGATCAAGCGCCTCCAGCGCACCGCCCGGCACCGGGACTTCGGTGCCGATGACGTAGACGGGTTTTTCGCCGCCGGCGCGCTCGACCGCCGCCTCGGCGATTGCAGCAAGTTCGGCCGCGCGTGCGGCGATGATCTCATCGGCAAGCACGGCTGGATCATCGGCGCAGGCCATGCTCGTATCCAGATGCATCTTGGTGAAGCCGGCGCTCGCATAGGCATCGATCATCGCCCCCGCCTTCTTCATCGCGGCGGCCGCAGCCATGTGCTTCCACGGATTGGGTCCGAGATGATCGCCGCCAAGGATCAGGCGATCGACTGGGAAACCCGCTTTCAGCGCATGCGCCTCGACGAAGCTGCGGAAGCCGGCGGGCGCCATCCCGGTGTAGCCGCCCTCGTGGTTGACCTGGTTGCAGGTGGCCTCGATCAGCACATCCGCGTGCCGCGCGACGCCGTGGCGCAGGGCAGCCTCGATGACCAGCGGATGCGCCGAGCAGACCGAGGCGATGCCGCTTCTCTCGCCTGCGGCGCGCCTGGCCGCAATGTTCGCAAACCTTCGCGTCGCGCCACTCACGGCGTGTTCCCCGGGGCGATGAATGCCTCGACCGCTTCAAGCGGGAAAATGCCTTCCATCGGCCCCTTGCGGGTGACGGCAAGCGCACCGCAGGCATTGGCGATCCGGAGGGCTTCGGCAGGAGCTGCCCCGCGCAACCAGAACGAGACGAAGGCAGCACCGAAACAATCGCCCGCGCCGGTCGGATCGACCTCGTCGACGGCAAAGCCTGACGAGGCGACCGCACCGTTATGATCGTGATAAATGGCGCCGGCGGGGCCTTTCTTTAAGACGATGCAGGACAGGCCACGGGCCAGCAATTCGTCGACTGCGCCCTTCTCGTCCTTCGCCGATGAAAACAGGAAGAGCTCCTCGCCGCTCGGCAGGAAGATGTCGGCTCGCGCCAGCACATGATCGAGCGCCGCGCGCATGCCGGACGCCTGCATGATCTCCCGCCGGATGTTCGGATCGAAGGACACCGTTCCACCTTTGGCCTTGACAGTCTCGATCGCCGATAGCGCCACCGCGATGGCGCGGTCGGAAAACAGCGACGAACCCATGACATGGACGTGATCGGCGCTGGCGAGCAAGTTTGTTGCCGCCCCGTCGGTCTCGATCAGGCCGGAGGCGCTGTTGCGGATGTTGAAGACGAAATGCCGGCTGGCGTCGGCCCGGTAGGTGACGAAGGCCGTGCCCGTTGCATGGCCCTTGTGTACCGCGATCGCCGACACGTCGGCGCCCAGTGCCCGCAGCCGCTCTATATTCAGCCTGCCGAAATCATCATCGCCGACGGCGCCTATGAGACCGGCCGGCTGGCCGAGCGCCGCCGCCTGGCCGATGAAGATGGCGGGCGCTCCGGACGGGAAAGGCCCAAGCAGCGGACCAGGCTCGAGAAAGCTCTGGTCGATCCGCTCGGCCATGATCTCGACCAGAATCTCGCCGGCACTGACCAGCTTCTTCATCTCGCGGAATCCCTCCCGGCGTTTCGCCCCGGCCTCGCTTCGGATGAACCGCGCGAGCAGTTTCCGGGTAATACGAATTTCGAATTCGCCCACTGGAAGTGAATACGGCTTGTGCTTTTTCGCGTCAATTAATAAATTTACGCATGGAAACTGCTGGAATTATCTGTAAAGTTTGGATTTGCGGTTGCATGCTGGCGCACAGTAGGTAGGGAACCGGGCAGCGCTGAGGAACGGCGCGAGGGATCAATGCCGATGACGCACAAGACGATGGAGGATTTTGCTCGCTCTTGCGGCGTCTCCAGGCCGACATTGTCGAAATATTTCGACGATCCGACCAGCGTCAAGCCGGCGACACGTCAGCGGATCGAGGTGGCGCTGCGCTCGTCCGACTACCAGCCCAATCTCTTTGCGCGCAACCTGAACCGCAAGCGGACCCGCAGCATCGGCATTGTGGTGCCGACGGTCGCCGATCCCTTCTATTCCGAGATGGTCAGCCGAATCGAACTCAGGCTGCGCGACGAAGGCTACTGGCCGATCGTGATCTCCTCGCACGGCTCGCGCGAACTCGAAGTGGAAGCGACGCGAACCATTCTTTCGCTAAAAGTTTCCGGCGCGCTGATCGCGCCGCTCGGCCTGCGCTCCGACCATCGCACGCTGGAGAAGCTGACGCAGACCATACCGATCGTCTATTTCGACACCTATCTGGAGGGCGACACGCCGTTCGTCGGCAACAACAACAGCCAGAGCGTCTCGACCATCGTCGATTATCTCTGTCGTTCCGGTGATGCCCCGGTCTATTTCGACATCCCGCACGTCAACCACAATTCGCGCGAACGCCTGGACAGCTATGTCGGCGCCATGCAGCGGCTCGGGCATGAGCCCGCCATCATCGGCAATACCGATGACTACACCTGGGATTTCGAACGGATCGGCTACGAGCAGATGGAGGCGATGCTCGCCCGTGGCGGCCTGCCGGGCAAGACCATTCTGTGCGCCAACGACCGTCTCGCCTTCGGCGTGATGGCCGCCGCCTACTCGCAAGGCCGCAAGGTCGGCCGCAGGGGCGATTGCGACCTGCGGGTCGCAGCCCATGACGACCATCCGCTGAGCCGCTACACCTGCCCTGCCCTCACCACCATGGCGCAGGACTTCGCTTCGATGGCAGGACGCAGCGTGGAGACGCTGCTGGCCTTGCTGGACGAGGACGACGCGACAGTTTCCCCCAAGGTCAGTCTCGACGCGACGCTGGTCATGCGTCAGTCGGCCTGAGCGTTTCCAAAGACAGGATCGAAGCCGCGCCATGCGGCAACCGCCGCGCCGACTGCCTGCCGCGCCGCCGGACCATGGCGGCCCATCGAGACGAAGCCATGGATCTGGCCGGGCCAGCGCCGCAGGACGACCGGCACGCCGTCATCTTCCAGACGCTTGGCATAGGCCTCGCCTTCGTCGGCGAGAATGTCATGACCAGCGATTGCGACAAAAGCCGGCGCTGCGCCCGCAAGGCTTATGGCCTTGAGCGGCGACACGCGCCAGTCGTCGATATCGCCGCCATGGTTGATATAGTGGTCGCGGAACCAGGCCATGGTCGCCGATGTCAGGCCATAACCGTCGGCAAAGCGGCGATAGCTGTCCGCCGCCTGCGAGGCGTCCGTGTTCGGATAGAACAGCAGTTGCGCAGTCGGCGGGTTCTTGTCGCCGCGCGCAAGCAGGCAAAGCACGGTAGCGAGATTGCCGCCGGCGCTGTCGCCGGCGACAGCGATCCTTCTCGCGTCGATGCCGAGATCGCCCGCGCCATCTTGCATGAAGGAAAGTGCGGCGCGGCAATCTTCGATGGCCGCCGGAAATTTGTGTTCCGGCGCCAGCCGGTAATCGGGAGAGACGACGACGCAGGCCGCCATATTGGCAAACCACCGGCAAATCTCGTCATGGGAGTCGAGATTGCCGATCACCCAGCCGCCGCCATGCAGATAGAGCAGCGCCGGAGCAGCGGCCCCGCTCACGCCGTGTCCGCGATAGATCCTGAGCGTAAACGGGCCGCCGGGTCCGGTGATGGTGCGCTCGGTTAGTGAGCCGACCGGCTCGCGCTCGCCCTGGAGTGCCGGAAAGCCCTGCTTATAGGCGCGGCGCGCTTCTTCGGGCGTGCCGGCTTCGAATGGCGGGGCAGCCGCCTGCCGGTCGAGGTCGAGCACGTGCCGGGCCTCCGGATCGAGCAAGGGCAAAAGCGGTGTCGTCATCGTAAGCGCTCCGATATCAGGCAAGCAGGCTAACCGCTTCGTCCTCCTGGAGGAGCTGCGGCTGATCGACGGTTGCGTTGACGGCGACGGACTCGCGGCTCGCTCCCGAAGCAAGAATCGCTTCCATAATCTCCAGTACATGCAGCGCAAGATCGCCGGACGCACGCGGCTTTCTTCCGGTTGCCAGTGCGCGCGAAAGGTCGGCGACGCCGAGCATTCGGTAGTTGGCTCGGTCCGGCGCGGCATAGGGCCAGTTGCGCGCGCCATAGAGTTCGCTCTCACTGTGGAAGTCGGCCCAGTCGGCCCCACGTTCCGACAGCGAGACGGTGCCGCCGAACGTGTCCGGATCGGGCAGCCTGAGCGAGCCTTCGGTCCCATGCAGCTCGATCGGATGGTTAGAGTGCCTGAAGACATCCCAGGAGGCACCGAAGGTGACGGTGGCGCCCGAGCGGAACTCCAGCAGCGACAGGATGTTGGTCGGTGTGCCGACCTTGAAGCTGGTGTTCCGATAGGGGCCTTCGGCAGTGATCAGCCGCTCCTCCTGGCCTCGCGTCGCCATCGCCATCACGCGGGCCACCGGCCCGAGCAAATTAACAAGCGTCGTCAGGTAATAGGGCCCCATGTCGAAGACCGGTCCGCCGCCCGGCTGATAGTAGAATTGCGGATTGGGATGCCAGTGCTCCATGCCGCGCCCCATCATGAAGGCGGTGCCGGTCACCGCGCGGCCGATTGCGCCCTCATCCATGAGGCGGCGTGCCCGCCGTCCGGCGGCGCCGAGGAAAGTATCCGGAGCCGAACCCAGCAGCAGCCCGCGCTCCGCCGCCTCGGCGACAAGGCGCCGGCCGTCGCTGGCCGAGGTCGCCAGCGGTTTTTCGGTGAAGACGTGCTTTCCCGCCGAAAGCGCCGAAAACGAAATGTCAAAGTGCGCCGCCGGGATGGTCAGGTTGAGGACGAGGTCGATCTCGGGATCGGCCAGGAGCGCATCGACGCTGAGAGCCCGGATGTCGTATTCGCTCCCACGCAGCGCCGCCATGTCGGGCGATATGTCGGCGCAGGCGCGCAGCTCCACCTCACCGAACAGAGCCGCATTGCGTAAATAAGTCATCGAGATGTTGCCGCACCCGACAACGCCAATGCCGAGCTTAGCTGCTGATTTTCTTGGCATTTTCGATTTCACCTCCCAACGCTGCAATGTCCTATCGGACCTATTACACCGGCAAAGGATCATAGTCGGAAGTCGCTATACAATATTTTAAATCTTGACGCGCGTAAAATTTTTATGGAACATGCGGAAATGCTAGCGCGACATCGGGAGGCTGCCAGCCCCAAGGAGGAGAAAATGACTGACGTGAAAAAAGGGCCGGGCGCCGATGCGAATCCCGTGGGTCATGCGCGCATTGGATCTTTCGGTCGCGGCCAGGGACCGCGATGGGTTCAGGCATAGATCACCTTGGCCCCGGTCCTATCGAGCTGGCTGCGCATCGGGCCGGGCAGGCCATCGTCGGTGATCACCACATCGACGCTCGACAGCGAAAATGCCTTGGAGGTCCCGCTGACGCCCCATTTGCTCGAATCCGCAAGGAGGACAACGCGCCGGGCCATGCGCACGAGGTTTCGCTTCGTTCGCGCCATGTCTTCGTTCACGTCGACCACATCCAGTGACGAGTCAATCGCATGCGCTCCAACAAACACCTGATGCGCTACCAAGCCGCCGAGAGCCGTGTCGGCATCGGTGATCAGCGTGCTCACCGTGTCTGGATAGACCCGGCCACCGATCATGTGAACATCGAGCCCGGGCCGATGCATCAGATGCTGCACGATATTCATCGCCGTGGCCGCGACCACGACATTGCTGAGCGGCGGTAACTGCATGGCAACCTGCATCAACGTCGACCCGCCGTCGAAGATGACCGATTGGTTGTCCTCGAACAGCTCTACCGCTGCCCGGGCGATGCGTTTCTTTGCTTCGAGGTTCGTTTGCATTCGCCGGGCGAACGCGGCCGTGGTCGAATCCGTGGTCCGGGTCACCGCCCCGCCGCGGGTCTTGGTCAGCAGTCCCTTGCGGTCCAGTATCTCAAGGTCGGAGCGCACCGTGACTTCCGACACGCCAAAATCGTCCGACAGGTCCTTGATGCGAACCTGTCCGCTGCGTTGCACCTCACCCAGGATCGATTGGCGTCTCTGCTCTGACAACATTGCCCTGTCCTTGCCTCCATGGGCCAGGCGATCGCCCTGGCATCGGTTCACTCTACCAAAAATACGCAAATTCGAAAGCTTTCGAAAGATTGCATTTATCCTTTCTTTCGAAAACACTGGTCCAGGATTTTGAAATCAATCGATTGGAGAATTTTGGACTCATGAGCCTCGGAACCAAAGTACGCCTTGCGCGCCTCTTCTCACATCCATCGGGGAACCTTTTTGGCGGCGCGGTCGACCACTTCGTCGGCTATGGCGACGTGCGCAAAGGCGGTCTTGCCGATCTGCCGGGCGCGCTCGCACGCGTCATGGTGGGCAAACCCGACTATGTCAGCATCCAGCCCGGCACCGCGCGCCATCTGTGGCCGCAATATGCGGGCAAAGCTTCCCTGGTGATCCAGGCGGGCTGCTTCACCCCGGACGATCGCATCAGCGAGTTGATCGCAACGCCCGAGGATGCGGTGCGCGCTGGCGCCGATGCGTTGGCCGTGGCCATTCCGGTGCGCGGCGCGACCGAGGGCAAGTACATACGCTGGCTGACGGATTCGGTGAATGCGGCGGCCCGCTACGGCATGCCGGTGGTGGCGCATATCTACCCTCGCGATTTCACCGATGGAGCAAAAATCGTCTTCACCCCCGACGAGATCGCCTATGCGGCGCGCATTGGCTACGAGTCCGGCGTCGACGTGATCAAGATCGGCTACACGGGCGATTTCGAGTCGTTCCGAGAGACCGTCCGGACCTGCCCGGTGCCGGTTGTGGTCGCAGGTGGTCCGAAGACCGATACGCTGCTCGGCGCGCTTCAGCAGACGGCGGACGCCATCCGTGCCGGCGCGCGCGGCGCCGTGGTGGGCCGCAATCTCTGGGGGCATGGCGATCCGGAGAAGGCAGCGATTGCCTTTCGCGGCGTCATCCATGACGGCCTTTCGGCGCAAGACGCGCTGGCGAAGGCGGGTGCCTGAACGATGCCCACCGTCCCTTCAATCCTCGGCTTCGGAGCTATTGCGATCGACGACATCGTCTATGTCGATCAGCCGCTGTCGGCGGGCAAGGGGAAGGTTCTGCAAAGTGCCCGAGCTTTCGGGGGAAATGTCGCGACGGCCCTTGCCGCCGTCGCGCGGCTCGGCGGAACCGCCGGGTTCGTCGGATGGCTGGGCAGTGCCACGGACGACGCTGTGCTGTGCGATCTCGTCGCGAGCGGCGTTGAAACCGCGTTCGCGCCGCGCCACGCCGACGCACGCCCGGTGCGCTCGCGCATCACCGTCGGCTCGGACGGGGAACGGTTCATCGCGTATGACGACGAAGCCATGCTGGGCACCGCGCCGGACTTTCCGGACGAGGTCCTCAGCCGCGCGACCGTCCTGATCGTCGACAGTTACGCGATCCGGTCGCTGAATGTCGTGGCTAGGGCTCGCGATCTCGGCCTCGCGATCCTTGGCGATGTCGAATGGAGCAGCGGTCTAGCCACCGAGAAACTGATCGCGCTCTGCGACCATCTCATTCTTCCCCTCGGCTTTGCGCGGACTGCCACGGGCCGCCGATCGCCCGCCGAGATGCTCGATGCATTGTGGTTGCCGTCGCGGTCCGCCGTGGTCCTGACGGATGGCGGCAGGGGCGTCTATTATCGCGGACGCGACGAGACAGGGCTCTGGCACCTGCCTCCGCACCGGGTTGAAGTCGTCGACTCGACCGGCGCCGGCGACTGCTTTCATGGCGCCTATGCCTATGCATTGACGCGCGGAGCCAACACTGCAGGCCGGGTCGCATTCGCGGCCGCGGCGGCGGCCCTTTCGATAACGGGGCGGGGCGGGCGCGAGGCGCTTCCGACCGACGACCGGGTCACGGACCTCCTGGCATCGACGACCGCGCCGTCGGCAGTCGAACTGAAATATGCGCGGCTCGATACCGGGACATAGGCCGAACTATCCGAGGAAATATTTCGCAGGTGAACACAAGCCGAGGATAACTAAAAAAATCAATGGCTTAACTTGTGGAGGGAGGAAGATGGCAGAAGTCGTTCTTGAGAATATCTGCAAGACATACGGGAACAATTTTCACGCGATCGACCAACTGAACCTGTCGGTCGAGGACGGCGAGTTTTTGATTCTCGTCGGGCCGTCCGGCTGCGGCAAATCCACTGCGTTGCGGATGATCGCAGGATTGGAGGACGTCACTAGCGGCAGCCTTCGGATCGGCGGAGTCGACGTTGTCGACATGCCGCCCAAGGACCGCGACATCGCGATGGTCTTCCAGAGCTACGCCCTCTACCCGCATATGACGGTGTTCGAAAACATCGCCTTTTCGATGCGGCTGGCGGGCAAGCCGAAGGCCGAGCGCAAGAAGCGCGTGGACGAGATCGCCAAAACCCTTCAGCTGACGTCTCTGCTGGACAGCAAACCGGCGAACCTTTCAGGCGGACAGCGCCAACGGGTTGCCATGGGCCGCGCGATGGTGCGCGAGCCGGCCGCCTTTCTCATGGACGAACCGCTTTCCAATCTCGACGCGAAACTGCGTGTGCAAATGCGCGCCGAAATCACCAGCCTGCAAAAGCAGCTCGGCGTCACGACCATCTACGTGACCCACGACCAAACCGAAGCGATGACGATGGGGGACAGGGTCGCGGTGTTGAAAGGCGGCGTGCTGCAACAGGTCGACACACCCAAGAGGCTCTACGAATCGCCGGTGAATGCCTTCGTTGCCGGCTTCATCGGCTCTCCTTCGATGAACCTTTTCGAGGCCACCCTGACGGGCGACGAATTGATCTTCGGCGCCTTCGCCATCCGGCTGCAGGATGCAGCCTTCGTGCGCAGGCCGGGCTTGAGGTCGTATGCGGGGCGCAAGGTCGTGTACGGGATCCGACCGGAGCATCTCTATGACAGCAGCCTCGAATCCGGCCGCAAGTATCAGACGATACCGGCAAAGGTGACCTCGATCGAAGAACTCGGATCCGAACACATCGTCCATCTGAACATCGACGCGGTCCGCGTGGACTCCGGCGACCCGGACGCGGTGGACGATTTCGGCCTGGCGTCGAATGCGGTGGCGAAATTCGAACCGGTCAGCACCGTCCACTCAGGCTCGGAAATCCGGTTGGCCCTGGATGATACCAAGCTCCATTTCTTCGATCCCGAGACGCATCTGGCGATCTGAAGACCCGCGGCAAGGCCCGCAGGCGAAGGCGAGGCGCCTGCGTAAGAAGACTTCTGAATAAACCAGACGATCGTCCGCATTGTGCGGTCGATCCTAAAGAAGGAGGAGAAAATGACGTTTCGTATAAAACCCGCGATGCTGAAAATAGCCGCGGCCGCATGGTTGCTTGGCGCAACCGGCGCCATGGCGGACACGACGCTGGAATTCACCCAATGGTGGGAGCCCGAATTGCCGGCTGGCTCGCTCAGAGCAATCATGGATGACTTCGAGGCTGCAAACCCCGGAATCAAGGTGACGCTGGTCAGCGGCCCTTATGCGACCACGCGAGACCAGATCTCGGTTGGTGCTGCAACCGGAACGCTCAGCGACGTGGTCGGTCTCGACGGCGCCTGGGTGAACAATCTGAATGCGCAGAACGCACTCGCCGACATGAACCCGATGATGGATGCGAGCGGTTTCGACAAGACCCAGGTCGCGGACATCATCAAGGTGGAAGGCAAAGCGGTGATGTTTCCCGTGGCTTCCTTCGTCTATCCGGTCTTCGTGAATTTGGACCTCGCCGCCCAGGCAGGCGTGACCAAGCTGCCGTCGACCCGCGCGGAGTTTCTCGAAGCAGCCAAGAAGAT
Organism: Mesorhizobium sp. f-mel; assembly: GCF_053850215.1. Classification (NCBI taxonomy): domain Bacteria; kingdom Pseudomonadati; phylum Pseudomonadota; class Alphaproteobacteria; order Hyphomicrobiales; family Phyllobacteriaceae; genus Mesorhizobium; species Mesorhizobium sp. f-mel. The sequence goes on from NZ_JBSPTO010000005.1 coordinate 156,142, forward strand.
GACGCAAGCCGACAAGAACCAGTATGGCTGGGTGCTGCCCCTGTCGCTGCAGACGCCATCCGGCGTCCAGAACGACATGATGTCCTGGGTCTGGGCTTCGGGTCAGTCGATGATGGCCAACGGCAAGCCGGACCTCGAGGGCAAGCCGGTGGTGGATATGCTCACCTTCGTCAAATCGCTCAACGACGCCGGCACCATCTCGCCCGGCATCGCCACCAAGACCGAACAGGAAAAGGTCGAGGAATTCGTCAACGACCGCGTCGGGATGATGATCGACTCGCTCGCGCATGTGAACCTCATCCGCAAGCGCAATCCCAAGCTGAACTTCGACCTCATCCCGGTCCCAGTCGTGGAAAACTATACCGGCAAGCGCGGCCTTCCCTATGCCTCCTGGGGCATCGGCATCTCTGCGGCCTCGAAACATCAGGAAGAGGCCTGGAAACTCGTCCAGTATCTGATGAGTGAAAAGGTGAACGCCAAGCTCGTGTCGCTTGCAAACGCCTTCCCGGGCAACGTCAACGCCAAGCCCGATTTCGTGACCTCGGACAAGGCTTTCGGCAAGGCTTTCGAAATCTTCAAGACGGGTTATCTCGCCAACGAATTCACGGGCCTGCCGGTGGCTGAAGACCTGATGACCCAGTTCGACGTGCAAGCCCAGAAGATGCTCGCCGGCGAGCAGTCTCCGGAACAAGCCGCAGCCGCCGCTCAGAAGGGTTGGATGGCGAAATTCTGATCGGCCTGTTCCCGTTTGCTATCTTCGACCGGGTGGCCTGACTTCGGGCAGGCCACCCGGCAACAACGGATCGGCAATTTGAGATGGACCTGTTTTTGGAAGCTTACCTTCTCTTGAAGGCGTATCCCAAGGTTGGCACATGACCCGGCAAAAGCGCTCCCACCACAAGCTGAAACGAGCGGTCGCACCCTACCTCTATCTGTCGCCCTCGCTCCTCATCATCGGCCTTCTGATGCTGCTGCCGATGGCCACGGTTATTGCCTACTCGTTCCAGAACAGCGCGGTGCTGCGTCGTGACCCATCCTTTGCCGGACTGAAACACTACCAGGCGATCGTCGACGACCCGGTGTTCTGGGCCTCGCTGTGGCACACGCTCTACTTCACATGCATGAGCGTCATCTTCCACATGATCATCGGCATGGTCTTCGCGCTCATGCTGAACAGCGACCGCATCAATCCGACGCTGCGCAATATTCTGCGCGTGCTCTACATACTACCCTGGCTGTTCACCGCGGTGATCATCGCCGTGATCTGGCGCCTCCTGCTGGAGCCGAATGGCGTCGTGAACAGCATGCTCATGCAAATCGGCATCATCGGCTCCAAGGTAGAGTGGTTTTCCTCGCCCGAGACCGCGCTGCACGCCGTCACCTTCGCCAATATCTGGGCGGGCTATCCGCTTTTCATGGTCAGCCTGCTCGCGGGTTTGCAAGGCATTCCCAAGGATTTCTACGAGGCCGCCGATATCGATGGGGCAAAGGCTTACCAGAAGCTGATCTTCATCACCATCCCGCAGCTGATGCCGATCATCATCAGCATCTCGCTGCTCGACTTCATCTGGACCATGCAGGTCTTCCCGTTGATCTGGATAACCACGGGCGGCGGCCCGATCTACTCGACCGAGGTCCTCAGCACCTACACCTACAAGCTGGCGTTTTCGAGCTACAACCTGTCACAGGCGTCGGCAAGCGCCGTGGTCATCCTGCTGATCTCCCTCGGCCTGACGTTGTTCTACATCCGCTATCAGAAGGCTCGGTAGTCACCATGAGGAAACGAAACTCTGGCAAAGACAAGCTGATCACCGTCGCGCTGCATGTTGCTCTTGCAGCGGGGCTCTTTTTCGCGGCCTTCCCGATCTACTGGATGCTCAGCAGCTCGTTCAAGTCGAACACTGAAATCTTTGCCCTGCCGCCAACCATCCTGCCGAAGGCCTTCACGCTGGAAGCGTACGCAGCCATCCTTGGCGAACCGGTAAAGCTGCGCTTCTTCTTCAACAGTTACTTCGTGGCGGGAGCGGTGACCGTGCTGACGGTGCTGATCGCCTTGCTGGCCGCCTATGGGTTCAGCCGCTTCAACTTCCGCGGCAAGGGCAGCCTGAACACACTCATCATCAGCACGCAGACGATTCCGCCGATCACGCTTTTGATCCCCTTCTTCGGGCTTGTCGTCTCATATGGCATCTTCGACACCTACGTCGCACTGATCCTGACTTACCTGGTGTTTACACTGCCCTACGCGATCCTTTTGATGACGGGATATCTGAACACCTTGCCCCGCGATCTCGATGAAGCGGTGGCTGTCGACGGCGGCACCAGTTGGACAGCGCTTTGGCGGGTGATCGTCCCGATTTCACTGCCTGGTATCGTGGCGACGTCGGTCTACACCTTCCTGTTGTGCTGGAACGAATTTCTCTTTGCGCTGACGCTGACGAAGTCAACGTCCATGCGCACCGTCCCCATCGGCATCCAGTTGCTGATGGGGCAGCACGCTTTCGAATGGAACCAGATGATGGCGATGAGCGTGCTCGGCTCGCTACCGCTCTTGCTCATCTACCTCGTTGCCCAGAGGTATTTCCTCGCCGGCATGACCGCGGGCTCGGTCAAGTAGAATGTCCATCCCGCGAATCGCAATCGATAATCGGACCCTATCTGTTGGCAAACGATATCGCCGCAGCTTCGGCCGTCGTCACCGTCCCTTTGATCGTGCTGGTGCTGTTCTTCCAGCGGCACATCATCGAAGGGCTGACGCAGGGCGGCATCAAGGAATAGGCGGAATCAAGGAATGAAAGAATGATCGTGAAAGACCTGAAAGTCGGATGCCAGACCTTTACTTGGGAAATGCTCGGAGACCGGTTTGCCGGTGGTCCCGACGACCTGCTGAAGGCGATCGCCGATGGCGGTTATGCCGGCATCGAGATCACCGACACGATGATCGGCCACTATGCCGACAGGCCGGCGGAATTCGCCACGGCACTGAAATCGGCCGGGCTGGCGCTCGTCTCTTTCGCCTTCGGCTCGAAGAGCGGCTTCACGCTGCCGGACAGGATCGATGCCGACCTGGAAACCGCGCAGCGCTGGATCGATTTCGCCGCTGCATTCCCCGGCGCCCTCGTCTCCATGGGTTCGGCCACCGTCGTGTCCGACGGCCCGCGTGACGACAAGTTTGCCATCGCTGCGGAGTTCTACAACAAGGCCGGCGAATTCGGACGCAACGCCGGAATCGACATCGCTGTCCATCCCAGTTCCCACCACAACACGCTGCTGTTCGACCGTGCCGACTACGACCGGATTTTCGCACTGATCGATCCGTCGCTCGTCGGCTGGGTGCCCGACACCGGCCACATCTTGCGCGGCCATGAAGACATGATCGACACGCTCACCACCTACCGCGACCGCATCCGCTACGTGCATCTGAAGGACGTCGACGCCGGCGGCACATGGGCGATGCTCGGGAAGGGCGTCTGCGATACCCAAGCGGTGATCGACATCGCCGGTGCGGCGCCACATTTCAACGGCTGGCTGGTGCTGGAAGAGGAATCCGAGACCGCCGCCGCCGATCCGGCCGCCGCGGTCAAGACCAACCGCCAGACCATGCGCGGCTACGGCGCGTGAGGAAGAGACCATGATCCGGAAACAAGACCGTCGTCTTCGTGTCGGCGTGCTCGGCTGCGGGCCGATCGCGCAATTCGCCCATCTCGAATCCTGCGTGAAGGCCAGGAACGCCGATCTCTATGCGATCTGCGATGCCGCCCCCGACCTTCTGGCGCGCATGGGCGCGACCTATGAACCCGAGAAGATGTACGCCGACTACGATGAGATGCTCGCCGACCCGCAACTGGAGGCGGTGATCGTCGCAACCTCCGACGCCTACCACGTTCCGATGTCGATCAAGGCGCTCGAGGCCGGTAAGCACGTGCTGTGCGAAAAGCCGATCGGCGTCTCGGTCGAGGAAGGCGAAACGCTCGCCGATGCGGTTAAACGCTCCGGCAAGGTGCTGCAGGTGGGCCATATGAAGCGCTTCGACCCGGCGCTGGAAGCGGCGCGCGATTTTGTCCGCGACGAGATCGGCGAGATCCTGGCGCTAAAAGCCTGGTATTGCGATTCCACTCACCGCTACACCAACACCGACGCGGTCCAGCCGCTGCCCGTCACCAGCAAGCTGGCGCGCAAACCGGGCGGCAATCCGAAGTCCGATCTCAGGCAGTATTTCATGCTCGCGCATGGCTCGCACCTCGTCGACACTGCGCGCTTCCTGTGCGGCGAGGTCGTCGCCGTGCGTGCCCGCCTCAACGAGCGTTTCGGCGCCTATTGCTGGTTCGTCGAAACCGAATTCGCCAACGGCGCGCTTGGCCATCTCGACCTCACCGTGGCTGTCCGCATGGACTGGCACGAGGGCTTCCAGCTCTATGGCGAGAACGGCTCGGTAATCGCGAAGACCTTCAATCCGTGGTATTTCCGGGCGAGCGAGGTCGATATCTTTCACGAGAAGGATGCGACGTCGCGAAAGCCGCTGGGCGCCGACGGGCATTTCTTCAGGCGCCAGCTCGAAAGCCTCGCCGACACGGTGCTCGACGGCAAGCCGATGCGCGGCGCCGATGTCGAGGACGGCCTCGCCTCGATCCGCGCCATGGTGGCGATCGCCCGCTCGGTCGAAACCGGCGAGCGCGTCGAGATCGTTTCCGTCACGGGAGCGGTCTGATGCAGATCGGGGTGTTCGCCAAGACCTTCCCTGGGAGCGAGCCGGCCGGCGTGCTGGCAGCGGTCCGCGACGCGGGATTTGCCGTCACCCAGTTCAACCTGGCCTGCGCCGGCCTGCCGTCGATGCCGGATGCGGTCCCTGACGATGGCATCAGCGCCATCGCGGCCGCGTCGAATGCTTCCGGCGTCACCCTGGTGGCGCTCTCGGGCACCTACAACATGGCCCATCCGGACAGGGCTGTGCGCGACGACGGCCTACGCCGGCTTGGCGTGGTCATCAAGGCTGCGGCAGACCTTTCCGTTCCCTTGGTCACGCTGTGCACGGGAACGCGCAACGCGGACGATCAATGGGCGTATCATCCCGACAATGCCCACCCTGAGGCTTGGGACGACATGGCGGGCCAGATGGAAAAGGCGCTGCAATTCGCTGAGCGCCACGGCGTCGATCTCGGCATCGAGCCCGAACAGGCCAACATCGTCACCTCGGCGTCGGATGCGATGCGCCTCATCGTTAGCATGGGCTCGAAACGGCTGCGCATCGTGCTCGATCCGGCGAACCTGTTCGAGCAGGCGAGCCCCGCCGAAGCACGCGCCATCGTGGCCGCTGCGGTCGAGCACACAGCCGGCCATGTCGCCATGGCCCATGCCAAGGACCGTTTACCCGATGGCCGCTTCACTACGGCCGGCCGGGGCGTTGTCGACTTTGCGGATTTTGTTGCCCGCCTAAAGGTATCAGGCTTCGACGGGGCGCTGGTCACGCACGGCCTTTCAGCCGACGAAGCGCCTGAGGTTGCCCACTTCCTCAAGGGGCTGATCTGATGGCGCGTCCTGCAACTCTGCTTCGCGATGACGCCGCGCTTCAAGTCTCCGACCATGGCGATGGGCTTACGGTCATCTTTCAGCACGGGCTGGGCGGTGGCGAGGCGCAGGTCGCCCAGGCTTTCCCTTCCGGGCCGAGGTTGCGGCGCCTCACGCTGGAATGCCGCGGGCACGGTGCCTCTGGGCTCGGCAGCAGTCGCCCGTTCTCCCTGAGCATGTTCGCGGATGATGTTCTAGCCGCCGCCGATCAGGCCGACCTCGATCGGTTCGTCGCCGGCGGCATTTCCATGGGCGCCGCAATTGCAACCCGCCTCGCCTGCCGTCATCCGGACCGTGTCGCGGGCCTGCTGCTGGTGCGGCCGGCCTGGAAGTTCGACAGTGCGCCTGACAACATGCGGCCGATCGCCGAGGCTGCCGGCCTCATTCTCAGTCACGGCCCCGACAAGGCCAGGACGATCTTCGCGCAATCGGAAACCTCCGCGCGCCTGCAGCGCGACGCGCCCGACAACCTTGCCTCGCTGTTCGGCTATTTCGACCGGCCGGACGCCGCGCCATTCGCGCAGGTCCTCGCCGACATTGCCGCCGACGGCCCAGGCGTTTCCGCGAGTGACGCCGCGGTGCTTGGCATTCCCACGCTGGTCATCGGCAATGCCATGGATGCGGTGCATCCGCTGTCGGCGGCCCATACGCTCGCGGCGGCCATCTCCGGCGCGACCTTTGCCGAAATCTCTCCCAAGGCGCTCGACAGTGTCAGGCATTTCGCCGAGCTGCAGGCCGAGATCACGACCTTCCTTCACGCCCACTTCAACATCCGGAGCCTCATTCCGTCATGACGATGAAAACCCTGTCCGGCCCCGCTGCCATCGCCGCCTTGCCGCGCAACCGGCTGCTCGGCGAGTTTTCGCTGTGGTCGGCGGACCTTGCCAATATGGAGCGCGACCTGAAGCGCATAGAACCTCATGTCGACCTGCATCACATCGACGTCGCAGACGCCCGCTTCACCCCCGGCTTCCTGTTCTTCCCGGATCTGGTGAAGCGGATCGCCAGGCTGACGGCAAGGCCGATCCATGTGCACCTGATGGTCGAAGCCGAGATCGTCGAAGAGCAGACGCGTCAGTTCATCGAGACCGGCGCCGACCTGATCAGTGTGCACGCCGAAAACGGCGAGGCCGGCCTGCGCGCCGTGCGGCTGGCGCATGAGCTCGGCGCCGAGGCCGGCGTGGTGCTCAGGCTGGAAACGCCGGTCGCTGCGGTCACCCCATTCCTGCCGGAAGTCGCGTTTGTGACGCTTCTTGGCACATCCATTGGCGTCAAGGGCCAGAGCCTTTCCGACCAGGCCTGCCCACGCCTGATAGAGGCGCGTACACTGATGCGGCAAGCCGGCCGGGAGGCGGACATCTTCCTGGCTGCCGACGGCGGCATCCGCCACGAGACGGTGCCGCGCCTGCGCGCCGCCGGGGCCGAGACGGTGGTGCTCGGATCGCTGGCATTCGGCGACCCCGACCTCGCGCAGCGCATGGCCTGGCTGCATGGGCTGAAGGTCGCCGCCTTATGACAAGACTGGCCCTCGCCTTCGATCTCGGCGGAACGGAGCTGCGCGGCGCGCTGGTCGAGAGCGGCGGCCGCGTTGTCGCGCAGGTTTCGGCGCCGACGATGGCGATCGCGGGATCGGATGCGGTGATCGGGCAGATCATCGCACTGGCCGGGGCTCTTCTGACACAGCGCCCACAAGCGGATGTCGTCGGCATCGGCATCGGCGCGCCGGGACCGCTCGATCCCAAGGCTGGGATCGTGATCGCACCGCCGACGCTGGCCGGCTGGCACGATGTGCCGTTGATCGACATTCTCGGCAAGCATTTCGGCCTGCCGGTGCGGCTGGAAAACGACGCCAATGCGGCCGCGCTGGGCGAATGGCGCTTCGGCGCCGGCCTGGGCACCGGGTCGCTGGTGTTCGTCACCGTATCGACCGGCATCGGCGGCGGGGTCGTTGCCGACGGCCACATCTATCACGGCCGGCGCGGCCTTGCCGCCGAGATCGGCCACATGACCATCACCGGCGAGGGCGACCGCTGCTTCTGCGGCGCTGTCGGCTGTTTCGAGGCGGTCGCCTCCGGAACCGCGCTCGGGCGGCGTGCCACGGCGTTGACAGCGCCAGGCGACGGCTCCCTGCTCAGGCGCCTTTCGGCCGATGGCGACGTTTCGGCCAGGCACGTCGTCGAGGCCGCACGTGCCGGCGATATCAGTGCGCTCGAGCTGATCGAGGCGGAAGCCAGGTGGCTCGGCATCGGCTTCACCAACCTGCTTCACCTCTATTCGCCGGACCTGATCGTCATGGGCGGCGGTCTCGCCAACGGCTTCGACCTGCTGGCTCCAGCCATCAGGGTAACCGTCGAGCAGCGGGCGATGCCGGCCTACCGGGATGTGCCGATCGTGCCTGCGCGGCTCGGCGACCGCGCAGGGCTGATCGGCGCGGCCAGTCTGATCCTGTGGGAAGGCGAACCGGGCGCGCCATTGGCGATGGCGCAGGACGAGGACAGCAAAGACGGTGCGACCGAAGATGCCGTCGGCAGGAAGGCAAGCCATGGCTGAGCTCAAGCTGCGCGGCGCGCGCAAGTCCTACGGATCCGTCGAGATCATCAAGGGCCTTGACCTGGACGTCGAGGACCGCGAATTCGTCGTCTTCGTTGGCCCGTCCGGCTGCGGCAAGTCCACGCTGCTGCGCATGATCGCCGGCCTGGAAAAGATCACCGCCGGCGACTTGCTGATCGATGGCGTGCGCGCCAACGACATCGATCCGTCCGAGCGTGGGCTCGCCATGGTGTTCCAGTCCTACGCGCTCTATCCGCACATGACGGTGGCCGAGAATATGGGTTTTGCGCTGAAGATCGCCGGCGTTTCCGCCGCGGAAAAGGAACGCAAGGTGCGGGAGGCCGCCGAGGTACTGCAGCTTTCGCATCTTCTCGACCGACGGCCGAAGGCGCTTTCGGGCGGCCAGCGGCAGCGTGTCGCCATCGGCCGCGCCATCGTGCGCAATCCCAAAGTGTTCCTGTTCGATGAGCCGCTGTCCAATCTCGACGCCGCCTTGCGGGTGAGCATGCGGCTCGAGCTGATGCGCCTGCACGAACACCTGGCCGCGACCATGATCTATGTCACGCACGACCAGACCGAGGCCATGACCATGGCCGACAAGATCGTCGTGCTGAACGGTGGCAGCATCGAACAGGTCGGCTCGCCGCTTGAACTCTATATCAGGCCGGCCAACATTTTTGTCGCCGGCTTCATCGGTTCGCCGAAGATGAATCTGTTGAAGCTGAAAGTGGCCGCGACTGGGCCCAAAGGCGTCTCTGTTACCTTGCCGGACGGCCAGGCGCTGACCGTCCCGGTTGCCGCCGGTGCAAGCAAATCTGGCGACGAGCTGCTGCTCGGCATGCGGCCGGAACATCTCCGCATCTCGGCCAACGGACAATTCAAGGGGCGAGCCGTGCTGGCGGAGCGGCTTGGCAGCCTGAGCATCCTGCATGTCGAGGTCGCGCCCGAGGTCACGCTGGTGGTGCAGGCGGAAGGTGGCGACAGGACGCCGTTGCACAGCCCGATCGCGCTCGACATCTCGCCATCGGCTTGCCACCTGTTTCGCACCGATGGTCCGGCGCTGGCGTCTCTGCAATCGGCGTGAGCCGTGGGCTCATAGTTTGAAACCAGAGAACTGACGGCGCCGCGCATCGAGCCTGCTTCGACCCCTACAGTGTCGATTTCTGCTGCATCGCAGCACATCAAAAACCGCTGCACAACATTTTAAAACTTGACGTATGTCAAATTTTTCTAAAACATGCGATAATGCTGGCGAAGCCTTGGCCAGCGCTCTGGGAGGAGAAATGCCTGACACGGAAAATGGCCCGGAACGGGTCTTGAAGCAGCGAGCTGCAAGGCAATCGCCGATCGGTCGGCTGTCTGCCATCGCAAGCGCCGGGCCGGCCTTCGTCGTGCCCTGCACAGCCATTCCATTCGCCGAACGGGTTAATTGCGACACAACCAACATTTAGGAGGAGGAAGAAGCATGCGTATATTCAATGGCCTGACGCTTGGCGCAGGTCTCTTTGCAACCATCGTCTCCATGCCGACCCAGGCCCAAGACGCGGCGAAAGTCGCGGCCATCGTCAAAGGTCTCGACAACCCCTTCTTCCAGTACATGCAGAAGGGCATCGAGGAGCAAGCCAAGGCCGATGGCGTCGGCGTTACCGTGCAGGCTGCCGCCAATATGGGCGACGCAACCGGGCAGGCGGACCGGCTGACCGCCATGGCCATGCAGGATTTCGACTGCTACCTGGTCAACCCGATCAGCGTCTCCAACCTGGTGCAGGCGCTGGTGCCGGTCGCGCAGAAGAACAAGCCGATCGTCAACATCGACAGCACCATCGACGCCGAGCAGGCCAAGGCCGCCGGCTTCACCATCTCGACCTATATCGGCACAGACAACGTTGCCGCCGGCGTGCTGGCCGGCGAGGAGATGCTGAAGCTGGTTCCTGCAGGCTCCAAGGTTGCACTGGTGGCGGGCATCGTCGGCGATGTCGGCAGCAATGCCCGCATCAAGGGTTTCAAGCAGGCTGTCGAAGGCAAGCTCGACGTCGTGGTGATGGTGAGCGCCGACTGGGACCGTGAAAAGGCCTTGACCGCCGCGACCGACATCCTGGCCGCGCATCCCGATCTCGCCGGCTTCTTTGCCGCCAACGACATCATGGCGCTCGGCGTCCAGCGCGCCGTCCAGACCTCGGGTAAGGACGTCAAGGTGATCGGGCTTGACGGCATCGTCGACGCCCTGAAGTCCGTTGCCGCCGGCGAACTCGCTGCGACCGTCGCCCAGTACCCCTATGTTGTCGGAGCCATGGGCGTGGAAGCCTGCAAGGCAGCGGCCATGGGCAAGGAACTGCCCGCCAACGTGCCGGCGCCGGTGCTTCTGATCAACAAAGACAATGCCGAAGCCTCGCTGAAGAACTTCCCGCGCCCCGGCGGCGACTATCCCGATCCCTTCCGCGAGATGTTGAAGTGAGCACGCCTGAACAAAACGCGCCCGCGCATACAGCGGGCGCGGCGGAGGAGAGCCGTCCCTCCCTGTCGGCTCTCCTCCTGGATCCTTCCTTCTGGGCCGACTGGGCATCGGTCGTTGGCCTGGTCGGCCTCGTCGTCGTGTTCGGCATTAGTCAGCCGGTCTTTCTCAGCGTCGCCAATTTGCAGGCCCTGCTGCTAGCCGCGGCGATCCTGGTCGTGCTGTCGATCGGCCAGACCTTCGTCGTGGCCACCGCCGGGATCGATCTCTCGCTGGCTGCCGCAGTCATGCTGGGCGCCATCATCCTCGGCCTCGTCGATGCCGCGGGCTATGGCATCTTCTTCGCCTGTGTACTGGCCGTCGCCGCCACCAGCGCGGTCGGTTTCCTCAATGGCGTGCTCATCACAGCCGGGAAAATACCCGACTTCGTGGTGACGCTCGGCACGCTTTCGGGCGTCACCGGCCTTGGTCTGATCCTGTCGGGCGGCGAGCCGATAATGGTTCGCTCGACCTTCCTGCTGCGGCTGGCCTCCGGTTCCTTCGGGCCGTTCGGCTATCCCGTCTGGGTGGCAATATCGGCCGTTCTCGTGGCGCATATCGCGCTCTTCCATACCCGCTTCGGGGTGCATCTGCTGGCGACCGGCGGCCAGACTGAAAGCGCCCGCTCGCTCGGCATCCGGACCAACCGGGTCAAGATCGCCGCCTACACGATATCAGGATTCTGCGCCGGCACCGCCGCGCTGCTTCTGGTGGCGCGCATCGGCTCGGCCGAACCGCAGATCAACACCAGCCTTCTGCTCAATTCGGTGGCGGCAGTCGTCTTGGGAGGCGTCAGCCTGTTCGGCGGACGCGCCAGCATTCTCGGCCCGGCGATCGGGGCGCTGATGCTCACCGCTCTCGTCAACGGGCTGACGCTGCTCAGCGTTTCGGCCTTCTACCAACCGCTCGCCGTGGGCGCCATCGTGGTGCTGGCGGCACTGATCATGCGGTATCAGAAATGAGCGCCGTCAATCACTCGCCGTCGGCCGACGCGATCCTAGCCTGCGAAGGGCTAAGCAAGCATTTCGGCGGCATCCGGGCCTTCACCGATGTCGCCTTCCAGGCCCGCCGTGGCGAGGTCACCGCTGTCATCGGCGACAATGGCGCCGGCAAGTCGACGCTGATACGCTGCCTGGTCGGCGTGCACGTGCCGGATGGTGGCGAAATCTTCTTCAACGGCCGGCTGCACCCCTTCGCCAATCCCGACGAGGCGCGCAAGGCCGGCATCGAGACGGTGCACCAGAACCTCGCGCTGATCGATGAATTGACCGTCGCCCAGAACCTGTTCCTCAACCGTGAGATCGTGCGCCGGATCGGCCCGTTCGCCCTGCTCGACCGCAAGGCGATGAAGCAGCAGGCGCGCGCCATGCTGTCGCGCCTGTCGATCAACATGCCTTCGGTCAGCCAGCGCGTGCGGCGCCTTTCGGGCGGACAGCGACAGGCGATCTCGATCTGCCGCGCCGTAGGTTCCGGCGCCAAGCTGGTGGTGATGGACGAACCAACCGCGGCGCTCGGTGTGCAGGAGACGGCCAATGTCGAAGCCCTGATCCGGCGGCTGCGCGAACAGGCCGTCAGCGTCATCCTGGTCAGCCATAATTTCGATCAGGTGCGGCGCCTGTCCGACCAGATCTGGGTGATGCGGGCGGGACGGATGGTGGCGACGGTCCGATCGTCCGAGACCACCGGCAACGAACTTGTCGCGCTCGTCACCGGCGCGGCATAGAAACGATCCGGCTCGTTACGAATTGAACGATTGGAAAGGGAGTTTGCCGTGGCGGTGATCCGTGTCGGACTTGTGGGGCTTGGAGAGGTCGCTCAGTCGATCCATCTGCCGGTGCTGAGCGACCAGCGCGACCGCTGGCTGATATCGGGCGTCTATGATGTTTCGCCGAGCCTCGTGACGCTGTGCCGCTCCGAATACCCGACTGCCGCAATCTTCGATTCGGCCGAGGCGCTGATCAGTTCGCCGGATATCGACGCGGTTTTCATCCTCTCGTCCGACGAGACCCACAGCCGTTTCGTCCGTGCCGCCGTCCAGGCGAACAAGCATGTCCTGCTGGAAAAGCCCGCCTGCCTGACGGTGCGCGAAATCGACGAATTGCTGGCTCTGACGACAAATTACGCCAAGACGATCTTCGTCGGTTACATGCGCCGCTACGCTCCGGCCTACCTGGCGGCGATGGGGGAACTGCCTGACTTCGCCGATATCACCCATGTCCGCATCTTCGACCTGATCTCCGAGGGCCGGCATTTCCTGAAAAAGAGCCAGAATATTCTCTCTCCCACCGACATCGATCCGGCCCTTTTGGCACGCGGCGCCGGGGAGCGCGAGGCGCTGATCCGCGAAGTGGTGGGCAGCGATGCGCCCGCCGATCTCGTACGCGCCTATCGCGGCCTGACGGCGCTGAGCTCGCACCACATTTCGGCGATGCGCGGGCTGCTCGGCGAGCCGGTTCGTGTGCTCGCCGCGCATCGCACCAATGGCGGCGCCAACACCAGCGTGATCTTCGACTATGGGCATTTCGCCTGCTGCTACGACGCAGTGGTCGACGATCTCGGCCTGTTTGATGCCATGATCGAGGTGCGCTCGAACACCAAACGGGTCCGCATCATCTACGACACGCCCTATATCCGCAGCCTGCCGACGCGGCTCGAAGTGACGGAAGCCGGTCCACTAGGCCCGGTGACCAGGACCTTCGGGCCGCTCTATGGCGACGCTTTCTCGAATGAACTGGAGACCTTCCATCGCCACATCACTGACGGGACAAAGCCGCTGACCGACCTCGCAGACTCCCGTCGCGACCTGGCGCTGATGGCCGACATCATCGCGCGGATGAAGGAGACTGGCGGGCGCTGAAGCCTGCCGCCTACTTCCCACAGTGGTGATCGTTGATCTTGTTCAACGCATTCGCGTCGGGCCCGACCCTGTGGTAGGAGCAGGCTCCGGCGGCCGTCGTGACCAACTGCTGGTCATAGTAGCGCGGGCCGCCGAACAGAATGTCGATGATGTCGCCTTCGGCGGGAACGTAGCGTTCGGATTGAACCCGGTAGTCGCGGTGCCGATGGTCGCGGTATTTGTCCCCCGCGAAAGCCGAGGCGGACATGCTGCAGCCTATCGCGAAGGCGAGCGCGCGGATCGCAAAGCGTTTTGTCGTCATCGGCAATACCCTTCTGGCAGTTCGGCTTTGTACCATATATCCAAAATCGCCAGCCGAACAAAAGTTCCCTGAACGGCGCCTTAGGCCCAGCGCGAATCCATCAAAGGGGCTGGGCTACGATGCGGCCGCCGCACTCGCCAACGACGCCGCCAACAAGGAATAGTTCGGCGCCGTGATGAGCCAGTAGCCAGCCCGGTAGCCAGTGGTGTCGTGCGCGCCGGAAATCCTACCCGGGCAGTCCGTGCCGGTATGGCGCGGGCCCGCTGCTTGTGCTCGACCGGTTCGGGCGGCGGTTTCCGGCCGGTGTGTTGCCCTGGCGGTAAACCGCCTCAGGTGCTCGGGATAATCCAGGCGATCATCAGCAAGGTCGTTCACGGTGATCTGCCTTGCCGCAGGTGCTTCGCTGGCCTACGCGGCAATCTATCCCGCGATCTCAAGCAAGGACGATACCAGCAACCGGCGTTCGTCCTGTGAAAGGACGTCCGAGTCGAAGAGGTTCATGCTGCGAAGGCCTTCGATGGCGAGGTAGCAAACCAGCAGCGCCTTGAGGTCCGGCGTCTCTCCCTTGAGCCGCTCGAAAACCTGCCGCCTGAACAATTTTATCGGTGTCAGGAAATCGGGATCCTCGGCGATCGCCGAAAATATCCAGGAAGCCGACGGTTTCGATTCCTCGGCATGTTCGGCCGAAAGCTTGATGTAGGTCGCAAGCGGGCTTTCGCCGCTGACGCCGGCCGTGCGGGCGGACTCCAGCGCCTGCTCGAAGGCGCGCAGGTATTCCTCCACCAGCGCCTGCATCAGTTTCGCCTTGGTCGGGAAATTGTACAGCAAGCCGCCTTTCGACACGCCGGCTCGGCTGGCGACGGCGTCCAGCGACAGGCTGCCGGGCCCTGTCTCGCGTGCCACATCGGCGGCGGCAGCGAGTATCCTGTCGCGCGAATTTGTTCTTCGGGCCTTCATCAGTCGCTTCCCATACATTAGCCTACGCGGAATTGACAAGACCGTCCAGACGGTACAGTAAGATCGCCGTCATTTGAAATCGGGACCAGTCACAGGTATGTGTTTCGGTCATCCGACTGTTATGCCGGGCCATGGCCAAGGGGACTGTTCGTGATCAAGCGTTTCATCATTGCCTTCGTTCTGCTCGTGCTGGTGTGTGGCGGCATCGTCGGCTTTAATTTGTTCCGCGACAATGCAATGCAGCAATTCTTCGCCACGATGAAACCGCCGGCCGCGACCGTGTCGACGACAATCGTCAAACCGACGAGCTGGACGCCGGGCGTCGAGGCGATCGGCACTGTCAGAGCGGTCCGCGGCGTCGACCTGAGCGTCGAAACCGCCGGCATCGTTAAGGACATCCTGTTTCACGCCAATCAGAAGGTTGAAGCCAACGCGGTTCTCCTTCAGCTCGACGATGCCGCCGAGCGCGCCGATCTCGATGCGACGAAGGCGCAAGCAGCGCTCGACCAGACGGCGTTGACACGCGCCCTTGAACTGCAAAAGCGCGGTGTCGGCTCGGAATCGACGCTCGACACGGCGCGGGCAACCGCATCGGCTTCCGCTTCGCAGGTCAACAGGCTGCAGGCTGTGCTCGAACAGAAACTGCTGACAGCGCCCTTCGGCGGCACAGTGGGTATCCCCAGGATCGATCTCGGCCAGTATCTCTCACCCGGCACTTCCGTAGTGACACTGCAGGACCTGGAGACGATGCGGGCCGATTTCTCGGTTCCCGAACAGCAGCTTCCGCTGCTGAAGATCGGCCAGACGGTGCGGCTGGGCATTGGCGACGGCGAGCT
The DNA here is from genome assembly GCF_053850215.1 of Mesorhizobium sp. f-mel. Classification (NCBI taxonomy): domain Bacteria; kingdom Pseudomonadati; phylum Pseudomonadota; class Alphaproteobacteria; order Hyphomicrobiales; family Phyllobacteriaceae; genus Mesorhizobium; species Mesorhizobium sp. f-mel. The sequence continues at coordinate 171,699 of NZ_JBSPTO010000005.1, forward strand.
TCCGTTCGCCGGCACAATCCGCGGCATCGACCCCAAAATCGACCCGACCAGCCGGCTGGTGACGGTCAGGGCCGAGGTCGCCAACCCCGAAGGCAAGCTGACGCCTGGCCAGTTCGTGCAGGTGCGCGTCGAACTGCCCGAGGAAAACAACGTGCTGACGGTGCCGCAGACCGCGCTGACCTCCAGCCTCTACGGTGACTTTGTCTTTGTGGTGCGTCCGGCGAAGCCGGCCGCGGCCAATGGCGCCGCCCCTCCTGCTGCGGCAAAGCCGGAAGAAAAGCCCGCCACGGATACTGCGAAGCCCGCAGCCGAAGCGCCCGCGGCAAAACCCAACGAAGAACCGGCGGCAACGCCGACCGAACCGACAGCGGAAGAACAGAAGCCGCAGCTCGTGCTCGCCCAGGTGTTCGTCAAGCCCGGCCGCCGCAACGCCGGCCTGGTTGAGATCCTCGAGGGCATCGCGCCTGGGGACGAGGTTGTTACCGCCGGCCAGAACCGGCTCTCCAACGGCATGTCCGTTGCCGTCGACAACACGATCGATCCGACCAAGCCGGCGAACCAGCAGGCAGCCCAGAAATGAGCCTTTCCGACCTCTTCATCCGCCGCCCGGTCCTTTCGACCGTGCTCGCCCTGATGATCCTGCTTCTGGGTTTTCAGGGCATCTTCAACCTTTCGATCCGGCAGTATCCGGAGGTCGAAGAAACGGCTATCACGATCACCACGGCCTATCCCGGCGCCAGCGCCGACCTGATCCAGGGATTCATTTCCGCGCCGATCGCCCGTGCCGTCGCTTCGACCGAAAACATCGATTACGTCACGTCGGCGAGCCGGTCGTCCCTAAGCACCGTGACGGTGCAGATGAAACTCGGCTCCAACCCCGACGTCGCGCTGAACGAAGTCTTGTCGAAGGTACAAGGCGTGCGCGGCGATCTGCCGGACGAGGCCGAAGACCCGGTGATCGTCAAGGGTACCGGCGATCAGTTCGCGATGATGTATATCTCGATGCAGAATCCGAACATGACGCCGGAACAGCTCACCGAATATATCGAGCGCGTCGTGCGGCCGCGCATGTCGACGGTCGAGGGTGTCGCCGACGTGCAGATCTTTGGGGCCGCCGAATATTCGATGCGCGTCTGGATCGACCCGATCAAACTGGCGGCGCGCGGCGTGACGGCGTCGGAAGTGCTGACCGCCATCAACGAATCGAATTTCCTGTCAGCACCCGGCAACACCGAAAACGAATACGTCGCCTCCTCGATTACCGTTCGCTCGACGCTGCAGACGCCGGAAGCTTTCGCCGCTCTCCCGCTCCGATCGAAGGACGGCAATGTGGTGAGGCTGCGCGACGTGGCGCGCGTCGAGCTCGCCGCGGCGAACACCGACACCAGGGTCACTTTCAACGGCAAGCCCGGCATCTTCCTCGCCATCTTTCCGACGCCGGCCGCCAATCCGCTGACGACAGCGGAGGCGATCCATGAAATCGTGCCGACGATCCAGGAGACGCTGCCGCAAGGCATGACGATCGAGATCGTCTACGATTCGACCGAGCAGATCAGCGCGTCGATCGAGGAGGTGTTCAAGACCATCGGCGAAGCGGTCGCCATCGTCATCGTCGTCATCCTGCTCTTCCTCGGCTCGTTCCGCTCGGTGCTGATGCCGATCGTGACCATTCCGCTGTCACTGATCGGCGTCTGCTTCCTGCTGTTTTCGCTGGGCTATTCGATCAATCTTTTGTCGTTGCTGGCCATGGTGCTGGCGATCGGCCTCGTCGTCGATGATGCCATCGTGGTGGTGGAAAATATCCACCGCCATATGGAGGAAGACGGTTTGTCGCCGATGCAGGCGGCCTTCAACGGCATGCGGGAGATCTCGTCCGCCGTCATCGCCATGACGATAACGCTGGCCGCCGTGTTCGCGCCGCTGGCCTTCACCGGCGGCCTGACCGGCGCGCTGTTTCGCGAATTCGCGGTGACGCTTGCCGGCTCGGTGGTGCTTTCGGGTGTCGTCGCCCTCACCATCACGCCGATGATGTCGGCACGCATCCTCAGGGCCGGCTCGCACAGCCGCTTCCAGCGCATTGTCGACACCACATTCAGGCGCGTCGAAAACGTCTATGAGCGGCTGGTCAGCGGCTCGTTGAAATATCGCCCGGTGACGCTGATGATCGTCATCGCACTGGTCGCCACGACCGGCTTCATGTTCACCAAGACCGCGAGCGAACTGGCACCGGAAGAAGACCAGGGCTTCTTGCTGTCTATTGTGAATGCGCCGCGCTATGCCACGTCGGACTACACCGAAACCTATGTGAACCAGATTCTCGGGCTGATGAATGATATCCCCGAAACCAGGGCGCGGTTCTCCGCCGTTGCGTTCCAGGGCCCGACGAACAACGCCTTCGTCGGCTTCGCATTCAGGGACTGGGCCGAGCGCGCGCGCAGCTCGAAGGAACTTCAGGAAGACATCACGGGCCGTCTCAGCAAGGTTGCGGGCGTCGAAGCTTTCGTCTTCGCCCCGCCGACGCTGCCCGGCTCCGGCGGCGGCCTGCCGGTCACGATGGTGGTGCGCTCGACCGGCGATGCCTCGCAGGTGTACGAGGCGGCCGAGGACATCAAGAACAAGGCGCAGGCCTCCGGTCGCTTCCTAGCCGTGCAGAATTCGATGTCCTACGACGCGCCGCAAGTGACGGTGACGATCGACCGCGACCGCGCCGCGGCGCTCAACCTGCCGATCGCCGACATCGGCCGGACGCTGACCCTCTTGGTCGGTGGCGCCGAAGTGGCGCAATTCGACCGCGAATCCAACAGCTACGACATCATCCCGCAGGTGCCGCAGAACTTCCGCGACAACCCTGAGAAGCTGGCCGAGTATTTCGTGCGCAGCGCGTCGGGCGAGATGGTGCCGCTCTCGGCGGTGGTGAAGATCTCGACCAACGCCTCGCCGGCCGTGATCGAGCAGTTCAACCAATTGAACTCCGCCACGATTTCCGCTCTGCCATTGCCCACCCTAACCACCGGTGACGGGCTGAGGACCATCGAGGACATCGCCAGGGAAAGCCTGCCCGACACGTTCTTCATCGACTACACCGGCCAGTCGCGGCAGGAGAAGGAACAGGGCTACACGATCATCATCGCCTTCGCGGCAGCCGTTCTCGTCATCTATCTGGTGCTGGCGGCGCAGTTCGAAAGCTTCCGCGATCCGCTGATCATCATGATGTCGGTGCCGCTGTCGATCTTCGGCGCGATCGTGCCGCTCAATCTTGGGCTGGGAACGCTCAACATCTACACGCAGGTCGGCCTGATCACGCTGATCGGCCTGATCACCAAGCATGGCATTCTTCTGGTCGAGTTTGCCAACCAGCAGCGCGAGCTCCACGGGATGCGGCGGCGCGATGCGATCGTCGCCTCGGCCAGGGTGCGGCTAAGGCCGATCCTGATGACGACGGCTGCGATGGCGCTCGGCGTGGTGCCGCTGATCATCTCCAGCGGCGCGGGTGCGGCGGCGCGCTATTCGATGGGCCTGGTGATCTTCACCGGCATTCTGGTGGGGACCATGTTCACCCTGTTCGTGGTGCCGATGTTCTACACCTTCATTGCCAGCAAGGACCTGCCGCATCACGCCGAGAAGCCGGACCCGAAGCTGATGCCGGTCCCGGTTGATTGATTGACAAAAGGCCGGGGATTTCCGGCCTTTTTCTTGGGCAGTGATGTCCGACCGCAACGTATTTAACAAGCGGATCGTCTTTGCTTACCTATTTGACGATGACGATCCTGGTGTTGGCTGGACCGAAAATCTCGACAAGCTGGTAGAAATCGGCGGCGTCGACCGGATGCAGCCGCACGCAGCCATGCGAGGCCGGCTGGCCGAGGCGCTTGACGAAATTGGTCGCATGCACGGCGTAGCCACCCTTGAAGAAGACCGAATGCGGCATCGGCGCGTTATCATATTTCCTCGAATACCACATTTGGTGCATGCGGGTCGGCTTGAACGAGCCGGTCGGGGTGACATGCCCCTTGCCGCCGGTCGAGACTTTCCACGCGAAGGTCGGCCGCCCGTCGACCAGGACTTGCATCGTCTGCTGCGAAAGCGAAATCCGCGCCACTATCTGATTGGCGGCCTGATTGGCAGCATGGACAATGCCGGTACCGGCGCCGAACAGAAGAACCGCACCCGCGAGGGCGGCGGCAGCGATGTTGATGAGCTTGGCAGAAATGGCAGTGTACATGATGTCCCCCGTCTGCCGGATATGGCCGGCTTCAATTCGATGACCGGCTTATCGTTGGGTCACGTTTCGGATTGATTTCGCACGGCAGAGGTTTCTGTTTCGAATGTGTTTCCTATGGTTAACAGCCCAAAGCCTATCCGAGGGATTTGTAGGGGTGAATCCAATTGACGTGAAGCCTCGGCTGCTCGAGCCCGGACCCGCGAAAAGGTGCTGCCATCTCCAAGTGAAAGTGCGCTCTTCCCTCATATGAAAGAAATTTGACTTGGCTCGAAACCAATCTGCAACAAAGCGCGGACTCTAGCGGCATGATCTGGATACAGGCCACCCGCAGAGTTGACCGAACGAAAACAGCCGGCACAAACGAAGATGAACATGCAATCGAACGCGATCTCCTGGCTCTTCAGGATAAGCATAGCCGCAGCCATGATTGGCGGCGTCGGCACCTTCGCCGGCAGCCCGACGACGAAGGTGCGGGGATGACTTCAAGCGAAGTTTCGACGCTGCATGCCGCACTGTTTTTCGCCACGGTCTGGATCGTGTCCAGTCTGCGCATCAACCGGCTCAAGGCCCTCTGGCGGGTCGGTTTTGGGCTGAAGAAGATGCGCGGCCCCTCCGGCAACTTGCAGCCGAGAGGACCGAAGGCCCGCGCCGCGACGGGGGGCTCCGCTGGCGGCGCGGGCGCTTCGGGGGTTTCCCTGAAGACATGATACCCGAACCGAAAGACCGCATCGCGACAAGTGGTGCTGGTTTTCGGGAAAAGATTGTGCCCGAAAACAGGCCATACGCAGCAGATCTGAATTTGGGGAACGGATACGATGAACACGAAATTTGCAGCTTCGGTGCTTTCCGCACTGCTCTACGCACAGGGCCTGCTCGGCTTTGCCGGCCTCGCCACCGTGCTTCTTAGGGATCGTGCCCATGCGAGCGAATTCGTCGCCGCCAGCGAAATGCCGTCAGGTCCGTCGGTTCTTGTGGTCCGCTGAGCGCCTGGGCCTGTGGGCAATACGGTGAGGGCCCCGGCCTCAGTCGGCGAACTGCGTCGGCGGATCGAACCGGTAGCCTGCACCCCTTATAGTGGTGATGGTTTCGGTGTCGAGCTTGCGGCGCAGCCGCACAATGCGCGAATCGATCGAGCGATCGAAGGCATCGGCATTTTCGGCGGGCGCGGCGGCAATGATGTCGTCGCGCGTCAAGACCTTGCGCGGACTGGCCAGGAACAATCTGAGCAGCGCCACCTGACCCGGCGACAATTGTTCTTCCGTGCCGGAGCGATGCATGACCATGGCCGACCGGAGGTCGACCGTCGCGTTCTCCAGCACGACCAATTCCCCGGCGTTTCTGCCGCGCCGTGCCAGCAAGCCGCCGATACGGGCGGCGAGTTCCCTGACATTGAGCGGGCTTTCGACGACGTCGGCGGCGCCGAGTTCGAGCGCCAGCACCTTGTCGACGAGATCGGCCGGCCGGCAGATCAGGATGAAATCCGGCCCGCCCTCGCCGCCATGGCGCCTGAGCAGATCACGCCCTTCCGCCTGGCTGAGGCTGTCGCCGACGACGACGACATCGATGCCCTTTCCGGAAAGCAAGGACTCGGCCTCCCACGGCTGCCGCACCGCGCGCACGTCATGACCACGCCGTTCGAGATGGTCGGCGAGATCGGTCGCGACCACTTCGGCGACGGAAACAAGCGCGATGACGGATCGTGCAGCCATTTTTTTCCACCCTGCAACCGGCAACCCAAGATGAGTGCTGGACATGATGTTTATACCCAATCTACTTTCCGCTGAAAGCGGGAGCGAGAGCATAGTGCGGGCACGAATTGTCATCGTCGAGGACGAGCCGGATCTGAGAGACGCGGTCGCCGAGTATCTCGGCGCCAGCGGCTACGATGTCGCGACGGCCGAGAGTGCCAGCGCCGCGCGAACTTTGCTGGAAACGCAGTCGTTTCATCTGGCCATCCTCGACATCGCCATGCCAGGCGAGGACGGCCTGTCGCTCGGCCGCTGGCTGCGCTCGAAAATGCCTATCGGCATCATCTACGCCACTGCCGCCGGCACCGCGCTCGACCGCATCGTCGGGCTGGAACTCGGCGCCGACGACTACATCGTCAAGCCTTACGAATTGCGCGAGGTGCTGGCGAGGGTCCGCAGCGTGCTGCGCCGCGTGCCGCAGCCGGCCGAACCACAGGGCGCCAAGGCCGAAACAACTGCCAACCGCCGTTTTATGAGCTTCGGCCCTTTCCATGCCGATCTCGACGGCCGGTTCGTCACCGGCACCAATGGGACGGTCATCGACATGGCCAAGAGCGAGTTTGACGTGCTGGAGGTCTTCCTGACGCGTGCCAACCGTTTGCTGACGCGTGCGGCGATCTCCGAGGCGATCGGCTTCGTGGAAGATCCTGAATCGTCACGCGCGGTCGATATCCGCATCATGCGCCTGAGAAAGAAGATCGAGGCGGACCCGGCCAATCCGAAATTCCTGCGCACAGTCCGCGGCGAAGGCTATATCTTCTCGCTGCCGACCGGCGAAAGCAACTGAGCGGCGCGACCACTGGTAACCACTCTCGGTGGCACGACTGTGAAATGACGGCTGACCATGACGGCTGAAGCAGCACCCAGCGATATGCACGGCGTCAGGCAGGGCGCGGCGATGGCGGCTGTCCATGTCGTTCGCCGGCTTCGCGAAGCCGGCGACTGGCAGCGCGAGATGGACAGCATCCTTGAAACGCTCTGCCGGGCCATGGATTGCCAGCGCGGCATCCTGTTTCGGCTGCGCGAGCTGCCCGGCCAGGGCTTTGCCCAGTCGGTCGCGGCTTACTGGATCAACCCCCGATTTGGTGGCGAACTGGCGTCGCCAACGGTAATCATGCAGTCGGTTGTCAATTCGGACCCACTGCTGGAACGGTTGGCGGAGGACGAGCGGCAAGGCAAGATCTTCGCGGGACACACGCGCGACCTCGAAGGCTTTCTGAGAACCGACTTCGAAAAGCAGCACATCAAGTCGTTCCTGTCGGTGTCGGTCTTTGCGCATGGCCATCTGTGGGGCACGCTGGCGGTCAACGACTGCGTGAACGAGCGCGAATGGACCGACGAGGAAGAGGCAACGCTGCACATCGTGGCATTGGCCATCGGCGACGCCATCGAACGATCGCTTTCCGATGCCCATGCCAGCGAAGTCATCCGACGCACCATGTTGCAGGCCTCGCTCGACGCCATCATCGTCATCGACGAGACCGGTTCGATCATCGAATTCAATCCCGCCGCCGAAAAGATGTTCGGCTATCAGCGCAGCGACATCCTCGGCAAGGACCTGCTCGACACCGTCGTTCCGGAATATTATCGCAAGGGCTATGTGTCGGGCGCCGAATACATGTCGGGCCGCGGCGCGCCGATGGTCGGCCAGCGGATCGAGACCGTCACCCAGAATGCGGCCGGCGAGGTCTTTCCGATCGAACTGACGGCGACCGAGATGCGAGTCGCCGACCGCCGCCTGATCTTCGGCTCGATCCGCGACCTTCGCGACAAATTGCGCGCCGAGGAGGAGATCGGCCGCCAGCGCGAAAAGCTGCACCAGAACGAGAAGATGGCGGCGATGGGCTCGCTGCTTGCCGGCGTGTCACACGAGCTCAACAACCCGCTTGCCGTGGTCGTCGCACAATCGACGCTGTTGCACGAGTTCGCTTCAGACCCGCAGACCAAGGTGCGCGCCGAAAAGGTGCGCGCCGCCGCCGAGCGTTGCGGCCGCATCGTCAAGAGCTTCCTCTCAATGGTCCGCCTGCACCCGGCGGCGCAGGCCGAGACGGACCTCAACCAGGTGGTCCGCGCGGCACTCGAAGTGACTGCGTACGGCGCCAGGTCGACCGGCATCATTATCGATACCGATTTCGCCAGCGGCCCGCTGCTGGCCATGGCCGACGCCGACCATGTGACGCAAGTGGCCGCCAACTTCCTCATCAACAGCCAACACGCTCTGGCCGGCATCGGCGGCGACCGGCTGATCAAGGTTCGCACGTTTCGCAGCGATCGCGGCAATCCCTGTTTCTCGGTTGAGGACAACGGGCTGGGCGTGCCGGAAGCGATTCGCTCTCGCATCTTCGAATCTTACTTCACCACCAAGCCGGTCGGCGTCGGCACCGGCATCGGCCTGTCAATCTCGAAATCGATCATCGAACGGCACAATGGCAATGTCTGGTTCGAGGAAGTTCTGCCGAGGGGCGCCCGTTTCGTCGTCCAGTTGCCGGCGATCTCCGCCGGCGCGGCCGCCGCCGGCGAAACCCCGTCGCGCTCGAGCGGATTGCGTCACGCGCTGATCATCGACGACGAGCCGGATGTCGCGGCGTCGCTGTCCGACATTCTGGAATTGATGGGCATCAAGTCGCGGATCGTGCCGGCCTGGGCATCGGCCGCCGCGACCTTGACCGGCCACATGCCGCCGGACATCGTCTTTTCCGATCTGCGCATGCCCGGCACCAGCGGCATATCAGTCTATCGCGAACTGCTCGCCGAAAAGCCTGATCTGGCGCGGCGCTTCGTTCTGGTCACCGGCGACCTGATCGGCGCAAAGGCCGAAATCGAAGCATTGCCCGCGCCGCAGCGTCCGCAGATCCTGGAAAAGCCGTTCAGCACGCTGGACGTGCGCGGCGTGCTGTCGGCCATCGCCGAGCAGGCGGCATTGGGCAGCTAGAACTTCGGGCTGGTGGAAATCGGCTTTTGAAAAATCCGATGCTCAAACGAAGGGTTAGAGGCCAGAGAAAAAACTCCCGGCCGACGATGCGGCGGGAGCCTGCCTGGAGCGCTGGAGGGTCGCTCGGGGGCATCAAAAAACGTTCGGCGTATTGGTCAGCGGCGGGGCATTGGCGATCACGCGGATCGCGCGAGCCTTGTGGATGCCGGACTGCTCGGCGATGACGCGCACGCAGTCCGCACTTTCGGCGCCCCAGGCTTGCCCCTTGCAGACAAAATCGATCTCCGGCATCGGCAGGCGCGCGGTCTTTGTCGTGGTCGGCGCGCCGTCGACGATATTTGCCGGCGGGTTCAGTGAAGCAAAGGCCGGACCAACCGTCGGCGCGAACGCCATGCCGACGAATGCGGCGGCGCCCAGCACCACGAACAGCGCCATCGGATGGTCGTTGGCGCGCCGGCGCAGCGCCAGCTTCGGCCGCCGATCATTGCGCTCCGGTGCCTGCAGGCGGTCATTGTAGGCAGTCTGGATTTTCGTATACATCGCCATTCCCTTCATCGATTTTCTTTTTCTGTTGAAACGAACTTAGCCGCACCCGGTAACGGACGAACGACGGACGCAAACTGACCGTGTAACAGATTTGAAACCGGAATTCGGGCAGTACCGGGCACATTCGGTCATGCGACGGCGAGGGCGTGCTTTGCCGAACTGTTTCATGCAGTCGCATGTTCACGGGATCAAATCACGCCGCCGCTGTGGCCCGGCGCCGTCCGGTCGCCAGCTTGAGACGCCTTCGCCTGCGACCATGAGGCGACTATTGCGGATTAAATTCCGAGAGGATTTTCTGTGCAGCAATGCGCCCAGCCACGATTGCGCCTTCGACATAGCCCGGAAATGACGGAGACAATTCCGAGGATGCGAAATACACTGGCGGCGCGCCGGCCAGGATGGTTTGTTCGGCGTCGGTGGCACTCGTATCGATGATGAGATCGCTGTAGCCGCCGCCGCTCCAGCGATCATCGGTCCAGTCGCGACAGCTGAAATCGGTGAAGCTGCCTGCGTTCGTGCCGAGCGCCTCCTTGAGCCGCGCGGTAACCTCCCCGCGCAACGCGGCATCTCCCAATTCCCGCCAGCGTAGGGCAAGCGGCCCGCCGACGAAGACGACTAACGCAGGGTGGCCGCCATCCTTGCTGACGTCACAGGCAAAAAGGGCCGGCGGATCGCGCCACATCACCATGCCGCTCAAGCCCTTGGCGCGCCAAAAGGCTGTGGGGTAGCGCACCTGCATTTTGATCACCGCGCCGCTTTGCCAGACACCGAGGGCCTTTTCCAAGGCAACCGGCAGCGGCGGTGCGAAATCCAGCTTCGAAGCCACCATCGGCGGCATGGCGATCAGCGCCGTTCGCGCCGTGATCGAGCCCGTCGTCGACGCGAGACGAACTCCTCCCAGTCTGCGCTCGATCGTTCTGACCGGCGTGTTCAATCGCAGGCGATCGCCGAGATCGTCGGCCAGATCATCCGCCAGAGACTGCATGGTTTCGTGCACGAAATACTGCAGCTCCGACACCTCATTGGTGATACGGCGGTCATTGTCGATGAGGTGCCAAAGCGGCAGTTTTTCGAGCGCCTGGCACCACAGGCCTTCGATCATCGAGCGAAAAGCCGCCTTGGCCTCACCGGGATCGTTCTGGCGATCGAGCCATGCGGCGACGGTCAAGCCGGCAATAGTCGGATCGCCCGGTGCAATCGCGTTCATGCGGTCGCGGATCGCCATCGAGGCGTAGTAGATTCGCTCGGCTTCCTGTTCGCCCGTCAGCGGCTGGGCAATGACTTCGCCCTTAACATAGGTCTCGACCAACGTCTTACCGTGCGTTCGCACCAAGGCCATCAGTTCCGGCATGTCCTCGCACAGGAACTGACCGCCGCTGTCGATCCGCTCGCCAAGCCCATTCCACTTGGACTCGACCCGCCCGCCGACGCGGCCGCGCGCCTCGAGCAGCACAAAATCAATGCCGGCCTTGTTCAATTCATGCGCGGCTGACAGGCCGGTAAAACCGGCGCCGACGATGGCGACATCGGTTCGTACGGTCTGGCGCTTCAAGAGCCGGCCCTGAAGTTCTCGAAGTCCGCAATCATCCGCGGCTTGAGCTCCGGAGACAACGGTCTTGTCGAGATCATCAAAACCCCGCTCGATCGATATATTTGCAGGTCGCTGGCTACTCTGCCGGGCGACACGCTTTACCCGATGGTCTTTTCCAGCATACTGATCCAGTTGCGATAGGCGATCTTCTCGATCAGCGCGCGACCGAAGCCGCGCTCGGCGAACGCATCGAGCAGCTTCGGCAGGCCGGTGACATCGCCGATCACAGCCGGGATCATGGCGCCGTCGAAATCGGACCCGAGGCCGACGCCGTCTTCGCCCAGCGCCTGCAGCAGTGAATCGACATGGCGCACCATGATGTCGAGACTGGTATCGGCATTCATCCTGCCGTCCTCGCGCAAAAACCCGGTGGCGAAATTCAGCCCGACCAAGCCACCCGACTCGCGGATCGCGCCAAGCTGCCAGTCCGTGAGGTTGCGGGAATGGCCGCAGATCGCATGGACGTTCGAGTGGGTCGCGACCAGCGGGGCGTCACTGATCTCGGCGACGTCGCGAAACCCCTTTTCGTTGAGATGCGAAAGATCGACCATGATGCCGAGCTGGTTGCAGGCCTTGATCAGTCCCTTGCCGGCATCGGTCAGGCCAGGTCCGGTGTCGGGCGTCGACGGGAAACGGAACGGCACGCCGTGGCCGAAAGCGTTCGGGCGGCTCCAGACGACGCCGAGCGAGCGCAGGCCGGCCGCATGCAACACGTCGAGCATCGTCAGTTCGGGGTCGATCGCCTCGACGCCTTCAATATGGAACACCGCCGCGATCGACCCTTGCGCCATCGCATTTCGCACGTCGCCGGCGCTGCGGCAGACGGTGAGCGCCGACGCTCGTTCCAGCCTGAACAGGATCGAGGCCATGGCGAAGGTGGAAGCGAGCGCGTCGGCGCGCGGAATTTCGGGCGGCAAGGGCTCGGTATCGCTCGGCGCAGGTGGAACCGCACTGCGCTTGGATTTCTCGACCGGCGGCGGAAAGATCGCGAACATGCCGCCAGCAAAGCCGCCCTTTTTCGCGCGCGGCAAGTCGATGTGGCCACCCTGCGTTCCCTCGATGAACAGCTTCTCAACATCCGCGTCCTTCGACTGATAGAGCCTGAGCAGCGTATCGTTGTGGCCGTCGAAGACGGGAACGAGGTCGGTCTCGGTCATCAAGGGATCATTCGGTTCGATTGGTCGGGCGGCAATATACCTACTTAGGCAAGGCAATACCCACTAGGCAAGACAACCCACTAGGCAAGACAGGCGATCTGCGCAAATGCCACAGCGATGGATGCCTTGTGGCTGCCCGCCCTCAACCGTCATCGCGTGCGGAGGCCTATGGGTAGGACCAGCGCTATTGCTTCAGCACATCGGCCCATTCCTTGTGACGATGGAACTGGGCGTTGGCGAACGGACAAAGCGGGATGATCTTCTTGCCCGCCTCGCGCGCGTCCTCGACGGCTCGGGTAACGAGGCGAAGCCCGGCGCCCTGGCCGCGAAACGCATCCGGCACCTCGGTGTGGTCGATGATGATCTGGTGCTCGCCGATCTTGGTGAAGGTCATCTCCGCCTCGGCGCCATCAGGCCCGCGCAAGAGATAACGGCCCTTGGAACCGCGATCCTCCAGTTCGATCTCCGGCAATTGGTCAAGCATTGCTTACGCTCCTTCTATCGGCGTAGCGGACAGGAACCGCCGCGCCGCCTCGATCTCGTTCGACTGCACCTCATGGCCGCCGTCGTGCCACTCCACTGTGACATCGGCGCCATCGGCGCGCAAATAGGCCTCCAGCCGCGACGTCAGGTTGGGCGGACATATCGGATCGCGCCTGCCTGATGTGACCAGGATGCGACGGCCGGCGAGACTTCCCTCGATCTCCGGTTCGAACGGGATCAGCGGATGCATCAGCACCGCCGCGTCGAACAGAGAGGGCGCCGCGAACACCACCGACGCCAGGATGTTGGCGCCGTTGGAATAGCCGAGCCCAAGCACCGACGAGGGTTTTGCCGCCTCGACATGCGCCTTGACGAAACCAACCATCTTGTCCGTCGCCCGCGCCAGGTCGCCCATGTCGTAGACGCCCTCGCCGGTGCGGCGGAAAAAGCGCGCGGCACCGTGTTCCGAGACATCGCCGCGCGGCGAGACGATAGTCGCCTGCGGCGCGAGATCGCGCCCGAGCGACAGAAGCTGACTCTCGTCGGCCCCGGTCCCGTGGAAGACGAAGAGCAGCGATCCATCAGGCGAACCGGGCAGTGCTTTGTAGATGTAAGCGTCCTTACTCATGGCCTTGTCCTCAGTCTTCCAGCTTCTGCAAATGTTGCTCGAGATAGGGCCTCAGATGCCGGTGCTGCGACGGCAGCTTCAGCGCCTCGCCGAGATGGGCGGTGTCCTCGTCGCGGTCGAAGCCGGGCTCGTTGGTGGCGACTTCGAACAGCACGCCGCCCGGCGTGCGGAAATAGATCGCCCAGAAATAGTCACGATCGATCACCGGCGTCACCTGATAGCCGGTGTCTATCAGCGCCTTGCGCACTTCGAGTTGCTTGGCGCGGTTTTCGACAGCGAAGGCGACGTGGTGGACGGAGCCGGCGCCGAGATCGGCAAAAGCGGCGCCCGGCAACGATTCGATATCGACGATATTGGCGCCGTTGCCGTTCTTCACCGCCAGCCGTTTTACAGTGCCGGACGTGTCGACTTCTTCATAGCCCATGAATTTCAGCAGCTCTTCGGTGGCGCCGCCATCCTTCAGCCTAAGCGACACCGAGTGGAAGCCGCGGATCGCCTCGTCGGAGGGAACATCGCCCTTCGCCCACGGCGTACGGGTGTCTGCCTTGTTCTCGACCAGCGCAAACCCGTCACCATCGGGACCAGCGAAGCCAAGGCGCTTCTCACCGAAGCTCTCTTCGCGCGACAGCCCGGCGACGCCCTCATCGGCAAATCGCTTTTCCCAATAGGCGAGCGTGCCTTCGGGCACCGAATAGACCGTGGTGCCTACTTCGCCAACGCCGTGGCGACCCTTGCCGATATTGGGGAACGGAAAATAGGTCATCACCGAACCGGGCGTGCCGAGCTCGTCGGCATAATAGAGATGGTAGACATCCGGCGCGTCGAAATTGACGGTTTTCTTGACCCGGCGCAGGCCGAGCTTTTTGGTGAAGAACTCATTGTTCTGACGCGCATCCCTGGCCATCGAGGTGACGTGATGCAGGCCTTTGATCTGGTCGAGCATTTTTTCCTGCTCCTTTCCTTGTCCTGTGCGGCCCATGCCGCGGTCTACGCCTATATGAGAACCGGCCAGCCGGCGGCAAAGGCCGCAAACACAGATGGACTGTGCTCTATAAGTAAACAATAAGGCGGCTTTTGTTCACGATTTGGCGAATACCTGAGGCTTGCGTCGCCACAAAAATTCGGCTCCATGAGCGGCACGTTTTCAATGAAGGATACAGCATTGGTCAGAAAAGACAGGCGCCCGAATGTTCTCCTGATCACCTGCGACCAGTGGCGCAGCGACTGCCTGTCGGCGGCAGGCCACAAGGTGGTGCGGACGCCGAATGCCGACGCGCTCGCCGCCGAGGGTGTGCTGTTTCGACAGCATTATGGCGGCGCGGCGCCCTGCTCGCCGGCACGCGCCTGCCTATACACCGGCCTCTACCAGATGAACAACCGAGTTTGCCGCAACGGCACCCCGCTCGACGCCCGCCACGGCAACATCGCGCTCTCGGCGCGCAGCCTCGGCTATGATCCGACGCTGTTCGGCTATACCGACGTATCGCCTGATCCGCGCACGCTGGCGCCGGGCGACCCGCGGCTAAAAAGCTACGAAGGCGTGCTGCCCGGCTTCACCGTGCGCCAACTCCTGCCGGAGCACCAGAAACCGTGGCTGTCGTGGCTCAAGGCGCGCGGCATCGATAGCAGCGCCGGTTTTCCCGACATCCATCGCCCAGCGGACGAGATTGGAGCCAGGACCGACGGCGCGGTGACAAGCGCGCCGCCCGTCTACTCGAAGGACGAAACCCCTGCTGCTTTCCTGACCGGCGAGTTCGCCCGCTGGCTTGACGAACAGGAGCGCGATACACCGTGGTTCGCGCATCTTTCCTTCCTCAGCCCGCATCCGCCCTTCATCGTGCCGGAGCCTTACAACAGGATGTATGATCCTGCCGAGGGACCGGCTTTCCACCGCGCCGTGAGCTGGCAGGCCGAGGCAGAAAGCCATCCCTACCTTGCCTATAACCTTGACCTGCAGGAGCGTTCGAATTTCCGCCCCGGCGCCGAGGGCAAGGTGCGCGACTGGGGCGACGACAATTTTGGCCGCATCCGCGCGCTCTATTACGGCATGATCTCGGAGGTCGACGCACAGCTTGGCCGCATCTGGCAGGCGGTCAAGGGGGCGGGTGCATGGGATGACACCATCGTCGTGCTGACCTCCGATCATGCCGAGATGATGGGCGACCATTACATGCTGGGCAAGGGCGGCTTCTTCGACGGCAGTTATCATATTCCGCTGATCATCCGCGACCCGCGTCGCCGCAAAGCGGCCGGCGCCAAGGTCGATCGCTTCACTGAGGCGGTGGACATAGCGCCGACATTGCTCGCCCTGCTTGGCGAGGAAACCCCGCCGCATCTCGACGGACGATCGCTGAAGCCGTTCCTGGACGCCGTCGAGCCGGGGGACTGGCGCGAGGCCGCGCATTGGGAATTCGATTTCCGCTCGGTTGCCGAAGGTGATGCCGAGCGCCATTTCGGCATCGGTCCGCGCCAGTGCAATCTGGCCGTCATCCGCACGAAACAATCCAAATATGTACATTTCGGCGGCGGCCTGCCGCCGCTGCTGTTCGACCTGGAGCAGGATCGAGACGAACTAACCAATGTCGCTGCCGATCCGGCCTATCTGCCGGTCCGGTTGGAGCTTGCCGAAAGGCTGCTTGCCTGGCGGGCCGAACATCTCGATCAGTCGCTGGCGCTTGCCGAACTGACCGACGATGGCGTTGCCGGCCACGTCGCACCGCTGCCAACTTTCCACTCATAAAAAGGCCCGCGCCGTCGCCGGCGCGGGCCTTCGGGGTCAATCAATGGGGCTTAGCGCATGATCATACGCTGTTCGTCGCGTTTTTGCGTATAGGTGCCCTTGTCATAGGCGACCTGCGCCTCGAGCTGCTCCTTGGTGAAGTTCGTGTAGAGATAGCGGTTGCCATCCTTGTCGGTCATGAATTTAAGATTTTCCATGCCGACAGCCACTTCCTTCTCGCCAACGCCGAGGAAACCGCCGACGTCGATGATGACGGCGTCGACCTTCTTGTCACCCGTCAGCACGACGTCACCAATCTCGCCGACGTTGACGTCATTGGCGCCGTAGACGGTGGTTCCAACCAACTCTTCGGACCGGATTTCGTTGATCGGCATTTCGGTCAGCGCCGACTTGTCGATCGCCGCGGTCTGCGTCTGGTCGGGGGTTGCGTCAGGCGTTGCTGCAGCCGGAGCCTCGGCTGTCTTGTCCGCCGGTGCTGGAGCAGCCGGGTCAGGCGTTGTTGCCGGGGCCTGCGCCATCTTGTCCGCCGGTGCCGGAGCAGCCGGGTCAGGAGTTGTTGCCGGGGCCTGCGCCGTCTTGTCCGCCGGTGCCGGAGCAGCCGGGTCAGGCGTTGCCGCCGGGGCCTGCGCTGTCTTGTCCGCCGGTGCCGGAGCCGCATCGACAGCAGGAGTGGTTGTCACTGGCGCCGGCGCCGCCGCGTCATTCGATGCTGTAGTCGCCGGGGCGGGATCATAGGCCTCGCGATCGAACTCCGGCAATGCCTCCAGGTCTTCCTTCGTGGTCTCGGCCACCAGCCAGCGATCGCCGTTCCTTTCCGCCCACTTCGCCTTATCGAACTCGTAGGCGACATTCTTTTCGCCAACCTCAAGGAAGCCGCCGACGCCAATGATCAGCGACTCGGCCTTGCCATCCTTGGCTAGAACGATGTCGTTCACGTCGCCAATGTTTTGAGCGTCGTCGCCAGTGCCGTTGTAGACGGTTTCGCCGATGATATTGGTGGCAAGATTACCGTCGGCACGCTTCACAGGTTCGGCCGGAGCTGCGGTGCTATCGGCTGGAGCAGCCGGAGCGTTCTGTGCGGTGGTTTCTGTCGAGCCGGAAGGAGCGGCAGGAGCCGTAGCCGCAGGAGCCGGATCAAAAGCGCTGCGGTCGAAGTCCGGCTGAGCCGTCAACTCATCCTTTGTGGTTTGCGCAATCAGCCAACGGTCGCCGTTCCGTTCGGCCCATTGCAGCTTATTGTAGTCGAAAGCCACGTTCTTGGCGCCAACGCCAAGAAAGCCGCCGACGCCGATGACGACGGATTTTGCCTGACCGTTTTCATCGAAGACGACGTCGTCGACATTGCCAATGTTCTCGGCATCGTCGCCTGTGCCATTATAGACCGATTCCCCGATGATGTTGGTCACCAGGCTGCCTTCGGCGCGCGCAACGGGAGCCGCAGGAACGGTATCCTGGACTGCCGGGTCCTGCGTCGGCGCCGGGGTTGTGGCCGTCTGCGCATATGCACCGGTCGCAAGCAGCGCTGCGAGTGCGGTGGTGGTCAAAAGGGTGCGGATCATTTAATCCTCCTGCGTTATCTCGTTCGCGCCGCGAGCATGGGAGATCGGTCGGTCGCGGCGTTACATATTCACAACGTCGTGACCGCGCGGTTGTTCCGACACCATGGCGAGCGTCGTGAAAAAACCACCCGAAACGCGCTCGCTCATGCCCTCGGCCGGTGAGATTCGCTCCTGTATTTTCGTTAGAGCTGCGGAACTTTTTTTCAGCCGCCCCGTTCCAGCCTATGGCTGGGTCTGTCCTGCCGATGATTATCCAATGGTTGCCAAGAAAAAACGGAGTGGGGGGATGCGATTTGCGGCGGTGCTGAACCAGGAGGGCGGCACCCTGCGCACGATTGATCTTTCCGCCTTCACGGACCGGATGCGCCAGACGTTGGAGGCAGCAGGTCACACCATCGATATCGACATCGTTGCCGGCAGGGACATCGTCGCTACGCTGGACCGCATCGCTTCGAAGCACAGCGTCGACATTGTGCTGGCCGGTGGCGGCGACGGCACCATTTCGGCTGCGGCTGCCCGGTTGATGGGCAGGAAGAAAGCACTTGCCATTTTACCGGCTGGCACGATGAACCTGTTCGCGCGCGGGCTTGGCATCCCACAGACCCTTGACGCGGCCGTGAAATCTCTTGCCGACGGCGAGGTGATCGCAGTCGATATGGCAACAGCCAACAATAAGCCATTCGTGCATCAGTTCTCGATCGGCATGCATGCCAGGATGGTTCAGCTTCGCCAGACCATGGAGTTTGGCTCGCGGTTGGGAAAGATGCGGGCTTCAGTCAAGGCTGCGTGGGCGGCGATCAACAACCCGTCGGCAATGAAGGTGACGCTGACCATCGGCGAATCCGAGATCGTGACGCGCACCACCGGCATCGGCATCACCAACAATCTGTTCGGTGAGGGTCACCTGCCCTATGCCGACAATCCCGCCGGCGGCGTGCTCGGCATCTATGTCACGGTGGCGCGGCGGCGTGGCGAACTGCTCAGGGTCCTTTTCGACATGGTGCGCGGCAAATGGCGCGACAGTGAGCATGTGGAAATCCACCAGGCTGACCGGGCCGTTTTGAAAGTGCACTCGGCTGCCAAGAAGTTCCGCGCGGTCATGGACGGCGAACTGGTCAGGCTTGACCCCGAAACGACGATCGAAATCCATCCTGGCGCGCTGAACGTTCTGGTCCCGGCGCGCGCTGTCCAAGCGAAGGCAGCGTGATGCAGTCCGGCACAGTCGATCGGATAGCTTCAGCCTTTGGGAATCTCGCCCTGTTCGCCCCTGGGAAGCTCGCCCTGTTCGGTTGTCGACGTCTTGTCTATCATGTTGCCGTAGATCTCTGCGATGCCCCAGGCGATGAACGCCAAAAGCAGCGCGGCGATCAAGATACGGAAAGTGTGCCACCCCCCGCGTCCCTGGCGGGCTTTGTCTTCAGGAACGATCCTGGGCATGATCGGCCTCCATCTCGTTTGGCGCTGGCATGTCGTTCGGCGCTGGCGGGCGCGGCTGGCAAAACGTGGTTGGGTAACGGTTCCTCAAGGCGAAGGTTCCGGTTTCAGAGCCAGGCGACTGGCGAGAATGGCTGCAGGCCGATGCACTTGGGGGCCTTGTGGATAGCAGGGTAGTGAAAAAACCGAATCTACCGGTCGACGTCCTTAGTGTGGTAAAGGCGCAGGACCGGCTTGCAGTACTGCACGGTCTCGACGCACTCGACACGGCGGCCGATCGTGACTTCGACAATATCAGTGGTCTTGCCGCCGCGGTGATGCTAGCGCCCATCGCGCTGGTGACGCTGGTCGATGTCGAGCGGCAACGGTTCAAGTCCTGTGTCGGCCTGGATGAAACCGAGGCCTCGACAGATGCATCTTTCTGCGCCCATACCATTGCCGCCGGCGACCAGCCGATGGTGGTGACCGATGCGACCACGGATTCACGCTTCAATGCCAGCCCGCTGGTCACTGGCCAGCACCATGTCCGTTTCTATGCGGGTGTGGCGATTGTGGTGGCCGGCGCCCGGATCGGCACGCTCTGCGTGCTCGACCGGAAGCCGCGCGCGTCGCCGTCTGCCGCCCAGCTCGAACAATTGACGGCGCTCGCCAGCCTCGCTGCCAGCCTGTTCGCATTGAAGGACGCCACACGCAACGGCGCCAGCATCGCCGCGGCGCTGGCGCGCGAGGAAAAGCGGCGCGGCATTGCGCTCGATGCCGCAGCGCTCGCGAGCTGGGCATGGGATATCCATACCGATATGATCGAATGCGATGTCCGGTTGTCCGAGCTGTTCGGCCTGCCGCGCTCGAATCGGCTGAGGGCGCGCGATATTCTTGCCGCCATCGACCCGCGTGATGTCTACCAGACCGAGACGCGCTTTCGTGACGCGCTGACCGGCAGCGACGACTATTTTGGCGAATACCGCGTCAAGGGCTTCACTCCGCCGCGCTGGCTCGCGACGCGCGGCCGTGTCATCGAGCGCGACGGCGACGGCAAGCCGACGCTGATCTTCGGCGTCAATTACGACATCACCGAACGCAAGCTCGGCGACGAGCGGCAACGGCTCTTGCTGCGCGAGCTGAACCATCGCGTCAAGAACACGCTGGCGACAGTGCAGGCGCTGGCGACGCAGACCGTTCGCCATGCGCGCCAGCCCAGCGAATTCCTTGAAGCCTTCAGCGCCAGGCTTCAGGCGCTGGGCGCCGCCCACAGCCTGCTGTCCGACCGCGAGTGGCGCGGCATTGGCATCCGCGAACTCGTGCAGGTCGAGGTCAAGCCGTTCGACACCGCCGAGCAGCCGCGCATGACAATCTCAGGCGCCGATCTGCTGCTTTCGCCCGACCAGGCGGTCGGGCTTGGCCTGATTCTGCATGAACTGGCCAGCAATGCGCTGCAATACGGAGCGCTATCGGCGGCTTCGGGCAAGGTCGATCTCGACTGGCACGCACAGGGCCGGAAAGGCGCACGGCGCCTGGTGCTGACCTGGCGCGAAAGCGGCGGGCCTGAAGTTGCCTCGCCCGAACGCCACGGCTTCGGCTCGATCCTGATCCGCCGCAGCCTGGCCAAGGTCATCTCCAGCGAAGTGACTCACGAATTCCGGCCGGAAGGCGTATTCGCCGAAATATCGATGCCGCTGGAGGATCTGCCGAAGTGACGGCCCGGCCATGATCCCGAACCGAAGGTCCGCGTCAGCGAAAAGTGCAGCCCGGTTTTGGGATTAGATTGTGGTCAACAAGAAGAATCGCTTCGAGCTATTTCGCTTCGCCGGCATCCGGATCGTCGGCATCGGGCTTCACGTTCTCGCGGTAGATGGCGTAGGCGGCGAGTGCGATCGCTGGGCCGAGTATGGTGCCCAGGCCGCCTTTTCCCTTGAGTAGCGCCGGCAGCACGGCGAGCGCGGCCGTGATGCCGACCGCCTTCATATCGGCTTGGCGCCTCCGCGCCCGGCGTCGGGCGCGCGCGCCGGCCGACAGCTGATGGAAGAGCAGGAGAAGCCCTGTGATCACCAGGAAACCGACCCCAAAACCGAGGCAGGCTGCCATCGGCCCGTAGCGCCCCGCCACCCAGACATAGGCCGCTCCGACCAGGAAACCGACGCCGCACAGGGCGGCAAGTGCTGCGAGCGCATAGACGATTGCAGCCGTGCGCGCGCGGCGCACGGCTGCCACGGCTTCACCCGAGGCGAGCCCCGAGATCAACGATGCCAGCATTCCCATCTGGGCTGAGGCTTAGCGGCGCGCGAGAAGCGCGAACAGAAAGCCGACGCCTGCCGCGATCGCCAGCGACGTCACCGGCTTTTCGCGCACGCTCGCCACCACTTGGGCTTCGAGGTCCCTTGCGTTGCTGCGCATATTTTCAAACGCTGCTTCGCCTTGGGCGCGCAATTGCTCGACTCCTTCTGCGGCAACGCGACGAGCAGCCCCGTAACCATGTTGGCCGGTCTCGGCCAGCTGTTCGGTGAGTTTCTGAATGTCGACTTTCAACTGCCTGATATCGGCTTCAAGGTCCGAATTCGTCCGGCTTTCGTTCGGGGACTTTCCTGCGGCAGTCGCCATCACTTGACTCCTTGCGTTTGCTCGGGTCGAAACGTTCGACCCACCCCAAGGTTCCGAAATCGGAACAACTCCCATGAAAGGGTGTTTCCGCAAGCGAGTCCAGCCCGGCACGTCTCCGGTAGCCGCTCAGATCAGCGGTCGGCGAGCTTCGCTCAACCCTTGCCAGCGGGCGAGTTCCTTGAGCCTTTCGTTGTCGACCACCTCGCAGCCGCCGTCGCGCCAGAAGATAAGCTTGCGGTCCATCAGCTTGCGGATCGTCTTGTTGGTGTGGACCAGTGACAGGCCGAGGGTATCGGCGAGATGCTGCTGCGTGATCGGAATCTGCACGGGCGTCCTGCCGTTCAGCCCGACCACCCTGGCGCGGCTGGAGATGAACGCGATGAGATAGGCTGCCCGCTCGAGCGCGGTGCGTCTGCCAATACTGAGCAGGTTCTCGTCCAGCATGCGCTCCTCTCGCGAGGCGATCCAGGTGATGTCGTAGGCGAGGCCCGGATGGCTGCGGTAGAGTTCGGGAAGGGCTTCCCGCTCGAAAACGCAGAGCAGCATCGGCGACAGCGCTTCCACGGAATGCTGCATTTCTCCCATCAGACTGCCTTGCAAACCGATGAGATCGCCTGGCATGGAATAGTTCAAAATCTGGCGGCGGCCATCCGACAGCAATTTGTAGCGGAAAGCCCAACCCGACAGCACCGTATAGAGATGGGCGCTGTGGCTTCCCTCCACCAGAACCGTAGCTCCCTTGTCGACGGCCAGTTCGCCCTTCTTGAAATCGTCGACGAAGACAAGTTCCTGCTTCTCGAATGCCCGGAACGCCGGCAACGGCCGCAGTGGGCAGTTCTCACATGAATACCGGCGGGTGGAAAAAGAACGGCCGTTCTGGCCAGGCATTTCAATCCCTCTTCGAAAGCGGCCCTCTTCCGGAAGGCGATTGCAAACGCCCTGCAGGCATCGAGGTTACTCCGTCTGCCACGGCATGTCTTTTTTAAATGACAGCATGCCAAATAACTTTAAATGACAGGAAGCCAAATAGGGATCATGATTCCTCTGTTCCCTGCGCCCCACGGAGACCTTGCCACGTGCCCCCCTTGCTGGACGGATTGCGGATTCTTGTTCTGGAGGATGAATTCCTGATCGCCATGGATGTCGAGCAGCTTTGCCGCGACTACGGCGCCGGCGACGTGATCATCGCCCGCGATCTGGGTGAGATCGATCGGAAGAGCGTTGCCTCGCAATTCGACGCCGCCATCGTCGATCTCATGCTTGGCGGCGCTTCGACGCTCGATTTCGCTTCGCGGCTGCGCGAATCGGGCGTGCCTTTCGTCTTCGCCTCGGGCTATTCCGACATGGACGAAATCAAGGTGTCCTTTCCGGATGTCAGATTGGTCACCAAGCCTTATTCGGGAGACGATCTCGTGGAGGCAGTGGCGGCGGCGTGCGGACGCGGTCCTCTTGTTTGATGTCCGGAAAACCGGGACCGATATTACCGGGGCCATATTGTCGAGGGTCAGTATTCAGGCGGCGTTCGACCCCGTCACCTGAGCCGATATCGCATCCGGGCCAAACTCGTCATCACCGGAAATCTTCAGGATTTCCTGCAGCCGCGTGCGGGCGCGGCTGACGCGGCTCTTGATCGTTCCGACCGCGCAGCCGCAAATCTCGGCGGCTTCCTCGTAGGAAAAGCCCGACGCGCCGATGAGGATGATGGCTTCGCGCTGGTCCTCGGGCAATTGCTCGAGCGCGCTACGAAAGTCCTTGAGGTCGAGCTGGCCGTGCTGGGCCGGATGGACGGCTAGCCTGGCTGTCATGATGCCGTCGCTGTCCTGCACCTCGCGGCCGCGCTTGCGCATCTGCGAATAGAATTCGTTGCGCAGGATGGTGAACAGCCAGGCCTTGAGATTGGTGCCCGGCTCGAAGCTTTCATGCTTGTCCCAGGCCTTCACCAGTGTTTCCTGCACCAGATCGTCGGCCTTGTCGGCGTTTTGCGTCAATGACACGGCAAAGGCCCGCAGGCTCGGAATCGAGCCGAGCAGATCCGTCTTGAAGCTCTGGGAGACGGCCGCCATGCCTCAGTCCTTTTTCCGTGCAGGTTGGGCCTGTTCCAATTGGCTGAGCAATTGGGCGAAGCGATCCGGCACGTTGTCGGAGACCAGCTCGTCGTAATATTGTTTGAGTTTGCGGCCGATTTCCGAGTTTGGCCCGAGCGGGTCGCCGGAAGCTGCCCGGCGCCTGTTTGCAGCGCCAGCCGTGGTATCTTTCGTCATCTCTTCATTTCGCCCTTGTTCCCAGTGCCCTGCCGCCCTTCAATACACGACGCAAAGCAGGCGGTCCCCTCGTCTGGTTGCCCGTCCCGACCTCAAACGCCGTCCTCTTATATAAGTTCCAAACCGTCGGAACTTTTTCGGAAAGCCGGCGTTTATGTTTTCAGGGCTAATTTTCGGGGCTTGTAATCACCTTGGCCTGCAATCTATCCAATTACGTCAGAGGGAGACGTTCACCATGAGCCTGTCCGCAACCATCGCTCCGCACCTGCCGTTCCTGCGCCGCTTCTCGCGGGCCGTTTCCGGATCGCAGGAGAGTGGCGACGCGCTGGTCGCCGCGATGCTCGAAGCCATCATCGCCGACGTCGACATCTTTCCGGAAGCTTCGAACGACCGCATCGCGCTTTACAAAGTATTCGCCAGGCTGTTCACCTCGGTCGCCATCCGCGTACCGCAAGAACACCCGCAGTCGGCGTGGGAACAACGCGCCGCCGCCAATCTGAACGCGATCTCACCCCGTCCCCGGCAGGCCTTCTTGCTGGTCGCCGTGGAAGGTTTCAGCGAAGACGAGGCGGCGGAGATTCTCGACGTTGACGATCAGGAATTCTCCGAACTCCTCGCCGAGGCCAGCAACGAGATTTCCCGCCAGGTGGCAACCGATGTGCTGATCATCGAGGACGAGCCGCTGATCGCCATGGACATCGAGCAAATGGTCGAAAGCCTGGGCCATCGCGTCGTCGGAACTGCGCGTACCCACGCCGAGGCGGTGGCGATGTTCACAAAGACGCGGCCGAAGATGGTGCTGGCCGACATCCAGCTTGCCGACGGCAGTTCGGGCATAGAAGCGGTGAACGAGATCCTGTCGTCCACGCCGGTGCCGGTGATCTTCATCACCGCCTTTCCCGAGCGCCTCCTGACCGGCGAGCGGCCGGAGCCGGCCTTCCTCGTCACCAAGCCATTCAATCCGGATATGGTCAAGGCCCTGATCAGCCAGGCGCTGTTCTTCGACCGGCACGCGAAAGCCGCTGCATAGGACCGGGCAGGCCCGGCCTCGCGCTGCCCCGTTTCCACGGGTCGCCCGTTTGCCATTGATCGAATGACGCCGGCCCCTTGCGGCTGGCAAACGTCAGTTGCGCCCCGAACTTCCCCTGCGCATGACGATTCAATTCGGGCCGGAAAGACTTCCAGGGATCGTCTTTTTCGGGAAAAGGTGGAACAAACGGCAGCGAAAGACGTTTTTGCCGTACCATTTGAAGGAGATGTATCATGCTTTACTGGGCGCTCGTGTTTCTCGTCGTCGCGATCATTGCAGGCGCTCTTGGTTTCGGCGGTATTGCCGGGACCTCGGCAGGTATAGCACAGATATTGTTTTTCATCTTTCTCGCTTTCCTGATCATCTCGCTTATTGCGGGATTGTTCAAACGCGCGTCGTGAACTGCGATCGGACACTGGGAACCGCACCCCTCAAGCGGTTTCCAGCTACCGCCGGGCAGTGTCCTTCAACGGGACGCCGCCCGGCGGACTTCTTTTGGGAACCCATTTTTCCGTCAGCCGTTCAGCTTGGATCGGGTGGGTGAAGTTACCGATGCAATCCAGAGCCGGAGACATGAAAGACAGCGGACGGAGCGATGAGATCATCGCTCTGCATTCCGCTGACAGCAAAATGCAGCTTGGTCGGGCCCTTCTCCATGCGCTGCACAATGCCGGCATTTCGGTTCTCTATCAGGATCGCGAGATGAGAACCGTCTGGGCCCGCAACATGCGCCCGCCATGGGCTTCCGATACCGCCGATAGCAACGGCATGCTGCCGCTGGCGCAGGCGGAACGCATCGGTGCCGCCAAACGCAACGTCGTCGCATCCGGCAATCCGGAACATCTTGAGCTCAGCATTCCCGCCGACGATGGCGTTCGCTGGTTCCAAATATGGGTAGACGCTGATCACGACGACGGCGGCGCCGTGCAGGGCGTCGTCACCACTATGGTCGAAACGACCGAGCAGAAACGCCGCGAGCAGACTCTGAAAACGCTGCTGCGCGAGGTCAGCCACCGCTCGAAGAACCTTTTGGCCATCATCCAGAGCATCGCCACCCAGACCAGCCGCTATTCGGATACGCTCAGTGATTTTCTGACACGCTTTCGCGGCCGGCTGCAGTCGCTTGCCTCATCCCAGGATCTGGTAACCTCGTCCAACTGGCGGGGAGCGGCACTGCGCGAACTGGTGTCCGGCCAGGTCGGCCGCTACGGAGCCGACCCCTTGCGCAGCCTGCGCTTCCAGGGTGCAAATCCATACCTCAACCCCAATGCCGCCCTGCATATAGGCTTGGCCATGCACGAACTTGCCGTCAACTCGGTCAGCTATGGCGCTCTGTCGCGAGCCGACGGATTCGTCGAGGTGACGGCCGATCTGACGGCTGCTTCCGCTGGCGAGACCGCACTATCGCTGACATGGGCCGAAGCCATCGGGGCCAACGACAATCAGCCCAGCGAGAAGCGTTTTGGCAGCGTCGCGCTCGAGCGGGTCGTGCCTGCGTCGTTGAACGGAACGGCGACGCTTGAAATCACCCGGGACCGCCTCGAGTATCGCCTTGTCGTTCCTCGCGGCAATTTCGAGACGGATTGACCGGACAACAGCCGAGCCAAAGAGGGCTGGGGCCAAGAGGGCTGAATACCGGCCGCGCCGGCCTTAACCACCTGTTCACCATAAAGTCCGAAGCTGTTCAGACACCGATCCGCATGACGTTTTCGATCGCAGTCTGCTGCGCAGTACGGGAGCAATGGCTTTGACGGTTGCCGACATCAACAGGCTGGAACAGGCCGCACGCGTTTCGATGGGCGGGTTTCAGGATCTCGAAGCATCCGCGATGCCGTCGCCCCGTGCTTCCCACCCGACCCCCGGCCTCGCCGCAATCGGGCTGGCTGCGGTAATCGTCCTGGCCGCCGCGTTCCAGTTGATCTAGAGCGTCGGACCCAAAGTGGCGGGCGGCTTGTGCTTGCCTCTGTTCTCCAATCAGTCGCGCCAGCCGGCATCGCAAGGAACTTTGACGAATATGGCCCGTTCTTATGGCGAGAGGATCCTCGCCATGGAACACATCGCTGCCGTGTTGCTTGTCATTGGCTGTTCTAACGCGATGACGGAATGTCGTGAACTGCCCGTATCGGTGGGTGTTTTCGAAACCGCTCAGGAATGCGCCGCCGAGCGTCCGTTTGCCTTGAGCGATGTGCAGGGTCAGGCTCCGCGCATAATTGCCAAATGCCTTTCCGTCGATCCGGCATTGGAGGATGATTACGACCAGATCGTCTGGAATGTGCGTCCGGACGGCACGCTCGACGCTTCCGTGGAGATTTCCGACCTCGAGGTTGCCTCGAACGGCGAGCGCCCCGAACCCGAAAAAGATTCTCTTAGCCAACAATGAAATCGAGCAGGCAAAACGCTTTTTCGCGTGATAAATGACGGCGGAACTACAGTGGGACAAAAGCGAGGAGTGACCCTATGCGGAAGATGATTATTGCCATGGTTGCCGTGGTCGCGGTCAGCGGCTGCAGCACCACCGAGCGGGATGTCGGCGTCGGCGCCGGTGTCGGCGCTCTGGCCGGCGGCCTGATTGACGGCGGCAAGGGTGCGCTGGTGGGCGCAGCCGTCGGTGCCGGTACCGGCCTGCTGGTGCGCAACCTGCGCAATGGCTATTGCCAGTACCGCGACAATCGTGGCCGTCTCTTTACAGCTCGCTGCTGATCCGCTTCAAAACGCACGAGGCATTAAAGCGGAGACCGGCTCGTCCGGTCTCTGTTACTTGCGCCTTCGAAAACGGTCGGTTTGCGGCAGCGTTTTCAGTCCGACAGTGGAATCCTGATTTCCACTCTCAATCCGCCATCGTGAAAATCGCGATTGATCGTACCGCGCAATTCGCGCGTCACGTTCAAATCGATCAGCTTGGTGCCAAAACCGGTTTTGGCAGGTGCTTCAAGCTTCTTCTGGCCGACTTCGCGCCAGTTGAGAACCAGCGTCCGGTCGCGCCAGCGGCCTTCGACCGACCAGTCGACCTTGAGCGCACCGACCGAGTTGCCGGCTTCGCCATATTTCAGCGCGTTGGTCGCCAGTTCATGAAAGGTCAGGCCGAGCGCCTGCGTCGTCGTCTCGTCGAGCAGCACCTCTGGCCCCGACAATATCCCCTCGGGAAGCTCCTTGCCGAATACCTGACCAAGCTCGATGCGCAAGAGATCGCCGAGGTCTGCCTTCTGCCAGCGCGAGCGCGTCAGCATGTCCTGGGATGCCGCCATCGCTTGGAGCCGGGCCGAAAAAGAGGACGAGAACTCGTGGACGTCGGTGGCGTGCGATGCCGTCTGGCGTGCGATCGCCAGCACCCGCGTGATCGAGTTCTTGATGCGGTGCTTCATCTCCTGCAGCATCAGATCTTTTTCGAGCAGGCTTTTTTCCGTCGTCTCATGAAGCAGCGAGACCGCGTCAAAGGCCCGCTCCTGATAGCGTGCCACCAGCGCGATGGTTCCAGCGAGCAGCAGCCCGAACAGGCCGAGCATCACCGGAATGGCGCGCGAGGAGGGTTGCGAG
Source organism: Mesorhizobium sp. f-mel (assembly GCF_053850215.1). Lineage (NCBI taxonomy): Bacteria > Pseudomonadati > Pseudomonadota > Alphaproteobacteria > Hyphomicrobiales > Phyllobacteriaceae > Mesorhizobium > Mesorhizobium sp. f-mel. The sequence continues at coordinate 200,159 of NZ_JBSPTO010000005.1, forward strand.
AAGGCGCTTGTCGGCCTGAACAGGACGGTCCATGGACGTCCGGCGATGGTGATCTCGCGAGAAACCACCAGCCTGTCACCGAAGACCGACGCCGGCGGCGTTTCCGACCGGAACAAAAGATGGTCGGCATCCACCTTGCCGTCATAGATTTCGATGTTCACCGGCAGCAGCGGCGTTCGGCTGAGCGCGGTCTGGAACAGATCGCGGGCGCGGAAGGCCGCATAAAGAAAGCCTGATGTCGAGGATCTGGTCGCATCGATGCCGTCCGGCGCAGTTTCGATGTTGAGCCGCACGAAAACCAGGAAACCGGTGAAGGTCTGCGCAGCACCTGTTTCCTGGCCTAGCTGCACGCGCCCGCTCGCGTGCTGCTGGTTGTCGGCCATCGCCCTTTCGATCGCCTCGCGCCGCACCGGTTCGGTGAACATGTCGTAGCCGATGCTGGATTGATTGGAAGGATCCAGCGGCTCGAACAGCGTAATGGGCGTACGCCATGGCAGCGTTGTCGTAGCCGGATAGATCGCATGGCTGGCGCCATAGTCGTGCAGGATGGCACGCTCGACCGCTGCCTCGTCGCCGGCTCTCACCAGCCGGAGAAAGCCGATACCGCGCAGGCCGGTAAAATTGTCGTTGATACCAAGCGCTTCGAAGAACGCCTTGAACTCGCCCCGCGAAATTCCACCATTGTGCGCCTCAAACAGCGCATGGGTCGATCGCAGCAGCGACAGATGCAGGTCGATGCGGCTATCGATCCGGTTGAGCGCATCGTCCGCAGTCGCCTCGAACTTGATGCGCGCCGCTTCCTGCGTGGCGAAATAGGCGAATCCCGCCATCGTCAGGCTGATCAGCGCGACGGCGATGAAAGCGACGATCGGAAAGAACTTCTTCAAATTGCTGCTGCGGCCCATGGTTCCCCATCTTATGGGCAAGTCCCTGCGTCAATACAATGGCGCGGCCAAACCATCATGACCGCTGGCACATCACATGACAGGTATTTAGCCGGCTTATTGAAGCTTCAGGCGGCGATCTTCAGCGCACCTGGCCCCGGAATGGCACCGGGCGGGCACTTGCCCAGGATGATCATGCCGAGCACCTCGTCCTGGGTTACGTCGCTGGTGCGCGCCGTGCCGACGACTCGACCATTCTTCATCACGCAGACACGGTCGGCAAGCTCGAACACATCGTGGATGTCGTGGCTGATCAGGAAGATGCCGATGCCGTCGGCCTTGAGCTGCATGACCAATTCGCCGACCTGCGCCGTTTCCTGCGGGCCCAGTGCCGCCGTCGGCTCATCCATGATAAGGATGCGGGCGTTGAACAGGATGGCGCGCGCGATAGCCACCGACTGCCGCTGGCCGCCCGAAAGCTTGGCCACCGGCTCCTTGAAGCGCTGGAAACGGGGATTGAGCCTGCCCATCACCTTGCGCGCCTCGGCCTCCATGGCGCCATCGTCGAGCGTGCCCCAGCCGGTCATCAGCTCGCGGCCGAGGAAGAGGTTGGCGGCGGCGTCGACATTGTCGGCGAGCGCGAGCGTCTGGTAGATCGTCTCGATGCCATACTTCTTGGCGTCGCGCGGATTGGAGATCGAAGCCTCCTCGCCATTGACGAAGACCTGGCCCGAGTCGCGCTTGTAAGCGCCGGACAGGATCTTGATCAGCGTCGACTTGCCGGCACCGTTGTGGCCAAGCAGCGCCACGACCTCGCCCGGGAAAAGGTCGATCGACGCATCGTCGACGGCGCGAATGCCGCCGAAGGCAATCGGTTGCGCATGTCGATCAGTGGCGTGGGAGCAGTTGTGTCAGCCATGATCGTTCCTCCCTATGGTTTTTGCTTGAGCATGATCTTGTCGAAAACCGGTATCCACTTTTTCGGGGTCATGCTTCAGACCCGCTTGCGGTAGACGGTGTCGAGCCAGACGGCGACGACCAGGACGGCGCCGACGACAACGCTCTGAAGCGGTGAATCGATGCCGAGCAACACCATGCCGGACTGCAACGACTGCATCAGAAGCGCGCCAAGCATGGCGCCGAGCACCGTGCCGGAGCCGCCGGCCAACGACGTGCCTCCAATGACCGCGGCCGCGATGACCAGCAACTCGTCCAGCGTACCCAGCGCATTAGTCGACGCATTGAGACGGGCCGAAGCAATCGCCGCGCTGATCGCGGCCAGAACGCCCATGATCATGAACACCTTCATAGTCACCCAGCGCGTGTTGATGCCGGCGAGTTCCGCCGCTTCCGGATTGCCGCCGATGGCAAAGACATATCGGCCGAAACGGGTGCGGCTGGTGATGAAAGTCATGACGATGCCCACAGTGACCGCGATCAGCACCGGTATGGCGATGCCATGGGCGATGAACAGCCCGCCTTCCGGGACGGTGATGCCGGTCCGCTGGGCGTACTGGCGAACGATGCCGATCGGCCAGGGATAGGAATTGGCGATCCAGACGGCGCCGAGAATGGCGGCGCAAGCGACAACACCAAGCAAGGTCTCCGCCCAGACGGGACGCAGCGGGAACTTGAACCGCTTGCGCTGCGACCGGCCGTTGTTCAGCATCAAGGCGACGGCCACACAGGCGAGAATGCCGACGATCCAACTTGCGGTTGCCCCGATGGAGCCACGCGGCCCGCCACCCATGAGCTGAAAGGTGGCGTCGAGCGGCGCGACGGTGCGCCCGCTCGTCATCAGCCACGCCATGCCGCGCCAGATCAGCAGGCCGCCCAGCGTCACGATGAAGGCCGGAACCTCGAGATAGGCGATAATGAAGCCCTGGAGCGCGCCGATCATGAGGCCGAGCACCACGCCGGCAGCCAGTGCGATGATCCATATCCAGGGATTTCCAAGCTGGAACCCCATGACTCGGATGAGGAATTCGGCCTGCGCGACGCCCATCACCATGCCGATCACGCCTTCGACGGAGCCGACCGAAAGATCGATGTTGCGCATCACGATGACCAGCACCATGCCGGTCGCCATGATCGCGACCGAGGAGGTCTGCACCGACAGGTTCCAGAGGTTGCGCGGCGTGAGGAAAAGCCCGCCCGACAGGAGGTGGATTCCAACCCAGATGACCAGCAGCGCGCCGACCATGCCGAGCATGCGTATGTCGAGCTCGGTTGCCTTGAGAAAGCGGCCGACCGGGCTGAGCTCGGATTCACGCGCCCGATCGGCGCCTGTATCGGCGGCCGGCGTGTTGGAAGTTGTGTCGGTCATGATGTCCTCCCACCGGGTTGCCGTCTGCCGCGGATGCCGGAAGCAGCTTGGAAGTTATCCGCGAGAAGCGGAAAAACAATTCTTTTTGAAAAAACGCCGCGGCGTGAAGCCGCGGCGTTTCAGGCTTCTTGCGAAGGCCGGATCAGTTGCAGACCGGGACCGTGCCCGCCGCCACGCCGGCGCAGACCTCTTCCTTCTTGATCCAGCCCGCGTCGATAACGGCGTTGAGATTGTCCTTGGTGACGGCAATCGGCGTCAGGAACAGCGACTTGACGATATTGCCGCCCGGCGTGGCGAAGTCCGTGACGCCGGCAATGTCTGTCATCTGCTTGCCGTCGGCCAGTTGCGAGGCGATCTCGGCGGCGTTCTTGCCGAGCTCGCGCGCGTCCTTCCACACCGATACGGTCTGTGTGCCGAGCGCGATGCGGTTCAGCGCGGCATGGTCGCCGTCCTGGCCCGACACCGGAACGGATCCGGCCAAGCCTTGCGCCGTCAGCGCCGCGACGACGCCACCAGCGGTGCCGTCATTGGCGGCAACCACCGCATCGACCTTGTTGTCGTTGGCGGTCAGGAACTGTTCCATGTTCTTCTGGGCGTTGGCGGGAAGCCAGCCGTCCGTATAGGCCTCGCCGACATTCTTGATCTTGCCGCTGTCGATGGCATCCTTGAGCACTTCCATGGAGCCGGCGAACAGGAAATCGGCATTCGGATCGGCGCCCGAGCCCTTGATGAAGACGTAATTGCCTTCCGGCGCCACCTTGAACACTTCACGGGCCTGCATGCGGCCGACTTCCTGGTTGTCGAAGGTCAAATAGAAGACGTCCTTGTTCTCGATCAGCCGGTCATAGCCGACAACCGGAATGCCTTCGTCCAGCGCCTTCTGCACCGCCGGCCCGATGGCCGAGGCATCCTGCGCAAGGATGATCAGCGCGTTGGCGCCCTGCGAGATCAGGCTCTCGACGTCGGTCAGCTGCTTGCCGGGATTGGACTGTGCATCGGCTGAAATATACTTGTCGCCGGCGGCCTCGATCGCCGACTTCATGGCGGCTTCGTCAGTCTTCCAGCGCTCTTCCTGGAAGTTCGACCACGAAACACCAATGACCTTGTCCTTCGCCTGTGCGACCGACGCGAGCGTCAGCGACATGGCGACCCCCGCCAGAATGGCGGCTGTGAATCTATTCATGATATTCCTCCCTGCGCCGCGTACGGCGCGACCAACTGGCCCCAAGGCCTGCACAAAAGCTCTTTTTTTCGAGCCTCGAAAAAATACTGATCCAACGCCGAAGCACTGTCAACATGAATTCTGATGGATTTTGGTGTCCTGCCGGCTTTTTTTCGAGCCTCGGAATAAACAATGACAGGTCCTTCTGCTTCTGCCAGTATTTGTCGGCCCGACGGCTTCCGATTCATGAGCGGCCGCGGCAATAGGAAGCAAAACAATGTCGGTTGGGATCCGCCATGACGATTTGCGCCGGCGCAACCGGGCGATGGTTATTTCGGCCGTACGCCGCGCAGGCCAGCCGTCGCGGACCGAGATCGCCGCAACCACCGGCCTCAGCCATTCGACCATATCGGCGATCTCTTCCGACCTGATCCACGAAGGCATCCTGGCCGAGAGCAAGGCGAGTGAGACCGTTTCGCTGAAACGTGGCCGGCCGCAGGTTGGCCTCAGCCTCAATCCGGAGGCCGCTGCGGTATTGGCCGTCGTGTTGTCGCTGAATTCCCTGTCGGTCGCTGTCATCGACTATGCCGGACAAGTGGTCGCCGAGGAACAGCGCCGGCTGGACACGCTGACCATGTCGCGCGACGAGCTGATCGACGAATGTGTCGCCATCGTCCGGCGCCGGCTCGAAGACCCCGACCTCGACGTCCAAAGCGTCGCCCGCATCGCGCTGGCGATCCAGGGTATTACCGATTCCCATGCGCGCGCCATGTTGTGGTCGCCGATCACGCCGCAGACGAACATCGCCTTCGCCGACATTCTGGAACGCGAGTTCGGCATCCCGGCCATCATGGAGAACGACTGCAACATGATGGCCGTGGCGCTGCGCTGGCGCGACCCGGATCGCTACCGCGACGATTTCATCGCCATCCTGCTCTCGCATGGCATCGGTATGGGGCTGGTGCTGAAGGGCGAGCTGTTCACCGGCACCCATTCCTCAGGCGGCGAATTCGGCCACATGATTCATCGGCCGGGCGGTGCGCTTTGCCGCTGCGGGCGGCGCGGTTGCGTCGAGGCTTATGCCGGCAACTACGCTATCTGGCGCAACGCAAGGCAATTGAGCGAGAACGCCGAGCCGGTCGCCGATGTCAGCGACGCCGAGATGCGGGCACTGGCGGCCCGGGCGCGCGAGACGGACGGACCGGAGCGCGAAGCCTACCGCAAGGCCGGCGAGGCGCTCGGCTTCGGGCTCGGCAGCCTGTTCGCGCTGATCGATCCGGCGCCGGTCGCCATGGTCGGTGCCAGCGCTGCCGCCTTCGACCTGATCGAGCCGGCCCTGCGCGAGGCGATCGCCCAGACCGCCGGCGGCCAGCATTCGGGTTCGATTTCCTTCGACACCGAGCCGAACGAACTGCCGCTGATCCGAGAAGGCTGCGCCATGCGGGCGCTGAGCTTCGTCGACCAGGAGATCTTCGCGCCGAGCATCCAGGCACGAGCCGGCCCGGTCGGAAAGAACGTGGCTTGAACTCGAAGGCAGGGATCCCCGGATCGCGACTTGGGGTGTGTTGAGATTCAGGTCAGGCCGAGTCGAGAATGGTGGGTTCCGAGAACCGGAGCGGAGCGTACTTTGGGTACGTGAGCACCGGAAGCCCAGGAAGCCGGCGTTCGCAGGCCGGCACCACCTGAATATCAGCACATCCCTAGTCTTCCCTGATCGCATAGCCCGCGCCGCGGATGGTGCGGATGACATCGGGCATGCGGCCGTTGTTGACCGCCTTGCGCAACCGGCCGACATGGACGTCCACCGTGCGCTCGTCGATGTAGATCGTCTCGCCCCAGACATTGTCGAGCAATTGGCTGCGCGAGAAGACCCGACCCGGGTGCCGCATCATGAATTCGAGCAGCCGGAATTCGGTCGGCCCGAGCCGGATCTCGCTCTTCTTGCGATAGACCCTGTGCGATTCGCGATCGAGCATGATGTCGCCGACCTTCAGCACGCTGGACAGTACTTCCGGCTTGGCGCGGCGCAGCAGCGCCTTGACCCTGGCCATGAATTCCGGTGTCGAGAACGGCTTGACCAGATAGTCGTCGGCCCCGGTGGAAAGGCCGCGCACCCGGTCGCTCTCCTCGCCGCGCGCGGTCAGCATGATGATCGGCAGCCGCTCGGTTTCGGGACGCACCCGAAGGCGCCGGCAAAGCTCGATGCCCGAAACCGCCGGCACCATCCAGTCGAGCACCAGAAGATCGGGCACGTTTTCCTGCAGCCGGATTTCGGCCTCATCGCCGCGCGTCACCACCTCGACCTGATAGCCTTCGGATTCCAGATTGTAGCGGAGGAGGACGCCCAGCGGCTCTTCATCCTCCACCACCATGATGCGCGGCGCGATCATCGGCCGGTCACTCCTGTCATGTCGCCGGCGCCGACATCGTCGTTTCGTCGAGCTTCGGGCGATCCGCCGGCAATTGCTGCCCGGTCACGACAAAGTAGGCGTTTTCGGCGATGTTGGTGACATGATCGCCGATACGCTCGAGATTCTTGGCGCAGAACAGCAGATGCGTGCAGGCGGTGATGTTGCGCGGATCCTCCATCATGTAGGTCAGGAGTTCGCGAAAAACCGCCGTATATTTCACGTCGATCTTCTGGTCGTCGGCGCGCAGTTCTTTCAACGCGCCGGCATTGCGCGACACATAGTGCTCGACCACCCCGCGGAGCTGCACAAGAACGAGATCCGCCATCGCGTCGATACCGTGCGACAGATTACGCGGCGTGGCGCTCTGCCCGACGGCGCTGACCCGTTTGGCTATGTTTTTGGCCAGGTCGCCGATGCGCTCGAGATCACCGGCCATGCGGATTGCGCCAACCACGGCGCGCAGATCTTGCGCCATCGGCTGCCGCTTGGCGATCAGCGTGATCGCGCTGTCGTCGAGTTCGCGCTGCCGCGCATCCATGATCGCGTCGTCCGAGACGACACGCTGCGCCATCGCATTGTCTGACGCAAGCAACGCGCGGATCGAGGCTGCGACCATCGCGGCGGCGAGCTCGTCCATGTCGCGGATCAGCCTGTCGATGCGGTCCAGTTCCTCGTCGAAAGACGCGACGGTGTGTTCACCCATGATACTGTCCTCGTGTTCGAAATTCGCCGCCGGACCGCTCAGCCGAACCGGCCGGTGATGTAGTCCTGGGTGCGCTTGTCGTCGGGATTGGTGAACATCTTGTCGGTCGCGCCCTCCTCGACAAGGTAGCCGAGATGGAACATCGCCGTGCGTTGCGACACGCGCGCTGCCTGCTGCATCGAGTGGGTTACGATGACGATCGTGTAGTTCTGGCGCAGTTCGTCGATCAGTTCCTCGACGCGGGCGGTGGCGATCGGATCCAGCGCCGAACAGGGCTCGTCCATCAGGATCACTTCCGGCGACACGGCGATAGCGCGCGCGATGCACAGGCGCTGCTGCTGTCCGCCGGAGAGACCGGTGCCCGACTCAAGCAGGCGATCCTTGACCTCGTTGAACAGACCGGCCTTCTTCAGGCTCGATTCAACGATGCCGTCCAACTCGGACTTGCTCCTGGCCAGGCCGTGAATGCGCGGACCGTAGGCGACGTTTTCATAGATCGACTTCGGAAACGGGTTCGGCTTCTGGAAAACCATGCCGACTCGAGCTCGCAACTCGACGACATCGATTTTCGGGTCGTAAACATCCTCGCCGTCGAGCGTTATCTTGCCGCTCACCCGCGCGATATCGATCGTGTCGTTCATTCGGTTCAGGCAACGCAGGAAGGTCGACTTGCCACAGCCCGATGGGCCGATCAACGCCGTCACCTGGTTTTCGCGGACATCGAGGTCCACGTCGAACAGAGCTCGCTTCTCGCCGTAATGAACAGAGACCTTTTCGCCCTTCATCTTGATCGAAGGGGCATTGGTTCCGCTGCTCAGTTTCTGTTCGACGCCGGCTTCCGTCATGATGTTCATATCCTCTACCCCTTACCAGCGCCGCTCGAAGCGCCTGCGCAGTATCACTGCAATGGCGTTCATGATGACCAAAAACAGCAGCAAAATCAAAATCGCCGCCGAAGTCTTCTGCTGGAATCCAGCTTCCGGGAAATCCGCCCACATGAATATCTGCACCGGCAGGATCGTCGCGGGATCGGTAAAGCCGCCGGGAATGTCGACGATGAAGGCGACCATGCCGATCATCAGCAACGGCGCGGTTTCGCCCAGCGCATGCGCCATTCCGAGAATGGTGCCGGTCATGATGCCCGGCATCGCCAGCGGCAGGACGTGATGGAATACGGTCTGGGCCTTGGACGCTCCGATGCCAAGCGCCGCCTCGCGGATCGACGGCGGCACGGCGCGCAGCGAAGCGCGCGAGGCGATAATGATGATCGGCAGGGTCATCAGCGCCAGCACCATGCCGCCGACCACCGGGGCCGAGCGCGGCATGCCGAAGAAATTCAGGAATACGGCAAGTCCAAGCAGGCCGAAGACGATCGAAGGCACAGCCGCCAGATTGTTGATATTCACTTCGATGATCGTCGTCAGCCGGTTCTTGGGCGCAAATTCCTCAAGATAGATCGCCGCCGAAACGCCGATCGGAAAGGCGATGGCGAGCGTAACGATCATTGTCAGGAACGATCCGACGACCGCGCCCCAAACACCGGCCAGTTCCGGCTCGCGGCTTGCGCCGGTGAAGAAGAAGATCGAGTTGAACCGGCTTTCGATCTGGCCGGCGCTCTTCAGCGTGTCGAGCCAGACGATCTCCTTGTCGGAAATTTTTCGCGATGCTTCCGGCGTATCGATGACGCGCAGGAATGCCTGGCCGCTCGCAGCGGGCGCCGTGCTGTCCAGCGCCTCGATCACCGTGCCCTTTGCGACCGCCGTCCCACTAGGCCCCGGCGACAACGCGGTGAGCTTGACCGTGCCGCCGTTGAACACGACCAGCAGCGATGATGCACCGCTCGTCAGCGTGAGCATGCCGTTTTCGCCTTCGGTCGCACCACGGCCGCGCGCCAGCGCCAGCATGGCATCGTCGCCGAAGGTCAGATCGATGTCGCCGCTGGTTTTCGAAGGCGTGACGCTTGTCGAAATCGCTTCGTCCGAACCGACGTCGGCAAGCAAACCCTTAAGATAGAGGTCGGCAAAATCGTCAACTGGAACCGCATAGTCCACCGTTCCTCCGAGCATCCCCGGATCAGCCGCAATATCCTTGCGCAGGAAGACGCCTGTGCCGGTGGAAATCAGCCCGCGCAGCAGACGCCTGTCCTGACGGCTCGTAACATCCGGAAATCTCGCCGCAAGCGCTTCCTGAGCGATGGCGTCGTAGTTCACTTCATCGAGTTTTGCCGGGTCGACCTTGGCCGCCGAAAGATCGATCGGCAGCGTCAGATAGTTCTGCCGCAGCGCCGGGATCGCCTGCGTGACGATCGTCGACAGGAGCAGCACAAGGAAAAGGCCGGCCAACGCGACGGCTCCGGCGCCAAGCCATTTGAACCACGTTTCCGTGCGGTAACGACCCTTCAGCCGCGCCTTCGCGGCACCGTCGGTATGAATGCTGACCGGCCGTCCGACGGCGCCGAATGACGAGATCGCATCAGTCATATTGCTCTCGGTATTTCTGGACGACGCGCAAAGCGACGATGTTGAGGGTAAGCGTGATGCAGAACAGCACCAGGCCGAGTGCGAAGGCTGCCAGCGTCTTGGCGCTGTCGAATTCCTGATCGCCCACTAGCAGCGTCACGATCTGCACGGTCACGGTAGTGACCGCTTCGAGCGGGTTGGCCGTTAGGTTTGCCGCCAGCCCGGCCGCCATGACGACGATCATTGTCTCGCCGATTGCGCGGCTGACGGCAAGCAGCATCGCTGAAACGATGCCCGGAAGGGCAGCAGGAAGGACCACCTTGCGGATGGTTTCCGACTTGGTCGCGCCGAGGCCGGCGGAACCGTCTCTCAGAGATTGCGGAACGGCGTTGATCACATCATCGGAAAGCGAGGAAACGAAGGGAATGATCATGATCCCCATGACCACGCCTGCGGCGAGCGCAGATTCGGACGCGACGTTGAGGCCCAGGCTTTCGCCGATACCGCGGAAGTAGGGCGCAACTGTCAGCGCGGCGAAGAAGCCGTAGACGACGGTCGGGATGCCGGCGAGGATTTCCAGTACCGGCTTTGCGACCGCGCGGACGCTTTTGGAGGCGTAATCCGAAAGGTAGATCGCAGCCATCAGCCCGATAGGCGCAGCCACCAGCATGGCGATGAAGGTGATGAGCAGCGTGCCGGCAAAGAGCGGCACCATGCCAAAGATGTCCTGGTTGACCGCCCCGGCTTCCGCTCCGGCGCCGGTGAAGGCGCTCTGCGGCGACCAATGCGTGCCGAACAGGAACTTGTAGAACGGCACCTGTTGGAAGAACCGCAGGGATTCGAAGATGAGCGAGAGAACGATGCCGACCGTCGTCAGGATCGCGACCACCGAACAGGCGATCAAGAATGCGCGAAGAACGCGCTCGACCACGTGGCGCGCCCGGTAGGCCTGTGCGATGCGCGAATAGGCCCAGTAAAATCCGGACGCGGAAAGCACGAGCGAGACGGCCCAGATGATCCAGGTGCTGGTCGTATGGATCGATTTGTAGACGGCGGCAGCCGCCTCTTTCGTGGGATCGGCGAAGCCGACAAGCCCGCCAAAGGCCATCGCGCGAGCGTCGCGGATGAAAGCTTCGACCTGCGGAATGCCCATCCCCGACAATTCGGTGGAGAAGCGGTCGGCAATGATCGACGATTCAATTCCCGGCGTGACCAGAGACCACAACAAGATCGCAAGCAGCGCGGGACCGGCAGCAAAAAGCGCCAGAAACATGCCATGTTGGCCAGGCAGCGAATGCAATCGCGCGACGTCGCCATTGACACTGGCAATGGCGCGTCTCCGGCCGATCAAATAGGCCGCAGCTGCCAGAACCAACAGAAGAACAACGAGATAACCGACCATGATTCAGGACGTCCCCTCGACCGCCGGTCATCCACCGGCTCAAAGCACGGGACCTTGGTCCCGCGCTTTGGGCTTTAGAGCATGAGGGTCAGAGCGGATATACGCCCCGACCCCGAAGACTCAGGAACCCATGCCCTTCAGGGCCTTGGCGTTTTCGGCCCACTTGGCGCGCTCGGCGTCCGGCAGCGGGATCAGGCCCTTGTCGGCCAGATAACCATCAGGACCCCATGCACCTTCCGAGGTGTACTCGGCGATGAATTCCTGCATGCCGGGGATGACGCCAACATGCTCCTTCTTGGCATAGACATAGAGCGAGCGGGAAACGCCGTAATCGCCGGATGCGATGTTCTCGAAGGTCGGCTCGACGCCGTCGACCTTGTGGCCCTGCAGCTTGTCGGCGTTCTGGTCAAGGAACGAGAAGCCAAAGATGCCGAAGGCATTGGGGTTGGCTTCCAGCTTCTGGACGATCAGATTGTCGTTTTCGCCGGCCTCGACAAAAGCGCCGTCTTCGCGGATCTCGCCGCAGCCCTTTTCATTAGCCGCCTTCACTTCTTCCTGGCAGGCCGCATCCATGACGAGTTCGACGAACGCATCGCGCGTGCCGGATGTCGGCGGCGGGCCAAGCACTTCGATCTTTGTCGCGGGAAGCGACGCATCGACATCCGACCAGTTCTTGTAGGGGTTGGCGACGACCTTGCCGTCAACAGCGACGTTCTTGGCGAGCGCCTTGAAAATCTGTTCCTTGGTCAGATCAACGACAGTCCCCGCCTTCGAATTGGCCAGTACGATGCCGTCGAAGCCGACCTTGATCTCGACCGGCGTCACGCCGTTTGCCTTGCAGGTCTTAAGCTCGCTGTCCTTGATGGCGCGCGAGGCATTGGTGAAGTCGGCGGTATTCTCGCCGACGCCCTGGCAAAACAGCTTCATGCCGCCCCCGGTGCCAGTCGACTCGACGACCGGGGTCTTGATCTTTCCGCTCTGGCCGAGCTTTTCAGCGACAGCCGTCGTGAAGGGGAACACTGTGGACGAACCGACGATTTGAATCTGGTCGCGCGCGGCGGCATAACCAGCCGACGCGGCGAGCGCAAGCGCCGCGGCCGACGCCGTAAGGAGGAATTTTTTCATGTGGCCTGCTCCTGTTCGGAAAATGGTCTCTCGGCGCCATTCCTTCGGCGCCCGCTGAGGCCAATAGCCCCCGATTATTACAGTCACATGACAGTTTGATGTCAGCCCGGTAACCGCCGCACAGCCATGTCGAAAAGGAAGGGACGCGGGTCCCGCCGGCACAGCCGGGGTTTGCCGCTGGAATCAGCAGCTTGCACGCTTTGCGGCCGGCATTTGCCCTCGACAGCCGAAATAATTGGCGCCGAAAAAAGAAAATCCGGGCGGGAGCGCGTTGCATGCGGCCAAGGAGGTCATGGCCGCGCCATCGCCGAAACAGGTCCGTTGGGGTAAATCTGACCCTGCTTCTTGCCGGCGGTCGCTGCTCCCGCCCGTAACTGGAGGAGCGGAACTCGAATGCGCTTATTGTCCCAACCGGACGCACGCTTTGATATGGTGCGATCGCACCATAGTCTTGTCCGCAATGCCTCGCCGAATCACGGCTTACAGCCTGACGCGGATGCCTAATCCCGCGTTGCGCTGGATTTCAGTCCGCGCCGACCTTTTCGAGCAAGACGCCCTGGGGCTGATGGGCTTGGGCAGGTAAATCGTCCATGCCGCCCCCCAGTCGCGCCAGGGACGCTGCGGCACTTTTGATTTTGCGCATGATCCCCGGCGAAATCGATTCCGATTCTCCGGGTCATGCGCTAGCCTTGCCCGCAGTGTATTCCGACGGTTGTCGGTAGAACCGAAGCCGCGTTATAAATCCCGCAAGGGTGTTGCCGATGTTGGGACGGATCCTGGCTTTTTTCCTGTGCCCGATGCTGCTGCTGGGGAGCGGCTGCTCGCGCAGCTACGACGGTACCGTCGTCATTCCAAGGCCGCTCGACGTCCGGCGGTTGTGGGACAGGCCGCCGCAGCAGGCGCAAGCCGAACAGCCGCAGTTGCTGCAGACCGATGTCTTTCCGGTGGCGCCAGAAACGCCGGAAAGAGCGGCGGCCCGCAGAATCAGCACCCCCGTGGCGCCGAGAAGGCAAATCACCAGGATTTCCAAAGATCCGCCGACGCCGTCATCCGAGCCGGCAAAACCGCTCACCTGCAGGAACGTCAGTCAACCCGGAAAACGGGTCCGCATGGTTTGCGAATAGCCAGCCGGCATTCAAACGATGGCAGCTAAAAAGATGCGCCCTAAACACGTGCTGCGCACCTGACGCAGCGGTTCGGTCACACGCGCACGCGATCGCCGAGAGCATGTGCTGACCGGTGGGTTTCGGGCTGCGCGATCGGCGTTACCGCCGCCACGTTGAAACCTTATCCCGCCCTCGACGTTAAACGGCCATTGCAGCGCCGCGCGTACCTTTGGACGTATAAAGCACGTTGTAGCGTTTTGATTTGGCGCATGGTCCTGAACCGAAGGGCAGCGGAGCAGAGATTGATCCCGATCTTTCGGGTGATGCGCTGGATGGTCAAAGGAGACGGCACACATGTCGATTCACTCCACAGTCTCGGACCTGACCAGAAATCTGTTTCACTCGCCCAGAAATCTGTTTCACTCGCTGAGACTGGACCATGAGCGCGCGCCGAGACCTCTCAGCCCTGAGCAAAGTCTTTTGCTGGAATGCTATCTGGCCGGCCAGATTCCGGAATCGGCCTGGAGCGACTACGTCTTCGAGACGCCGGAATTGGCGCGCCATGTCAATGCGCGACGCGGGCAACACTGATATCTCGTGGACCGGGATTCGGGTCCGATCGCTTGAGATGCCGCCACCCCGATGTTTGAAGGCTTGACGCCCGACGACAATCGCGAAGTCAGGCCGCAGTTTCCCGGGGACAATAGCCCTTGAAACAAAAAGGCCGGCAAATAGCCGACCTTTCCTTCCACCTCGACTGCGCCAGTACATCCGTGGTCGCGAGTTGGAGGTGAATTGCCGATCAGTAGATAGGGATTTGGTTAACGAATCCTTAACCGACGGAAGCTGCTCATCGACGCGTCATGGCCAATCTGATCTGCGTTTTCGTGATGAGTGCGGAAAGTCGTCTTTAAATGCGGCACATATTATTAATCGTTGTACACCAATGTGTTAGCGTGTGAAGCATGCCTAAGTAACTATCGTATTCTGGAAGTCGATTTATGGCCGTACTTGGCGCCCTCCCTCCCGACGTTCTCTGTCGACCAATTCGCCAAGCTGATTGGGAAGGAGTGGTCGACTGCCTGTGCCGGGGCTTTCCGGACCGTGACCGGAGTTACTGGATACAGGCGCTGACACGTTTGTCGCAACGGCCTGCCGTCGCCGACTTCCCACAATACGGCCTGGCTTTGGAGAAGGCTGATCGGATCGTCGGCGTTGTGCTGACCCTGTATACCCTTTATCCGGGGCAGGAAGGCGACGAAGTCCGCTGCAACCTTTCAAGCTGGTCCGTCGACGCGGAATCCCGTCCCTATGGCGCCAAATTGGTTACGACGCTTCTCAAGCGCAGGGACGTGACCTACACGAATATTTCGCCGGCGCCCGCAACGTTAAAAGCCAACTGGGCGCTCGGCTTTCGCCCCTTCTCCACCGGACAATTTGCCTTCTTGCCGGCTTTTAGTTCGGCGCAGCGGTCATGTCGCGTGCTTGAAGCTCGTCCCGATCTTGCCGAAATGGCGATGCTGCCGGACAGTGAGAGATACATTCTCTCGGAACACGCCGCGCTGGGCTGCCTGTCATTGATTTGCATCTGCGACGGAGCAGCGTTTCCTTTCGTATTAATGCCGCGCCGGATATTGCGCGGTCTTATCCCATCCTATCAGGTCATCTATTGCCGCTCCCTCGCGGATTTGAGCCGGTGCGCCGGTGCTGTGGGACGCTTTCTCTTGCGAAGCGGCTTCCTGCTGTGCGTCGTCGACGCCAAGGAGCCGATTGCAGGCCTGTTCGGGTGGTACCGCCCCAACAGGGGGCTGAAGTACTTCAAGGGTCCCAGACCACCCTCGCTCGGAGATCTGACGTTCACCGAGCTTGTGATGTTCGGTCCCTGAACGCCAAGCGCAACGCCGCCCCCGATTTGCAGCAATGCCGATGTCTCTGGCCTATCTATCCGGCGGCCGGGCGGTGTCTCGGCCTATGACTGCAGCCCTGTCGCCTGAGGGGCAAGCTCGATGCGCTCAACGCAGTCAGCCAAGACGCCTCACGCCTCGGCCTGCGACTTCACATAGGCGATATAGCCGCGCACGTCGGCGGCCGGCTCGGCATAGGCTTTGCCGAGCTTCTTCTCGATCGCCGCCATGTACTCCTTCGCCCATTGCGGCAGCGCATAGTCGATGACGGCCAGGAATTCGAGCGTCGCGGCCAGGCGAATGTCGGCGATCGACGGATTCTTGCCGCCGATGAACGGCTTGCCGTTCCTGAAGAAGTTGTGAAAGACCTCCAGCGGCTCGGCTATCGCGGCTATAGCGGCCTTCTGGGCTTCCGACTTCTTGTCGGGATGAGCGTCGCTGTGGCCGACCTCGCCGGCATATTGTGGGAAGTTCAGCGCAGGATAGGTGGCGCGTGCCACATAGGGGTAGAGCGTGCCGATCAGGTAGAACATGGCGCTGTCGATCATTGCCCGCTTGGCCGGCGCCTTGGGATATAATTTCTCCAGCCCATGCTTGTTGGCGAGATACTGCATGATGGCGCAGCTTTCCCACAGGACGCCTCTCGGCAAGCCCTTGTCCTCGATCATCGGCGTCAGATGCGCCGGGTTTCGCGCCATGTATTCAGGCGAGCGTGTGTGGCCCCATACGTCGGTCTCTGAATGGTCGAGCCCGGCCGCGCGCGCAAACACCCGAACGCTCATATTGTTGACGCTCGGCTTCAGCATGCTGAGCGTCAGCCCGGCTTTTTTCGCTGATTTCGCTTTTGCCTTGGCCGCGGGCTTCGCGGATGCCTTGCCTGCAGGTTTTGCGGCGGCTTTCGTTGCCGACTCCGCGGAAGCTTTCGGCGCCTTGGTCGCAGGCTTTGTCGCCTTGGCAGCTGGTTTTGTGGCGGCCTTGGCAGCCGGCTTCTTCGCACTCTTCGTTGTCGTCTTTGCCATTATGGTCCTCCCTCGGGTTGCTGTCGTCAGTATGGATTTTTCGGCGCGCGGTCCTCCGACAAGGTCGCGCGGGAGCGCTCGACAAGCGCCTGGATCGCGTCGGCGAGATGCACTTCGGCGATTGCGTAGTCGCCGCGCCCGACGCGAATCTTGTGCGCCTGCATCAGCACGTCGGCATGGGTGAAGCCCGCCGGCGGCTCGAAACGGTAGGAGGCGAGTTCGATCAGCAGGCCGAGCGGATCCTCGAAATAGATCGAATCCATAAAACCGCGATCCTTGACGCCGCTGTGCTTGATGGCGCGCTCGTCGAGCCGGGCAACCGCCTGCAGGAAGGTGACGCGCGACACCGCAAACGCGATGTGATGGACGCAGCCCGTATCGGTCGGCGTGCGCCGCTTGACCGGCGTGCGGCTCTCATCGGTGAAGATAGTGATCAGCCGGCCGTCACCCGGATCGAAATAGAGGTGGCTTTCGCTGGCCTTGTCGAGATTGGGCTGCTCGAAGATGAAAGGCATGCCAAGCACGCCTTCCCAGAAATCGATCGAAGTCTGGCGCCCGGCGCCGACCAGCGTGATGTGATGGACACCCTGCGACTGCAGTTTCTGCATTTGGCCCTCTCTCCCTGCGCTCTTCTCTTCCCGACGAGCTTCGATCTATTCGTTGCGCGACAAATTCATCTCCGGCGGCGTTCTGCACCTTTGGCCCCTATTTACATGACGCGATGCTAATTCAATTGAGGGGGCCGCGCCAGAAGCGGTGACTGCGGCCGTGACCGACGGCGATGCCAGGTACGCAAACGTTTTGAGATCCTTGGTACGCCCAAGGGGAATCGAACCCCTGTTCCCGCCGTGAGAGGGCGGTGTCCTGACCGCTAGACGATGGGCGCGTTCAAGAACCGGCGATATAGGCTGACGGCTGGGAAAAAGCAACTGGGCTTCGGACAGTCGATGATGCTGGAAAAATATCCGTTGCAATCCTATCGTTTTGGCTCGATCAGGTCCCAGAGATTTCCATGGAGATCGGCGAAAACCGCCACCGTGCCGTAGGCCTCGTGGCGAGGTGCCTCACGGAATTCGACGCCCTTTTCGAGCATTGCCGTGTGGTCGCGGACAAAATCGTCGGTTTCGAGAAACAAAAAGACGCGGCCACCGGTCTGGTTGCCGATACTGTCCCTTTGCGCATCATCGGCCGCTTCGGCCAGCAGCAGCCGCGCGCCTTGTCCGTTGGCCGGCGCCACCGTGACCCAGCGCTTGCCGCCGCCAAGATCGACGTCTTCGATGAGCAAAAAGCCCAGCTTGCCGACGTACCAGGAGATCGCCTCGTCGTAATTTGCGACGACAAGCGCGACGGTGGCCACACGGCGATGTTCGGCGAATCCAGTCATTTGTTACGGATCGAAAAGCGACCGACAATGCGGCGCTCAGTGATGTCGTAGACAAAGATGGCGCGGCTGCCGTCGGCAAGTTCCGCATCGATGGAGACGCGGTTGCCGGAGAGCGACTGGCTGATGAGCTTGGCGCCGACCGGCAGCACGACGTCGCCGGTCAGCGGCTCGCCGGCCGGCACCTGGATGTCGCCGGCAAGTGATGGGGCTGCAGGTGGCGCGGTGCGCGTTTTGTAGACAAGGGCCGCGATCACCACCATAAGGGCGAGAAACAGCAGGCCAAGATTGATGGCGACGAAGCGGACGAGCTTCTTGCGCACCTTTTCAACCTCGGGGTCGAGCGGCTTTTCCTCGTCTTCGTCGGCAGCAGCCATGGCAAAACATTCCGGAGCGATTTCGATGAGCGCTCATAACGAAGAGGCCCCCATATTGATAGAGGATGGATTGATAGGGAATGGATTGATGGAGGACGGATCGCCAGACGGTAGATCGCCAAACGGGGGATCGCTCGTGCTGGAAGCGGGTCCTGATGCGGCCGGCCAGCGCCTCGACCAGTGGCTGGCGGGCAAGCTCGGCCCGGACATGTCGCGCAGCCGGGTGCAGATGCTGATCAGACAGGGCGCCGTCAAGGTCGGCGGCCAGCCGGTCAACGAGACCAAACGCAAGATGGCGGCCGGTGACCGCGTATCGGTCGATATGCCGGAGCCGGAGCCGGCGGAGCCGCAAGGCGAGAACATCGCGCTCGACGTCCTCTATGAAGACAATGAATTGATCGTCATCAACAAGCCCCCTGGGCTTGTCGTCCATCCCGGCGCCGGCAACTGGACCGGCACGCTGGTCAACGCGCTGATCCACCATTGCGGCGACAGTCTTTCCGGCATCGGCGGTGTGCGGCGGCCGGGCATCGTCCATCGCCTGGACAAGGAGACCAGTGGCGTCATGGTCGTCGCCAAGACCGATCGGGCCCACAAGTCATTGTCGGAGGCCTTTGCCGATCATGGCCTGACCGGCGATCTCAAACGCGCCTACCTGGCGCTGGTCTGGGGCATACCGATGAGACCGACAGGCACGGTCGACGAGCCGCTCGGCCGCGCCGTCGACCGCGTGCGCCGCGCGGTGGTGCCGGAGGGCCGCGACGATGCCCGCCACGCCGTCACCCACTTCACCGTGATCGAGCGCTTTGGCGAGCAGCAAAGGCAATTTGCCACGGCAAGTCTGGTCGAATGCCGGCTGGAGACCGGCCGCACCCATCAGATCCGTGTCCATATGGCCCATATCGGCCATCCGGTCGTCGGCGACCCCGATTACGGCCAGGCCTTTCGCACTAAGGCGAACCGGCTGCCCGAGCCGCTGAAGGGCCGGGTGAAGGCATTTCCGCGACAGGCGTTGCATGCCCGCCTCCTTGAATTTCGGCATCCGACGACCCATTTAACGATGAGGTTCGAGGCGCCTGTCCCGAGGGATATGGAGGAACTCGTCGACGGCTTTCGCGAACTCTGAACCTATCCATTCAAAACCTGATTGCCAAAAACCTGACCGGCGTTGTTCACTTTGGCGTGACACACTGTTTCGTGTTGAACCAATGCTGTCCTTTCTGGTTTTGTTCCTATATACACCGGTTGTCGCGAACGAGCCTTTGGCGTTCGCGATATATGCCCGCCACGTTTCGGGGGCACCACTCCAAGAGAGAGGGGCGCTATCATGGCCCAGTCATTACCCAGTATCGTTTCCGGCGAAGGCGGCCTCAGCCGCTACCTGGAAGAAATCCGTCGCTTTCCGATGCTTCAGCCGCAGGAAGAGTACATGCTCGCCAAGCGTTACGCCGAGCATGAGGACACCACGGCTGCACACAAGCTCGTCACCAGCCATCTTAGGCTCGTCGCCAAGATCGCCATGGGCTATCGCGGCTACGGCCTGCCGATCGGCGAGGTGATCTCGGAAGGCAATGTCGGCCTGATGCAGGCCGTCAAGAAATTCGAACCGGAGCGCGGCTTCCGGCTCGCCACCTATGCCATGTGGTGGATCAAGGCCTCGATCCAGGAATACATCCTGCGCTCGTGGAGCCTGGTCAAGATGGGCACGACCGCCAACCAGAAGCGGCTATTCTTCAATCTGCGCAAGGTGAAGGGCAAGATCCAGGCGCTCGACGACGGCGATTTGAAGCCCGACCAGATCACCGAGATCGCCACCCGCCTCAACGTGTCCGAGGCCGAGGTGGTGTCGATGAACCGCCGCCTGTCGGGCGATGCCTCGCTCAACGCACCGATCCGGGCGAGCGAAGGCGAGTCCGGTGAGTGGCAGGACTGGCTGGTCGACGACCACGAAAGCCAGGAAGAGGCGCTGATCGAGCAGGACGAGCTGGAAAACCGGCGCGGCATGCTGTCGGGCGCTCTTGCCGTGCTCAACGAGCGCGAGCGGCGCATCTTCGAGGCGCGCCGCCTGGCCGAGGAGCCGCTGACGCTGGAAGAACTGTCGGCCGAATTCGACATCAGCCGCGAGCGCGTGCGCCAGATCGAGGTGCGCGCCTTCGAGAAGGTGCAGGACGCGGTCAAGGCCGCGGCCAAGCGCCAGATGCAGGCGCTGCGCACCATCGAGGCGCAGCCGGCGGCGTAACGCTCCGACGGAAAATAACGGCGGCGTCAGGTAACTGGCGCCGCCTTTTTTATGGGGTCCTCCGACTGCCGGGAGAATTGTCCCTTGGTTTCATGTTCTAGCTAGGGTTGCCGGTTCCGCCGCACCTTCGCGGACGCACGATCCGTCGCGATAAACCGCTCAATCATCGGTGCGATCAGCCTGGCCGGATCATAGCGGCATTATAGCAATTTTCCCCAAGACCTGGAAACCGCAACGCTGCAAATTGTGGCGGCAATATTCCGGCGCCGACACGGGCTTCCCTCGCGAAATTCCAAAAAAGCGGCGCTTGCGGCAGGCCGGCACGACAATGGGCCGCCGGGGCTGCGCTGGGCAGTTGAGCTCGTCTATTTGGAAACCAAAGGCAGTATGACGATGACGATTTCTCCGTTTCTCACCGCCCTCGGATCCGAAGGTCCCCCAGCCGACCGAGCGAAAGACATGGACCTGTATGGATGGCTAATTGGAAGCTGGGAAATGGACTCGGTCCACTACCTCCACGACGGCACAATCCAGAAGTGCAATGGAGAATGCCATTTTGGCTGGGTGCTCGAAGGCCGCGCGATTCAGGACGTTTGGATCAGGCCCAAGCGCCCTGCGCCGTCCACGATGTATGGCACGACTTTGCGCGTCTTCGATCCTGGGATCGAGGGATGGCACATCATATGGAACGACCCGCTCAACCGAGATGACTCACGCCAGATCGGGCGGGCCGAGGGAAAGGACATTGTCCAGCTTGGCAATGACTCGCGCGGTCTGAAAACTCGATGGCGCTTCACTGAGATCACTGCCAACAGCTTCCATTGGATCGGCGAGGAAAGATCTTTCGAGAGCGATCCTTGGCAGATCACGTATGAACATTTAGCCCGCCGAACAAAACCCTGAAGCTAGAGTAGCTGGCGTCTGCGCCGCTCCTCCTCCGGCTGCCGCCACTTTCTCCCCGTATAGCGACGGGGAGAGGAGGCAGATCGCACCGCCGGCACTCTTTTTGCAACGTCGAAAATTGGCGAAATCGTCAGCGAAAGCGTCCTTCTGCCCGTCACTATACGGGGAGAAGTGCCCGGCAGGGGCGATGAGGGGCGGGGCCGAATTTAAAATAGAGTTCTAGTGCCAGCGACCCATCTCATCACAAGCAATCGAGCGGAAATTTCAAATACCGGCGGCCGTTGGATTCCGGTTCCGGCAAGCGCCCGCCATTCATGTTGACCTGCAGCGCGTGCAGGATCATCCTCGGCATCGGCAGCGTCCTGTCGCGTGCCTCGCGCAACGCCACGAAATCGGCCTCTGTCCTGCAGGCGGCAACATGGGTGTTCTTGGATTTCTGTTCCGCAACAGTGCTCTCCCACAAGGGTTCGCGCCCCTCCGCCTGGTAGTCATGACCGACGAACAGACGTGTCTCGTCCGGTAGCGCGAGGATATCCTGGATCGAGCGCCAGAGTCGCGCGGCACTGCCGCCGGGAAAATCCGCTCTTGCCGTGCCGCTGTCCGGCATGAACAGCGTATCATGGATGAAAGCGGCGTCGCCGATCACATAGGTAATCGAGGCCAGTGTGTGGCCCGGCGAAAAAAGAACCTTTGCCGGAATGCCGCCGACCGAAAAGGTCTCGCCATCGGCAAACAGCCTGCTCCACTGCGATCCGTCGGCAGGAAAATCCGGCCAGTTGTAGATCGCTTTCCACAATTTCTGGACGTCGATAATCTTGTCGCCGATCGCCGTAGGCGCTCCTGTCTTCTCGTTGAGATAGTGCGCCGCCGAGAAATGGTCGGCGTGGGGATGCGTGTCGAGAATCCATTCGACGACCAGCCGTTGATCTCTAATGAACTCGAGCATCGCGTCGGCATTCTTCGTCGCCGTGGCGCCGGATTTCTCATCGAAATCAAGAACGGGATCGATGATTGCGCATCGTCGCGTCTGTGGGTCGGCGACGACATACTGGATGGACCCGCTCGGCTTGTCGTAAAAGCCTGCTACCTGCAGCTTGGCCGATGTCGCGTCCAATCTCGGCTCCTCAACGCCCACCCGGCAGGAATGGTTTTCCCTGCCGGGGTAAAAGAAGAGCATGGTCGTTCGCCAGCGCCACGCCGTCAAGCACCGCATGCTTCGCCGAGGCAAAAAGGCCGAAAATCCTTCCGTGCCGTCCTGGCCGCTCAGGCTGAGGGCTGCTTGGTCTTCCGGAGATACGGCAGGATCGTCTCGTAGGCGCCGAAACGCTTGATCGCGTCCTCATTGGAAACGGCGGCGGTGATGATGACGTCCTCGCCCTGCTTCCAGTTCGCCGGCGTCGCCACCTGGTGCTTGGCCGTCAGTTGCATGGAATCGATCGCACGCAGGATCTCATCGAAGTTGCGGCCGGTCGTCATCGGATAGGTGAGAACCAGTTTGATCTTCTTGTCGGGGCCGATGACGTAGACCGAACGCACCGTCGCGTTGTCGGCGGGCGTGCGCCCTTCCGAGGTTTCGCCGGCACCCGCCGGCAGCATCTCGTAAAGCTTGGCGACCTTGAGGTCCTTGTCGCCGATCAGCGGGTAGTTCACCGATTGGCCGGTCGCCTTCTTGATATCATCCTGCCATTTGCCATGGCTTTCGACCGGATCGACGGAAATGCCGATGATCTTGACGTCGCGCTTCTTGAACTCGCCTTCCAGGCCGGCCATCGTGCCGAGCTCGGTCGTGCAGACCGGCGTGAAATTCTTCGGATGGCTGAAAAGCACCGCCCAGCCGTCACCGATCCATTCGTGGAAGTTGATCGTCCCTTGCGTGGTTTCCGCCGTGAAATCCGGCGCGATATCGTTGATACGAAGGCTCATGACGTGTCCCTACCCTGTGATTGCAGCCGGCATTGACCGGCGTTGCTTTTGCCTTTCTACCACTCCCGCGTCATCCTTCAAACGCCTGTTGCACCGGCATCGAGGCCGGCGGCGAAAAATTTTCATTGCCTCTCGGCAAATGCAGCAGGAATTTTCGCTGCGCTGGCTCAGGCCTTGTTCACCGCCAGCGTCGTCGCCAGATCTTCCATGCGCTGGGCGAGCGCGCCTAGCGCTTGGGTCAGCACCGAATCGTTCTTGTCGGCCTTGGTCAGCGCGTCGTCACGCGTCTTGCGCAGCGTCAGCACTTCGCTTTCCATGCCCTTGACGCGTTTTTGCAGTTCCGAAAGCTCGTCCATGACCATGATGCCGGCCATCACGGTCAGCCGCTGGTCGCCGATCTCGCCGAATGAGTCTTTCAGATGCGAGACATAGCGGTCGAAGCGCTCGGCAAGGTCGATCAGATGCTCTTCCTGGCCCTCGTCGCAAGCCATGCGATACTGCTTGCCGTCGATGGAAACCGTGACTTGTGCCATTGGCCTACCTGTCCAGTCCCTATCTGTCCAACACGGCGCGGATGGTTTCCATGGCGGTCACCAGCCGACGCGACACTTCCTTGTTGGCGTCTTCCAGCCGTTCGGCGCGCGCTTCGGAATTGTCGAGTTCCTGCGCCAGCCGCGAGCGATCGGCGTTCATGCGCTGCACCTCCGCCTCGGCTTCCGTATAGTCGCGCTCGTGCTCGAGCTTGGCCGCGACGGCATTTTCCAGCCCCTCGATGGCCTTACCCAGCCTCGCGATGACTTCTTTGAGTGTCGTTTCCCCGGTCATGGCTTTCGTCCTGCGCCCTGCCCATCACCGAATCATCCACGTTCAGAACGCGTTATGTCTGAAACATTACCCGCCGTGTGAAGCCAACGTCAATAAAGCTCTCGCGGCTGTCCCCTGCTAACGCTAATGTAGAACCCCCAAGGCCCTTCTGGCGCCATCACAAGACCGGCAAAAGCGCCGGTTTATTGACTAACAAGATCAGCGAAAGCGCGCCGGTTTGTTGACTAAAAAGCCGCGCCTGCTATGTGTCGCGCACGCTTTTCAAGGGCGCTCCCAAGGCCCCAACCCCCCACACTGGAGGAAGCATGACCTCGCGTGAACAACATGACCGGATGGCCAATGCGATCCGTTTTCTTTCCATGGACGCCGTCGAGAAGGCCCAGTCCGGCCACCCCGGCCTGCCAATGGGCTGCGCCGACGTTGCCACGGTGCTGTTCACGCGTTTCCTGAAATACGATCCGAAGAACCCGCACTGGCCCGATCGAGACCGTTTCATTCTGTCGGCCGGCCACGGTTCGATGCTGCTCTATTCGCTGCTCTATCTGACCGGCTATGAAGACATCACCCTCGACCAGATCAAGCATTTCCGCCAGTTGGGATCGAGGACGGCGGGTCATCCCGAATATGGCCATGCCGCCGGCATCGAGACGACGACCGGCCCGCTCGGCCAGGGGCTTGCCAATTCGGTCGGCTTCGCACTCGGCGAGCGCATCATGAATGCCGCTTTCGGCAACGACCTCGTCGACCATTACACCTATGTGCTGGCCGGCGACGGCTGCCTGATGGAAGGCGTCTCCCAGGAAGCCATCGCACTTGCCGGGCATCTCAAGCTGAACAAGCTGATCGTCTTCTGGGACAACAATAACATCTCGATCGACGGCCCGGTGTCGCTGGCCGACAACACCGATCAGGTCGCTCGCTTCCAGGCGTCCGGCTGGAACGCCAGCCACATCGACGGCCAGGACCCGGAAGCGATCGCCTATGCTATCGAGGCGGCGCGCCATTCCGACAAACCGACGATGATCGCCTGCAAGACCACGATTGGCTTCGGCGCGCCGACCAAGGCGGGTACCAACAAGGCGCACGGTTCTCCGCTCGGCGCAGAGGAAATCGCCGGCGCCAGAAAGTTCTTCGGCTGGGACTATCCGCCCTTCGAGGTTCCTGCCGACATCCTCAATGCCTGGCGCGACGCCGGCAAGACGGGTGTCAAGGCACGCACCGACTGGGAAGGCCGCCTTGCCGAGGCCGACGCCCAATTGCGCAGCGAATTCGAGCGCCGCATCAGTGGCACGTTGCCAGCGAATTTCGACGCCGTCCTCACCGACTACAAGAAGAAACTCGCCGCAGACAAACCGAAGGTCGCCACCCGCAAATCGTCGGAAATGGCGCTCGAGATCATCAACGGCGCGGTGCCGGAAACGATCGGCGGCTCGGCCGACCTGACTGGCTCGAACAACACCAAGACCAGCCAGACCAAGAACATCACATCAGACGATTACGGCCAGCGCTACGTTCACTACGGCATCCGCGAGCACGGCATGGCGGCCGCCCTCAACGGGCTGACGCTGCATGGCGGCCTCATCGCCTATGGCGGCACGTTCATGTGCTTCTCCGACTACGCCCGTCCGGCGATGCGGCTTGCCTCGCTGATGGGCATCCGCTCGATCTTCGTCATGACCCATGATTCCATCGGCCTCGGCGAAGACGGCCCGACCCATCAACCGGTGGAGCATCTGGCCGCACTGCGCGCCATCCCGAACCACAATGTCTTCCGTCCGGCGGACGCGGTCGAGACCGCCGAATGCTGGCAGCTGGCCATCGAGCAGGAAAAGACGCCTTCGACGCTGGCGCTGACCCGGCAGAACCTGCCGACCGTGCGCAACGACTTTGTTGCGGAAAACCTCAGCCGCCAGGGCGCCTATGAGTTGGCTGGCGCCAATGGCGATGCGGCGGTGACGATCTTCGCTTCGGGCTCCGAGGTCGAAATCGCGCTGGCGGCGCGCGAGGCGCTCGAAAAGCACGGCCATCCGACCCGCGTCGTCTCGGTGCCGTGCTTCGAATTGTTCGACAAGCAGAGCGCCGACTATCGCAAGAAGACGATCGGCAACGCGCCGATCAAGATCGCGATCGAAGCCGGCATCCGCCAAGGCTGGGATTATTTCATTGGCACCGACGGCATCTTCATCGGCATGACCGGCTTCGGCGCCTCTGGCACGATCGAACAGCTCTATCCGCATTTCGGCATCACCGCCGAAGCGACGGTGAAGGCGGCGGAAGCCCGCCTGCACGGCGAGTAAAGCCAGGCGCCCGCGAAACCGCGCATATGGTTTTGCGGGCAGCCTCCGTCTGGTGGACTTAAATCCAACCCGTCGACGGCTGGATTCTTTGCCAGCCCGCCGTTATGAAGCTGCGGACTTGATCTTCGGCCTCCAACTCCCAGGGAGAGAAAAATGACCGTCAGAGTTGCCATCAACGGATTCGGCCGCATCGGCCGCAACATCCTGCGCGCCATCCACGAATCCGGCCGCAAGGACATCGACGTCGTCGCCGTCAACGACCTCGGCCCGGTCGAAACCAACGCGCATCTGCTACGCTTCGACAGCGTGCATGGCCGCTTCCCGCATGAAGTGACGGTTGACGGTGACCAGATCACCGTCGGCACCGAAAAATTCAAGGTCACCGCGATCAAGGACCCGACGCAGTTGCCGTGGAAGGAGCTCGGCATCGATATTGCGCTCGAATGCACCGGCATCTTCACCGCCCGCGACAAGGCCGCCGCGCATCTGACCGCCGGCGCCAAGCGCGTCCTCGTCTCGGCGCCGGCGGAGGGCGCCGACCTCACCGTCGTCTATGGCATCAACCATGACAAGCTGACCAAGGACCACATCGTCATCTCGAACGCCTCCTGCACCACCAACTGCCTGGCACCGCTGGCAGCCGTGCTGCATGAGGCCGTCGGCATCGAGAAGGGCATGATGACGACGATCCACTCCTACACCGGCGACCAGCCGACGCTGGACACCATGCATAAGGATCTCTATCGCGCCCGCGCCGCGGCCCTGTCGCAGATCCCGACTTCGACCGGTGCGGCCAAGGCGATCGGCCTGGTGCTGCCCGATCTCAAGGGCAAGCTCGACGGCATCTCCATTCGCGTGCCGACCCCGAACGTCTCGGTTGTCGATTTCAAGTTCATCGCCAAGCGGCCGACGACCGTGCAGGAGATCAACGAGGCGGTGATCGCCGCCTCCAACGGCAAGCTGAAGGGCATCCTCGCCGTTACCCATCACCCGAACGTGTCGATCGACTTCAACCACGATCCGCATTCCTCGATCATGGCGCTCGACCAGACCAAGGTCATGGACGGCAACTTCGTTTCGGTGCTGTCCTGGTACGATAATGAATGGGGTTTTTCCAACCGCATGGCCGACACCGCAGTCGCCTTCGGCAAGACCATCGCCTGATCGCAGAACCATCTTCTCGCGACTTGGAAACGCCCGGCTCTGTCCGGGCGTTTTCATGAGAGCGCCCAGCGCCCTTTTGGATGCGCAAACGACGCTCTAACGGTTTGTTTGGCAAGACCGCGCCTTGAACGCCAAAACACTCAATAATCAGCGGCATAGGGCAAAAAACCACCCTCACGCCTTGCACCGGTCATGTCTTCGCCTCACTCTCCCGTAAAGCGAGAGGAACACGAATTCGAGGGGCAAACGGCGGATGGAGCATGCGATCTATCTCGTGACGCTGGTCGGCGCCGCACTGGTCGTCGCCGCCGCGTTTTCGAGCCTGATCGCCTTCCGCTTCGGCGCCCCTCTCTTGCTGCTGTTTCTCTGCATTGGCCTGGCCACGGGAACCGACGGCCTCGGCATCCAGTTCGACAATGCGCGGCTGGCTTATTTTGCCGGCTCACTGGCGCTGGCGGTCATCCTGTTCGATTCCGGTTTCGGCACGCCGCTCAACGCCTTGCGCCAGGCGGCCGGACCGGCACTGTCGCTGGCGACCATCGGTGTCCTTTTGACCACTGGCCTGTTCGGCGTCGTCGCCTATTATCTGCTCGATCTCAGCTGGCTGGAATCCTTCCTGCTTGGGGCTGCTGTCGCCTCGACGGACGCGGCAGCAGTGTTCTTCCTGTTGCGCGCCGGCGAGATCAATTTGCGCGAACGCGTGCGTTCCACGCTCGAGGTGGAATCCGGCACTAATGACCCAATCGCCATCTTCCTGACCATTAGCTTGGTCGAGATCATCGCCGCCAACGCCAGTCCCGAGGCCAGGGTGCTGGTTACGGATCTCGTCCTCGGCTTCCTTCTCAATATGGGGCTTGGCGCCATCGTCGGCATTTTCGGCGGCCTCGCCATTGTGCGTCTTGTCGACCGGCTCAATCTCGACCACGGGCTGCTGCCGATCTTCGTGCTGACGCTGTCGCTGATGGTGTTCGCCGCCGCCGGTGCCATTGGCGGCTCCGGTTTTCTGGCGGTCTATATTGCCGGCCTTATTGCCGGCAATTCCGACATTCGCGCCGTCACCATCCTCAAGCGCTTCCAGGACGGCATGTCGTGGCTGGCACAGATCATCATGTTCCTGGTCCTCGGCCTGTTCGCGACGCCCTCGCAATTTCCGGCGATCCTGCTGCCGGCGGTGCTGCTGGGCCTGTTCCTGATATTCGTGGCGCGGCCAATCGCCGTCTGGCTTTGCCTGATGCTGTTCCGTCTGCCGCGCCCGGAAGTCGCCTTCGTCTCATGGGTGGGTCTGCGTGGCGCCGTGTCGATCCTGCTCGCCATCACGCCGCTGCTTGGCGGGCTTGAGAACGGCCGTCTCATCTTCAACACCGCCTTCATCGTCGTGCTGGTGTCGCTGGTCATCCAGGGATGGACCGTCGGACCGCTGGCACGCCGCCTCGGCCTGATCGTGCCGGCCCGCCTAGGCCCGTTGGACAAGGTCGAACTCGAATTGCCGGGCTCCGCCCACCACGAGCTTCTCGCCTATCGCGTAGCACCTGGCAGCCCGGTGGCGCGCGGCGAGCGCATTCCGCGCTGGGCGCGGCCGTCGCTGGTGCTGCGCGACGGGCGCTCGATGCGCTTCCAGGACATGGGCAGGCTCGCCGCCGGCGACCATGTCTACATTTTCGTGCCGGATCGCTATCCAGCCCTGCTCGACAAGCTGTTCGCCAGCCGGGCCGTGGTCGATCCCGAGGACGCGGACTTCTTCGGCGCCTTCGCCGTCGATCCGGCGCGCTCCGCCGCGGAACTTGAAGCCGCTTACGCGCCGGGCCTGACCGAGGAGGAACGCAAGCTGACCGTCGGCGACCTAGTGACGGAGCGGCTCGGCGGTCATACCGAATATGCCGACCGCGTGCTGATTGGTCCGATCGAGCTGATCGTCCGCGATGTCGACGACAAAGGCAAGATCACTGGCCTCGGTCTTTCCCTCGAGCCGACCGCGCCGGTGGCACGGGTGCCGGTGTTCCTGAGTGCTGGCGAGATCGCCGACCGCGTCGCTGGCTTTGTGCGCAATTGGCGCAAGCGGATCAAAAAGCAGAGTGCCGAGGCGCCGGACGACGCGGAACGGTCTCCACAGCCGGCGGTGGAAAGGGCAACCGACGAGGGCTGACTGCTCCCGACACATGCCGTGTCATATTTTCCGCGTAGCACCATGGCAGGTCTTGCATCGTCGTTGATGCGGGGTAAGGTCCCGGCGATTTTTCGCGAAAGGGAACAGCATGGCCGGCTTCAAGACACTGGACGACATCGGCAACATCGACGGCAAGCGTGTGCTGGTGCGCGTCGACCTCAACGTTCCCGTCGCCGACGGCAAGGTGACCGACGCCACCCGCATCGAGCGCATCGCGCCGACCATCGCCGAGCTTTCCGGCAAGGGCGCCAAGGTCATCCTGCTTGCCCATTTCGGCCGGCCCAAGGATGGACCGTCGCCCGAATTCTCGCTTGAGCCGATCGCCAGGGCGAGCGCGAAGGTGCTTGGCTGCCCTGTCGGCTTCGCGCCGGATTGCATCGGCGACGCAGCGGCAAGCGCCGTCGCCGCCATGAACAACGGCGACGTGCTGCTGCTCGAAAACACCCGCTTCTACAAGGGCGAGGAGAAGAACGACGCGGCCTTCACCGAAAAGCTCGCCGCCAATGGCGACATCTTCGTCAACGACGCCTTTTCCGCCGCCCACCGCGCCCATTCGTCGACGGAGGGGCTTGCACACCTGCTGCCGGCCTTCGCCGGCCGTACCATGCAGGCCGAACTCGACGCGCTGGAAAAGGGCCTCGGCAATCCCGTCCGCCCTGTCGTCGCCATCGTCGGCGGCGCCAAGGTGTCGAGCAAGATCGACCTCCTGATGAATCTGGTGAAGAAGGTCGACGCGCTGGTCATCGGCGGCGGCATGGCCAACACCTTTCTCGCCGCGCGCGGCACCGATGTCGGAAAATCGCTGTGCGAGCATGATCTCGCCGGGACCGCCAAGCAGATCATGATCGAGGCGGCCGAAGCCGGCTGCGCCGTCATCCTGCCGGTCGACGGTGTCGTCGCCGGGGAATTCAAGGCGGGCGCCGCCAGCGAAACCGTCGCCATATCAGAGGTGCCGGCCGATGGGATGATCCTCGATGTCGGCGAAAAGACCGTGAAGACCGTTGCCGACTGGATCGACCGCGCTGCGACGCTGGTCTGGAACGGTCCGCTCGGCGCCTTCGAGATCGAACCGTTCGACCGGGCGACGGTGGCGGCAGCCAAGCACGCCGCGGCCCGCACCAAGGCCGGCAAACTGGTCTCGGTGGCTGGCGGCGGCGACACGGTGGCAGCACTCAACCATGCCGGCGTCGCCGACGACTTCACCTATGTCTCGACCGCCGGCGGCGCCTTTCTGGAATGGATGGAAGGCAAGCCGCTGCCCGGTGTCGATGTGCTGAAGCGCTGAGGCCCTGGGGCGACAGGCGAACGAGGGGCGTTTGCGCGTTTCAATCGATTCGAGCTTTCCGCTTGGAATGGTTCGACTTGAACCTGCCTTGCTCTAGTGGTCTGCTAGGTTGGAACAAACGGTTCAGGAGGATGCACAATGAGCGAACGTCTCGAGGACATTGCCGCCGCGATGGTGGCCGACGGCAAGGGTCTTTTGGCCGCCGACGAAAGCTCCGGCACCATCAAGAAGCGCTTCGACGTGATCGGCGTCGAATCGACCGCCGACAGCCGCCGCGACTATCGCGAGATGATGTTCCGCGCCAAGGAGGCGATGACCAGATACATCTCCGGCGTCATCCTCTACGACGAGACTATCCGCCAGAAGGCCGCCGACGGCACGCCGCTGGTCGACATCATCAAGGCGACCGGCGCCATTCCAGGCATCAAGGTCGATGCCGGCGCCAAGCCTCTCGCCGGTTTCCCTGGCGACACGATCACCGAAGGCCTCGACGGCCTGCGCGAGCGGCTCACCGACTATTACAAGCTCGGCGCCCGTTTCGCCAAATGGCGTGCGGTGATCGACATCGACGTCGCCAAGGGCGTGCCTTCAGCCACGTCGATCGGTTCGAATGCGCATGCGCTCGCCCGCTATGCGGCGCTTTGCCAGGAGGCCGGCATCGTGCCGATCGTCGAGCCGGAGGTGCTGATGGATGGCGCCCATGACATCGGCACCTGCTACGAGATCAGCAAGGCAACGCTGACAAAACTCTACACCGAGCTCTACGCGGCCCGCGTCGTCCTCGAAGGCACCATCTTGAAGCCGAACATGGTTCTCGCCGGCAAGAAGTCGGGCAAGACCAGCAGCCCCGAGGAAGTCGCCGAAAAGACCATAAGACTGTTCCGCGAAACGGTGCCGGCCGCAATCGGCGGCATCGCCTTTCTCTCGGGCGGGCAATCGGACGAGGAGGCGACCGCCAACCTCAATGCCATCAATGCCATCGGCCCGCATCCATGGAAGCTGACCTTTTCCTATGGCCGCGCCTTGCAGGCGGCGCCACAGAAGGCCTGGAGCGGCAAGGCGGCCAACGTTGCCGCTGCCCAGGCCGCCTTCGCCCACCGCGCCCACATGAACCATTTGGCCGCACTTGGAAAATGGCAGCCGGAACTGGAACAGGCCGCCTGACCGGTTTTTTTCTGCCTTCGTCCGAACCCGGGCCATGTGCCCGGGTTCAATTATGCTCCAAGAAACCGAGGGCCGTGTCGGCTTGCGTTGAGCCCAAACGTCCTTGGGGCTCAAAGAGGAGCAGACTCATGCCAAACAACAAGATCGTTTCACGGAAAGACTGGTTCCAGGCGCACAAGGCGCATCTGGCCCGCGAGAAGGAATTGACGCGATTTCGCGACCGCATCGCTGCCGAACGGCGGGAATTGCCCTGGCTGAAGATCCGGAAGGACTATGTCTTCGAGACCGAACAGGGCCAGAAGAAACTGGCCGGCCTATTCGGAGGCGCAAGCCAGCTGATCGTCTACCACTTTATGTTCGGGCCGGGCGCCGATTATCGTTGCGAAGGGTGTTCCTTCCTTGCCGACCATATCGACGGCGCCAACCAGCACCTCAAGCACCACGATGTGTCGCTGGTCGTGATCTCGCGGGCGCCGTTGGCCGAATTTCTGCCCTACAAACAGTGCATGGGGTGGAAATTCGACTGGGTGTCGTCCTACGCGTCGGACTTCAACTTCGACATGCAGGTTTCCTTCACCGACAAACAGATCCAATCAGGCGACACGACCTACAATTTCGAGCAGCGCGCGCTGAAATCGAAGGACCTTCCCGGCATCAGCGTGTTCTACAGGGATGAGAACGGCGACATCTTCCTGACCTTCATGTCTCGCTCCAGGGGCGGCGATCCGCTGATCGGCGCTTATCACTATCTCGACCTGACGCCGAAAGGCCGCAACGAGACAGGTCCCTACCACAGCCTGATGGACTGGGTGCGGCTGCACGATGAATACGCAGACAGGCACGAGATGCAGGACGCCTGTTACCATTGACGGCGGGCAGCCGACGCAAGATCTTTCGCCTTTAGCCTGATATGCGCTAAGTGCTGCTCGCCACGCCTTTAACGGACTTTCCCCATTAACGGTTTGCGATGCAGCGCTTTCTTGCCCTCCTCACCTGGCTCGCCTTTCCAGTCTATGTCTGGCAGGGACTCGGCGTGCGCCGCCGCACCACCCGCATGCTGCCGGCGCAAGGTCCGGTCATGCACGAGGTATCAGGCCAGGCGCCAGCGATCTCGCTTCTGATGCTTGGCGATTCTTCCGCCGCTTCGGTCGGCATCGGCAATTCCGAGTGCGGGTTGGCCGCGCAACTGGCCGAGCTGATCTCGCAACGCACTGGCCGTGCGGTGCGCTGGCGGGCAGCCGGCTTCAACTCGGCGACCTCAGGCCAGATCCGCGACCATGTGCTGCCCAATCTGTCGGCTGATCCTTGGACGCATATCGTGCTCGCCATCGGCACCAACGACACCAAGAACTTTCACTCGGTGCCACGCTTCAAAAGCGATTTTGGCGGCCTGCTCTACGCGCTGCGAGCCAAATGGCCTGAGGCGCGCGTGGTGTGGTCGCCGGTGCTGGAATTCACGCGGGCGCCGGCAATGCCGCCGCTGCTTGGAACGATCCTGGAGATCCGCGCCGCCGAGATGAACCGGATGGGCGAGCGCCTCTGCCTCGAACGCGGCGCAGTGCCGGCGCCGCGCCTGCCGATCACCGATGCCGAAGCCGGTTTTGCCTCCGACGGATTTCATGCCTCGGAAGCCGGCTACCGGGCCTGGGCGGAACATCTCGTCGACCTGGTGCTGGCCAACGAACCACGCGTAGCGTAGCGGGGCCGCCAGCTCTACGTCCAATGCCCCAGCGCCGCTGTTATCGAAATCGCCGCCATCGCCAGCACCGCCAGCTTCCAGAAATCGCTGCGCCGCTTCAGCCCCGGCCAGCCGAGCGGCTTGATCAGCTGGATGACCATCATGACAATGATAACGAGCGCGAGGAGTTTCGACATGCCGCTTTTGACTAGCGCATCGGCCCGAAAATCGAAATCGATTTTCGGAAAGCACGATGCGTAGATTCAAAGGTGCTGGAGCATCCTTTGCGCGTCCAGAAGACGCGCGGCGCTCCAATATCACGGCCGGCTGTCAAAGCGCTCCGCTCATGCCAGATCGCCATAACGCTGAGGGGTGCTAGGCCAGCGGCTTGAGGCCGGCCTCGATCGAGGCCCGCTTTGGTTCGAGGAAGGGCGGCAAGGCCAGCCTTTCGCCCAGCGTTTCCAGCGGCTCGTCGGCCGTAAACCCGGGGCCGTCGGTGGCGATCTCGAACAATATGCCGTTCGGCTCACGGAAATAGAGCGAACGGAAGTAGTATCGCTCGACTTCACCGCTTGACGGCAGGCGGAATTCGGCCAGCCGTGCCGTCCATTGATGCAAGGTCTCCCGGTCCGGCGCCCTGAACGCGACGTGGTGGACCGCCCCGGCACCTTGCCGTGCCGGCGCAAGGCCCGGCTGCACCGCGACATGAAGTTCCGCCGCCGGGCCGCCTTTTCCCATCTCGAAGACATGAACCTGGCCCTGACCATCCGGCGAGGCATAATCCCGCGCCTTGTGCATGTTCATCACCCCGGTCAGCACCGCTTCGGTGTTGGTGATGTCGGGAACGCTGATGACGATAGGCCCGAGCCCGCGTATCTGGTGCTCGATTGGGACCGGGCTTTGAGCCCAGGGATGACTGTCCCCCTTGCCGCCATCGCTGACGAGACGCAGGCGCTGGCCTTCTGGGTCTTCGAAATCCAGCGACGGGTAGCCGCCGACATCGCCGATCTCTCCCGTCGCGACGGTCTCGCCGGACAAGTGCTGCTTCCACCAGGCAAGGCTTTCGGGGCTGGCGACCCTCAGGCTGGTCCGGACGATGCTGTTGGTGCCGCGCCGTTCGCGTCCGACCGGCCAATCGAAGAAGGTAAGATCGGTGCCAGGCGTCGCCTCTGCGTCGGCATAGAAAAGGTGATAGGCCGACGTGTCGTCCTGATTGACCGTCTTCTTGACCAGTCGCAGGCCCAAGGTCCTCGTGTAGAAACAAAGGTTTCCGGGCGCATTCGCGGTGATAGCGGTCAGGTGGTGGATTCCCGTCAGTTGCAGGCCCATGGTCGTCTCCCTGATTTACGGAAAATTTTTCTCCTTCATATCAGAACGCCGACCCTATCGCAGAAGGATGCGAATTCCGACAGTCCGTCGCTGCAAGCTGAACGATCTCGACGCTGATAGCGACCTGCGATGAACAAGCCGGCGTGCCGCGCACCGGCGAGCTCGGGAAAGCAAAACCGGCAGCATCGCCGAAGGCCATCATTCTACTGACAGACTGCTGTCAGGAGGGGTGTGCGATAGTGTCTCCATCGAAAGAGAGGAGACCAGCTATGAACGGTTTTACCATTCTGCGCGGCGTGCAGCACTATGTCGGCAAGATCAGGACGATGCGCAACGAGATCCGCACCCGGCGTTTCATGAACGGGTTGCCGCAAAGCATCCGCAAGGACATCGGTTGGCCGGATAATTACCAAGGCCGCCACGGCCGCGGCCATTGAGGCGATTTCTTCGCAGCAGCAGTTGGATGCGGACGCCACGGCGCCCAGATAAACAGGTCCGGCGGACGGAAAGACGGAGCAGGAAATGTCCGAACAGAAAACCATCGGCGTTCTTTTCATCGATCGCTTCGCCGACTGGGAATACGGGCTGCTGGCGGCTTCGGCGGTCGAATGGTTCGGCGCACGCGCGGTGTCGCTGACGCCGAACGGCAAGCCGGTGACTTCGGCCAGCGGATTTATGCTGACGCCCGACCGTTCCACCGAGGTTGATGAAAACACCGATCTCGACGCTGTGGCGGTCATCGGCTCCGACCAGTGGGTCGATGCCCCGCCTGATGTCTCCCGGCTGCTGACAGCGGTCGCAACGCGTGGCGGCGTGGTCGGCGGCATTTGCGCCGGCACCTTGGCACTGGCACGTGCCGGCTTGTTCGACAAGGCCAAACACACCAGCAATGGTCGTGACTGGATCAACGAAAAGGAACCGGGTTACCCGGGCGCCCAGAACTATCAGGACGTGCCCTATGCGGTCGCCGACGGTCGCATCGTGTCCGCACCGGGTTCGGCTCCCGGCACGTTCGCTCTTGCCTATTTGAAGACGCTCTATCCCCAGAGAAGCAGCGACGTTGCTGAGATGCGTATGCTGTTCGCCAAGGAGTACGCTGAAGGGGAATATGCTGAAGCCTCCTGACAGTATGGTGTCAGGAGCGGCGTGCAATAGTGCGGCAGTATCAGGAGACAGACATGGCCTTCATCCCTGCAAAAGCTTCGGCATGGTTCGAGATTCCTGTCACCGACATGGATCGGGCGCGCGCCTTTTATGGGTCGGTGCTCCAGAACGATCTCATTCTGGAGGAGAGCGGTCCGAACCCGATGGCCATGTTCGTCGCCGAGGACCGAACGGCCTCCGGGCACATCTACCCAGGGAAACCCGCGGCACCCGGAAATGGCCCGACCATCCATCTGTCGGTTGCCGCACCGATCGAGGACGCCATGGAACGGGTGAGGCAGAACGGCGGGCAGATCGTCTCGCCGGCGATCTCCATTCCGGCCGGCACATTCGCTTATTGCCTCGACCCCGACGGCAACAGCTTTGGGCTCTTCGTTTAGGTGGCGCATGGTAAAGAGCTGGAACGACAGGCTGAACACGCCGGGCACCAACGGTATCAAGCCGACGCCGCGCACTGTTGGCGACGTCGTCGAAGGCCAGCCGATGCTGGTGCCGACGGCACGGCAGGTCGATGATTTCATCCGCTCCATCCCAGAGGGCGTGGACATGGACGTCCGCGCATTGCGCACCGCGCTCGCCATCGAGCACGGTGCCGAAGTGACATGTCCGGTCACTATCGGCTATCATCTGCGCACTGTTGCCGAGGCCGCCAACGAGGATCTGGAACGCGGCATGACGCTTAGCGACATCGCGCAGTTCTGGCGGGTGCTGGATGCAAAGACGCCGACAACAGGGAAGTTGTCCTTCGGCGCGGCTTTCATCGCCGCGCAGCGCAAGCGCGAAGGGCTCGAACCATAATGCATGTCGCCCAAAAGTGGGAACCGGCTTTGGCAAAACGACATGCATAGAAACAACACCGAGGGACCATACGATGCGTCGCGCCGACAGGCTCTTCCAGATCGTGCAGCATCTGCGCGGTGGCCGTCTGGTCACCGCCCAGAAGCTGGGCACGTGGCTCGAGGTTTCCGAGCGAACCATCTACCGCGACATCGCCGACCTGCAGTCGACGGGCGTGCCGATCGACGGCGAGGCCGGCGTCGGCTACATGATGAGGGAGGGTTTCGACCTTCCGCCGCTGATGTTCACGCGTGACGAGATCGTCGCGCTGGTCGCCGGCGCCCGCATGGTGCGCGCGTTTGGCGGCGCTGCCATGGCGCGGGCCGCCGACGAGGCGCTGGTCAAGATCGGCGCCGTGCTGCCCGATGCAGAAAAGGACCGCATCGCCCGCACCGAAATCCACACGCCGATGTGGGTGGTGAGCGACGCCGCCCGCGAAGCAATCGACCTGATCGAGCGCGCAGTGGAAAAACGCCAGGTGCTGACCATCGACTACTCCGACGAAGCAGGCCGCGGCACCGCGCGCGACATCAGGCCATTGGGCCTGTGGTTCTGGGGCAAGGTGTGGACGCTGGTCGCCTGGTGCGAGATGCGCGACGATTTCCGCGCTTTCCGTATCGATCGCATCGCTTCGGTGGTCATAGCCGGCCGCGTCTTCAAGCCGGAGCGCGGCAAGCAGCTCGCCGATTTCTATCGTGCGGTTGAGCGCAGCGAGGATTACGGCATGGCACCGGACCGAGCCGCGCGAACCTAAATTAGGTGACGTCTTCCCCCTCCCCTTGTTGGACTGTTGCACAATTCTTGGTTTGTGATTCTCTGAGATGGAAGTTCGGAGGGAATCACGATGGCGGTGAAGCGGACGGGTCAGTTGAGTCTTGCGGAGGCTTTTCTGGGCAGCAAGCTGGCGGGCG